>VAXY01000204.1 GCA_005885085.1 Actinomycetota bacterium | reverse complement strand
GATGCCGAGCAGCAGGACGAGGCTGCCGAGCGCGAGCCGGTGCCGCATGAAGCGGCGGCGGGCGTACGCCCACTGGCTGCGCGCCGCGACCTCGAGCCCGTACTGGTACGTGAGCTCGCTCGGATCGGCCGGCAGCGACGGCTGCACCGAGACGTCCGACCCGGGCGGCGCCACCGCGAGCGTGGGATCGTGGACGCTGCGGTCAATCCGCGGATCGAAGACGCCGTACAGGATGTCGGCGATCAGGTTGAAGAGGATCACCATCGTCGCGACGACCATCAGCCACGCCATCACCGGATAGGGATCGCTCGCCTCCAGGGCGTTGATGAAGTAGAAACCCATCCCGTCGAGCGTGAAGATCGTCTCCGTGACGATCGCGCCGGCGAAGAGAGCGCCGAAGTCGAGCGCGACGACAGTGACCAGCGGGATCAGCGCGTTGCGGAACGCGTGCTTCATGATCACGCGGCGCTCCAGCAGGCCCTTGGCGCGGGCGGTGCGCACGTAGTCCGAGTTGAGCACCTCCAGCATCGAGGCCCGCATGTAGCGGCTGTAGGTCGCGATGCTGAGCGCGCACAGCGCCATCACCGGCAGCGCGAGGTGCTGCACCCGGTCGATGAAGAAATGGAACCCGTGGCCGGCGTTCACCGGCGACGATAAGCCTGAGGTGTAGAAGATCCTGACGTTCCATTTGAGGAAGATCTGGACCATCAGGACCTGCATCATCAGCGCGAGCCAGAACACAGGCGTCGCGAAGCCGATGAAGCTCAAGGTGGTCGCTGTGTAGTCGAATAGGGAGTACTGGCGTAAGGCGGAGTAGACCCCGATCGCGATCCCGAAGATGACGGAAATGATGATCGCGCTCAGGATGAACTGCACCGTGTGCCCCATCACACGCTTGAGGTCCGGCCAGATCTTCCGCTGGCCGAAGAGCGTCGTGCCGAACTTTTTCGTGATCGCGTCGCGGATCCAGTAGCCGTACCGCACGACCACGGGGCGATCGAGCCGCTTCGAATGCTCGATCGCGTGATACTGCTCCCTTGTGATGTTGGGATTCGCCCGGATCCGGCCCAGCGGATCGCCGGTGATCGAGACGAACCAGCTCGTCGCGATCAGCACCGGAATGCTGTAGAGAATCCGCCGGAGGATGTAGGTCAGCATCGCGTCACCGCATTATGAACGAGTCCCGCCCCGGTTGACCCGGGGCGGGACTCGTCGTCTTTCCTTACGTCGTACTGTCCGTGCGTCGCCCTAGCCCTTCGACCAGGCTTCCGCGTTGAAGCTCGGGCCCTGCGAGCTGGCGTTGTCGACCAGCCCGTGGACGCTCGACTTGTAGACCAGATACGTGGCGCGCTGGAACAGCGGGATCATCGGCACGTCGTTGGCCATGATCGTGTCCGCCTGATTCACCAGCACCGTGCGCTTCGCCTCGTTCAGCTCACGATCCGAGGCCGTCAGCAGCTTCGTCACCTTGCGGTTGCAGTACTCCGTGTAGTTACCCGGAAGACCGCACGAGAAGATGCTCACGTTGTAGTGCGGATCGACTCCGACCACGTAGGTGAACATCGCGAGGTCGAAGTTGTGATCCGGCAGGTGGCTCCCGAAGAGGGTGCCGGCCGGAACAAACCCGTTCCTCAGCTCGATGCCCGCCTTGGCGGCCTGATCCTGGAAGATCGTGAACGCCAGGGTGCGGAGCGCGTTTCCGGCCGTCGACTCGAACAGGAACGACACCTTGGTGCCGCTGCAACTGTAGATGCCGTCGCCGCCCTTGGTGCAGCTGTGCGCCTTCATGATGTTCCCGACCTTCGTCGGGTTGTAGTCCCACTTCTTGAAGTGCGCCTTGTACCCAGGCTCGTTCGTCAGGCGAACGAGGCTGTTGAGGACCGAGATGTTCGGATTCAGCGTTCCGTAGAGGGCCTTCGCTGCGGCCGCCCGGTTGAGCGACGTGATCAGCGCCTGCCGCAGCCAAACCTGCTTGGCGAGCGGATTGCCCTTGGCGCCTTCCTGGATCTCGATGTGCTCCCACTGCAGGCCGAGATGCGTGATGACCTTGAGGCCTGACTGGTTCTTCAGGTCCGCGAGCGCCAACTGCGGCTGCGGATAGATCGCGTCGACCTCACCGGAGCGGATCGCCTGGATCTCGGAGTTCGTGTTCGTGATGAAGCGGAACACGATCGAGTCGAGCTTGGCCTTCTTGCCGTACCAGCCGTGCGTGTTCCGCGTCAGGGTGACGCCGGAACCGCGATCGAACTTGGTCAGCAGGAACGGCCCGTCACTGATCGGGGCGTTGCCCTTCTTCGGGTTGCACAGGCAGTCGTTCCACACCGTCAGCATGTCCGTGCCCGCGAGAGCATGGGCAGGAAGGACGTAGCTGAACAGGCCCTTCCATGGCGCGTAGTTGCGCTTGTAGGTGACCTTGACGACCTTGCCGTTGCCCTTCACGCTCCTGATGTCTTCCCAGCCTGACGGGTCGATGTGCTCCTTGTACTTCGGATTCATCGCCGTCTTCCAGGTGAAGATGAAGTCCTTCCCGGTCACCTGGGCGCCGTCGCTCCACTTCGCGTTCTTCCGGATGTAGTACGTAGTGCGCTGCGGTTTTGTCTGCAGCGTGTACTTACTGATCAGGTCCGGCTTGTACTTGAACGCGGGCGTGAACAGGAAGGCGCCTCGAATGACCGGCGTCTGGAACACGACGTTCCAGAACGCGTTGCAGTCCACGTCGAGGATCAGGTTCAGACACCAGTCCGGACCGCCGCCCTGCTCCGCTCCAAAGACCAGCGTGCCGGCCGACTTGGCCGAGGCACTGTCCGGCCCATTCACCCTCGCCGAGCCGGTAGCCGCAAGCGCGAGCGCTGCGAATACCACCCCGGCGAAGAGCCAGAGCTTCCGTCGATGCATCTACTCCCTCCGTTCGTTTATGGGACTGCTTCGCATCCCCATACCCTTCGGTCCACCCCTCCTCCGGGGGCGGGCCGCATTCTGACAGAGAAAGAGACGCTTGCAGCGTCTCTTTGTTAGGGACGGCCGCTGCGCGGCGGAGCGCCCACGGGCCAAGCCCGTGGGCTCTTATTTGGCTCCTGGTGGGCGATTGCCGGTGGCCGGAGGGCGGGGCTGGCTTCGCGCATCCCCGGCCTCTGAGTTCGCCTCCGGCTAAGCCGGCCTTCGGCCTGTCTTAGCCTCCGGCCTTGGGGTTTGGGCTGGGTGTTGGCTTTACGTGGTCAAAGCATCGGCGCCGGCTACCACTTCCAGGATCTCCTGGGTGATTTCGGCTTGCCTCGCTCTGTTCATTGCCAGGGTCAGGCTGTCGATCAGCTCGCCTGCGTTTTTCGACGCGTTTCTCATTGCGGTCATCTGGGCGCCGTGCTTCGAGGCTGCCGACTCCAACAGGGCTCGGTAGAGCTCCGTCTCGACATAGACCGGGAGGAGTCGTTCCAGGATTTCCTCCGGCTCCGGCTCGAAGATGAAGTCGCCTCTGAGGGCGTCTTCTCGGCGCTCTTCCTCCTCGGTTTCCAGGAGGGCTTCCGAGAGCGGCAGGAGCTCTTGCTCGGTCACCGTTTGGGTCAAGGCTGACTCGAAGCGGTTGTAGATCACGACAACTCGGTCGACCTCTTCATCGGTGTACAGCTCGATCACCCGGTGGGCGATCGCCTGCGCATCCGCGTAGCGCGGGTCGTCGGTGAAGCCGGTGAACTCGCCGGACAGGTCGAGCCGGCGGAAGCGCAGAGATCCGACGCCTCGGCGGCCGACGCCGATCCAGCGCACCTGCTTGCCCTCGGCCCGCAGCTGCCGGTTGACCGCAAGGGCCCGCCGGAGGACCTGGGAGTTGAACGGGCCCGAGAGACCGCGGTCGCCCATCATCGTGACGACGGCGACCGTGCGGACCTCGCGTTGCTGCAGGAGCGGCAGCCCGCGCACCGACGTGCTCGCCCGCGCGGTGCCGGACATCAGCTCGAGCATCCGGTCGGCATACGGGCGCATGTCCTCGATGCGCGCCTGCGCACGTCGGAGCTTGGACGCCGCGACGAGCTCCAGCGCACGCGTGATCTTGCGCGTGTTGCCGACCGACCGGATCCGGCGCCGGATGTCCTGGAGTGAGGCCATTAGTGCCCCTTCCAGTGATGCAGCCCAGTTTCTGGGTCGCTAGCACCAAGCGAGAGGCCGCACTCGTCCGTAGCCCAGGCTAGAAGCCTGGGTAAGGACGAGGGTGGACGCTCGCGCAGCGTGCTAGCGGGCCAGAAGCGGGCATGTATTGCTGGGAGGGGCACTAGGCGACGAGCGACGCTTCCTCTTCGACGTTGAAGCCCTGTTGGAACTTCGTCAGCTCCGCGTTCAGCTTCTCTGCGGTCTCGTCCGAGAGGTCGCCGCTCTCGCGGATCTCCTTCAGGATCGAGCCCTCCGTGCGCAGATGCTCACGCAGCTCGTCCTGGAAGCGCGGGACCTGCGGCACCGGAACCCGGTCGAGGAAGCCGTTCACGCCCGCGTAGAGCGCGGCGACCTGTTCCTCCATCGGCCACGGCTGGTACTGCGGCTGGTTCAGCGTGGCGACCATCCGCTCGCCGCGGGCGAGCGCCTGCTGTGTCGCCTGGTCGAGCTCCGAGCCGAATTGCGCGAACGCCTCCAGCTCGCGGTACTGCGACAGGTCGAGCCGCAGGCGGCCGGCGACCTTCTTCATCGCCTTCGTCTGGGCCGCGCCGCCGACGCGTGATACGGAGATGCCGACGTTCACGGCCGGCCGGACGCCCGAGAAGAAGAGATCGGACTCGAGGTAAATCTGGCCGTCGGTGATCGAGATCACATTTGTCGGGATGTACGCCGCGACGTCGCCCGCCTGAGTCTCGATGATGGGCAACGCCGTCAGCGAGCCGCCGCCGTTCTCGTCGGAGAGCTTGCACGCACGCTCGAGCAGTCGCGAGTGGAGGTAGAAGACGTCACCCGGGAAAGCCTCGCGGCCGGGCGGTCGGCGCAACAGCAGCGAGAGCTGCCGGTACGCGTCCGCGTGCTTCGAGAGGTCGTCGTACATGACGACCGCGTGCTTCCCGTCGTAGAGGAAGTGCTCGCCCATCGCGCAGCCGGCGAACGGAGCCATCCACTTGATCGGCGCCGCCTCCTGCGCGGCGGCGGAGACGATCGTCGTGTACTCCATCGCGCCCTCGTCGCGGAGCTTCTCGTACACCTGCGCAACCGTCGACGCTTTCTGGCCGATCGCGACGTAGATGCAGACGACGTCCGTGTCCTTCTGGTTGAGGATCGTGTCGATCAGGATCGCGGTCTTGCCCGTTTGGCGGTCGCCGATGATCAGCTCCCGCTGACCGCGGCCGACATTGGTCCCGGCTGGCGTGCGACCACGCCCGGCGCTTTGAACTCCAGCAGGCGGGTTTCGGACGTGTCGATCGGGCCGCCACCGTCGAGCGGGTTCCCGAGCGGATCGACGACGCGGCCGAGCAAGGCGTCGCCGACCGGGACGCTCGCGACCTTGCCCGTGCGCCGCACCGGCTCGCCCTCCTTCACGTGCTGCCACTCGCCGAAGAGCGCGGCACCGACGTCGTCCTCCTCGAGATTGAACGCGAGGCCCACGACGCCGTGCTCGAGCTCGAGCATCTCCATCGCGACTGCGTTCTCGAGCCCGTACGCGCGGGCGATGCCGTCACCGACCTGGAGAACGGTGCCGACCTCGGCGAGGTCGGTCTCGACGTCGTAGTGCTCGATCCGTTCCTTCAGTCCGGGCGCAGCTTCACGCTTATCTCCCTTTGACGAGTTCTTGACGTAGACCTTCGAGCCGGCCGCGGACGCTCGCGTCGACACGCATCGAACCGGCTTGTAGGACGAATCCGCCGATCAAGTTCGGATCGACCTTGCGCGTCGCCTCGACCGTGCGCCCGGACGCCTTCTCGATCTGCTTCAGCAGGTCACGCGCTTCGTCCTCGGAGAGTGCACGCGCCGTCGTGAGCTCGACGTCGAGTCGGCGCTCCTCGACTGCCAGCAGGCGGTCGAACTCGCGCGCGATGTCCTCGATCTGTCCGCTGCGGCCCTTCTCCGCGACGAGGCGAAGGAAGTTGTGTACGAACTCGTCCGCGCCGCCCAGCAGGTCGTCGAGCACGGCGACCTTGACGCGCGGCTCGAGCTGCGGATTGCGCAGCACCGCCCGCAACTCGGGCACGTCGTGGACCGCAGCCGCGAAATCGGCGAGCTCCTCACCGATCTGGTGCAGACGGCCGGCTTCCTTCGCAGCCTCGAAGAGCGCCTGGGCGTACGTGCGATGGACGGCAGCTATCGGACCGGCTCCTGCTCGAGCGCGGAAAAGTCGAGGTCCTTGATCGCGTCCTCGATCAGACGCCGGTGGTCGGCGTCGTCGAGCACCTTGCCGGTCACCTTTGCCGTCGCGACCAGCGTCAGCTCCGCGACCTCCGCACGAATCTGCTCGAGCGCGCGGTGCGTCTCGGCCTCGATCTGGCGTTTCGTCTCTTCGAGCCGACGCTGGCGGTCGGCCTCCGTCTCCTCCTTGACGCGCTGGCGCTGCGAGTCCGCGACCTTGCGCGCCTCGGCCAGGATCTCCTCTGCCTGCCCGCGCGCCTGGCCGATCAGCGCCCGGTGCTCCTCGAGCAGCTTGCGCGCCTCGTCGCGCGCGCGCTCGGCTTCCTCGATCGACCGCCGGATCCGCTCGCGGCGCTCGTCGATCGCCGCCTGGATGCGCCCGAACGCGAACCGCTTCAGGACCCAGTACGTCAGGCCGAACGTCACCAGCGTCCAGATCATCAGACCTGGAAGCGGGGCGATGAGCGGGCTGGTTCCGACCATTAGTGGAGCCACTAGACGAGGACGTAGGCGAGGATCGAGCCGAGCAGGCCGTAGAACACGACCGCCTCGGTCAGCGCGAAGCCGAGCCACTGGATGCCCTGTAGCTCGCCCCGCAGCTCCGGCTGGCGCGCGACCGACTGGATCATGGAGCCGAAGATGTTCCCGATGCCGATGCCGGCGCCGAGCGAGCCGAGCCCGATGCCGAGCGCAAGCCCGATCGCCTTCCCGGCTTTGGTGACATCACCTGACGTCGCTGCCAAAAGCGTGTGCACTTGATTCCTCCTTTTATCCGCTGTGCCGGCAAAGCC
>VAXY01000203.1 GCA_005885085.1 Actinomycetota bacterium | reverse complement strand
CTCGCCGTACGCGTGCTGGACCTGTTCCTCGTCCGGCGCCCTCAGCCGCGGCAGCTCGTCCTCGGGCGCCTCCCCGTCCTCAGACTGCTCCTCCAGCTCCTCGATGTCGACGGGCTCGCCCGACCAGGTCTCGCTCACTCTCCACCCTCCAGCGGCTCGTACTTCAGGTCCTGGTGATGAAGCTTGTGGCCGAGCTTGTCACGTTTCGTGGCGAGATAGCGGACGTTCTGCGGCGTCGGAGCCGTCTCGATCGGCACCTGCTCGACGACCTCGAGCCCGAAGCCCTCGATGCCCGTGATCTTCTTCGGATTGTTGGTGAGGATCCTGATCGTCGACAGCCCGAGGTCGGCGAGGATCTGGTTGCCGATCCCGTAGTCGCGCATGTCGGGCTGGAAGCCGAGCTCGAGATTCGCCTCGACGGTGTCCAGCCCGTTCTCCTGGAGCTCGTACGCGCGCAGCTTGTTGAGCAGCCCGATGCCGCGTCCCTCCTGCGCCATGTACAGCAGCACGCCGCGCTCCTCGAAGGCGATGCGGCTCAGCGCCTGCTCGAGCTGCTCGCCGCAGTCGCAGCGCAGCGAGTGGAACACATCACCGGTCAGACACTCCGAGTGGACGCGCACCAGCACGTTCTCCGCCCCGTCGACGTCGCCCCTGACGAGCGCGACATGATGCTTGCCGGTCAGCTTCTCGCGGAACGCGACCGCGGTGAAATCCCCGTACGCCGTCGGTAGCTGCACGGTCGTCATGCGCTCGACGAGCTGTTCGTGGCCGCGGCGGTACTCGATCAGGTCGGCGACCGTCACGAGCTTCAGTCCGTGCCGTTCGCAGTACGGAATCAAGTCGGGAACACGGGCCATCGTCCCGTCCTCGTTCATGATCTCGCAGACGACGCCCGCGGGGATGAGGCCGGCGAGCCGCGCCAGGTCGACCGCCGCCTCGGTCTGTCCCGCGCGCATCAGCACGCCGCCCTCGCGAGCGCGCAGCGGAAAGACGTGACCGGGCTGGACGAGGTCCTCCGCCTTCGCCTTCGGGTCGATCGCGACCTGGATCGTGCGCGAGCGGTCGGGCGCCGAGATTCCGGTCGTGACGCCCTCGCGGGCTTCGACGGAGACCGTGAACGCGGTGCCGTAGGGCGTCTCGTTCTTCTCCGTCATCTGCCGTAGGCCGAGCTCGTCGCAGCGCTCCTCGGTCAGGCAGAGACAGATCAGGCCGCGGCCCTCCTTCGTCATGAAGTTGATCGCCTCGGGCGTCGCGAACTGCGCGGCGATCGTCAGATCGCCCTCGTTCTCGCGATCCGCCGCGTCGACGACGACGACGAGCTTGCCCTGCCGGATGTCCTCGATCGCCTCCTCGATGGTGGCGAAGGCGCTTCGTTCCTCCACTTTCACTGGGCTGATCGTAGCCCCGGCAGGAGCTTCTCCACGTACTTTGCGAGCACGTCCGTCTCCAGGTTGACCGTCGCGCCGGGAGCGAGGCGTCCCAGCGTCGTCACCTCAAGGGTGTGCTGCACGAGCGCGACGGCGAAGCCGTGGTCGTCGAGCTCGGCCACCGTCAGCGACACGCCGTCGACGGTGATCGAGCCCTTCTCGACCAGGTAACGGAGAACGTCCGCCGGCACGTCGAGCCAGACGCGCTTGCCGTCGGCTTCGTCGTCGACGGAGCGAACGGTTCCGACCGAGTCGACGTGCCCCTGGACGTAGTGCCCGCCGAGCGGCTCTCCGGCCCGCAAGGCCGGCTCGAGATTCACCTCGGCGCCGAACGGCTTCGCCCGCCGTTCCGTCTCGACCATGACGTCGAACGCCAGCCTGCCGTCGTTGTTGCCCGTGACGGTGAGGCACACGCCGTCGACGGCGACGGAGTCGCCGATGCCGGCGCGGATGTGGCTCTCGACCACGAGCCGGCCGTCCTCGAACGACGACACGCGCCCGCGCTCCTGGACGATCCCTGTGAACATCGAGTCGAAGGCTACTGACGGCAAAGGGAAGGCGGCCCTTTGCGGGCCGCCTTCTCGCCCAGCACTTCAGGTTTGGATTACGCGCTCGTCAGGCCGGTGTGCTGGTTCCGGCGGATGATCGCCACGGCGATCACGAGCAGGAGGGCGACGCCGAAAGCCGTCGAGGCGCCGATCCCCGCGTCCTGCCAATCGAAGCTGCTCGACGCGGACGACACGACCTGGGGCGCGAGGGACGGATCGGGGCCCGGAACGCCGAAGCTGCGCTCGGAGATCGCGGCGCTCGCCTTGAGTGGCGCAATGACCTTCGCCGGAGCGGCGAGCGGGCCGCCCACCTGGTGGTAGCTCATGTACGAGAGCTGCGTCCCCGTGGTGTCGCGACTAACGGGTACTGGCCCGCCGTCGACCATGTAGCCCGTGGACGCCTGGGCTGCGGGTGCTGCGAAAGCTGCGAATGCGAGTCCGAGAACGACCCGCCTGATCCTGAAGTGCTTGCGAAACATGCTGATCCTCCCTCCGAACTTCATGACCAGCCCAGCATCCGGGAGGGCGGTAACCGTGCGGCCACGGCGCGTCCACGGCCGCCCACCGTCCGGTAACGAAGATGTAGGTTCAAAGTGAGCCGCGATGGACTACCGCATCCTCGGGCCCCTGGAGGTGTTCGACGGCGAACGCCGCCTGACGCTGGGCGGCACGCGACAGCGGGCGGTGCTGGCGCTCCTGCTCTTGCACGGCAACGAGGCCCTGGCGAGCGACGTGCTCGTCGACGAGCTCTGGGGCGAGAACCCGCCCCAGACCGCCGCGAAGGTACTGCAGAACTGCGTTTCCGCCCTTCGCAAGGAGCTGCCGGGCGGCACCGAGACCCTCCGCACCGCCGGCGGTGGGTACGCGCTTCGCGTCGAGCCGGACGAGCTCGACCGCGACCGCTTCGAACGCGGCCTGGCCGATGGACGGGCAGCCCTCGCCGCGGGCGACGCCGCCGAGGCGGCCGACCAGCTGCGGGGCGCCCTCGGGCTCTGGCGGGGCGCGCCGCTGTCGGATTTCACGTACGAGCGCTTCGCGCAGGACGAGATCGGGCGCCTCGACGAGCTCTACGTCTCGGCGCTCGAGGACCGGATCGAGGCCGATCTCGCGCTCGGGCGCCAGGCCGAGCTCGTCCCGGAGCTGGAGTCGCTCGTTACTCGGCATCCGGTGCGCGAACGCCTGCGCGGCCAGCTGATGCTGGCGCTCTACCGCTCCGGGCGGCAGGCCGAAGCCCTGTCGGCGTACCGCGACGCCCGCCGCACGCTCCTCGGCGAGCTCGGGATCGAGCCCGGCCGCGCGCTGCAGGAGCTCGAGCGGGCGATCCTCGCGCAGGAGGCGGCGCTCGACGCGTCGCCGTCGCAGCCGGCCGCGAGCGTCGCGCCGGGCCGCCGCGCGGCCTCGCCGGTCGTGGGCCGCGACGACGAGCTGGCGCTGCTCGAGGCCGGGCTCGCGGACGCCCTCGCAGGGCGCGGGCGTCTGTTCGTCGTCGCCGGCGCGGCCGGGAGCGGCAAGACCCGGCTCGGCGACGAGGTTGCGAGCCGCGCCAAGGCGGGGGGCGCGCGGATCCTCTGGGGGCGGGGCTGGCACGGCGGCGGCGCGCCGGCGTTCTGGCCGTGGATGCAGGCGCTCCGCGACGCCGGCCGCACGTTCCCGGAACCGGCGAGCGACGACGACGGGGCCCGGTTCCGCGCGTTCGAGGCGGTCACCG
>VAXY01000183.1 GCA_005885085.1 Actinomycetota bacterium | reverse complement strand
GGAGGCGTGATCCTGGCCGCACGGTTGAATTCCGTCGACCTCAACGTCGGCGGCGGCACGCTGCTGCTCGACGCGATCGCCGCGGCCGTCATCGGCGGCACGAGCCTCTTCGGTGGTCGCGGCGAGGTGCGCAGCGCGCTCATCGGCGCGCTCGTGATCGCGACTGTCTCGAACGGGCTCAACACGGCGGGCTACAAGACGGGGACGATCTACATCGTCACCGGTGTCATCCTCTTGCTCGCTGTGACGCTGGACACGATCGCGCGCAGGCTTCAGGCGCGCTCGGGCCGCTAGCCGCCGTCTACCGCACCGTGCCGGCGAAGTAGCGCTCGGCGAGCGCCCACGCCTGCCTACCGACCTTCGATCCGATCCGGCGGCCGGCGAAGTCGTCGGCGGCGATGTGGATGCCGCCGTAAATGCGTGAAATCCCCGCCTGGTCCGCCGCGTCGTAGTACGTCGCCCACTGAAGCGTCAGCGGCTTGCTCGGCCCGTGCTCGAACTTGAGATAGCCCGGGGCGAAGGTCTGCGTGAACTCTCCTCCCGGGAAGTAGGGGCTGCCGCTGCCGGTATATGCGGCGAGCACCTCCGACGCCGCACGACTGAACGTGCTGTGGCCGGACACGAAGCCCGGGAAGGCCGGTGTGACAAAGGTTCCCTTTTGATACGGCACCCAACGCTCCCCGAGAATCCAGCCGGCACCGCTCGCCTGGTCCGGCTCTCTCGGATTTCCGCGCCAGGCCCGGATGGCGATCTCACCGACGTGATCGGCAAGGGCGGCGTGGCGCTCTCCCGGCGCGCTCGACTCCTTCGTGATCAGCTCGATCAAACCCGGGATCAGGGGCAGGCCCTCTGGATCGTACGAGGGGAGGTCGGGATCGCTCGTCTGACCGTGCTCGGCCAGGTAGCGGATCATCGAGATGGGGCGAACCGATTGGTATTTCCGCTTCAGGCCCCAGGCGGCGATCGCGGCGTCGTGCAGGGCGCCGTTGAGAGCGAAGTACATCTGCACGTCCCAACGCACCCGGCTTGCAGTTCCCGGACCGATCCGCGAGGCCATCAGCGGCGAGTCCGAGACCGTGTTGGCAATCACGTTCCAGTGGCCGGGCGGCGTCTCCGAATTGGGCCCGTCGGCCCAGAACTCGGCAAGCACGCGGGCGTAGTCCGCCTGCAGCACACGCTCTGGCGCGTAGGGCCGGCCCGTCACCGGATTGACCGTGTAGCCGTGACCGTCGTTCGTTCCGAGCGGGTTGTCGCCTAGCGTGTCCAGCCCGATGTCGATCGTCTTCCCGTCGGCGGCGTCGAGCTCGGCGCTCTTCCGGATGACGTCGACCGCCGCTTGCTTGTACGCCGCATCCGCCGGAGTCCCGATCGGCGGCGGGCCGGGGTCGATCGGCACGCCGTTCTGCGCCCGCGGCAGCGCGAATCCGCGCACATGACCCCACTGGGCACCGATGAAGCTCTGCACCTTGCCGGGGACCGCAAGCCCATTCTGGGACACGGTCTGGTCGAGCGCGAGCGGCTGCCAGAAGGTGGCGTCGTGCATCGCCGTTCCCGGCTGACTCACGACCAGGGGCACGTTCACGGGGACGTAGCTCTCGTCGACGTAGTGGCGTCGTTCGATCGAGCCGTCGCTCCTTCCACGACGGATCACCGCCGCGGCGACGCGGTTGCCGAGTGCGGCCGGTGAGCCACCCTTCGTGCTCGTGAAGTCCAGCCGATAGCAGAGCGAGCGCATCGTCCGGGCGAGCTCGTCGAAGGTCACGCGAATGTTGGCGCCGTACGAATAGCGCCAGAGCAGGACGCGGTACGCCGCGTAGCTGATCGCGGCTTCGCGTGCAGCCTCGACGTCGGGAGCCGTGTCCTTCTCGGTCACGAAATAGCCGTCCACGTTCGGGTCGTAGGCCGCCCAGGCATCCCACATTGCGGCCGAGACGTCGAAGAGGTTCCGCGCATGTGTTGTCGGCGCCGGGAGATCGCGTCGGATCGCATCGAGCATGGCCTCGTCCCACACCCGCGCGATCGAGTGCCCGTACGGGTCGGTCCGCGTGCACCCGTCGATCAGGTACGGCGCAGTCTCCGCGGAGAGGCGTCGTGTATCGGTCGCTTGGCGACGAAACAAGACGATGTGGTCGGCTGCAACGTTGTTGCGGGACGTGGTGTGACCGTCGGGGTAGCGAACGATGAGCTGACTCACGCTCGTCGCCGCGCCGAGTCCGAAGTGCACGCGAGGGTCCTCCGATGACAGATAGCTCGACCCTGCCTGCACCTCGCGTACCAGCCGGCGGCCATCCGGGAGCAGCGCAGTCACGACCGATCCGGGCGAGAACCTGGCGAGGCGCACCGCGAGCCAGTGGCCGACGGCGCCCGTCGGCCGCAAGAGCTCGAGCTTGCCCCCGATCGTGTTGATGGCGATGTCCATGCGGCCGTTGTTGTCGAAGTCGGCCGTCGTGAGGCCGCGGCCGACGACGCGAGGAAGGTCGTTCCCGCCGACGAGTGCGGTCCCGTCTGTGAATCGGGTTGGAGAGCCCGGCGCTGCGCCCATGTTCTCGAGCACCTGGATCGGCTGCGCATCCCGCGCGAGACTGGTCACCGGGATTCCGCCGTTCGCGAGCACCAGGTCGGGCTTGCCGTCGAGGTCGAGGTCGACCCAGGAAGCCCCCCAGCCGGTGAACGTCTTGCCAAACGCCGGAGCGAACGCAGCGTGGACGTCGTTGAACGACGATCCGGACGCGAGGGGCTGCTGCCCGGCGTAGACCGCATGGCCCTGGCCGCGCGAGTTCGAGACGAACAGATCGGTGCGCCCGTCGTCGTTGAAGTCGGTAGACGCGACACCCATACCCGCGTTCGGATCGGCCACGCCCGCGATCGCTGCACGCTCCTCGAAGCGGAAGCCGAGGCCCGCCGGATCGGCCTTTCTCCCGCCCGGCCAGGCGATGTTCTGGTACAGCCGGTTCGGGTCGCCGTCGTTGGCGACGTAGAGATCGAGTCGCCCGTCACCGTCGAAATCCGAGAGGACTGCACCGAGGCTGTGATCGAAGCGCGCGGCCTCGAGCCCTGCCTGCACGCCCACCTCGCGGAACTTCGAATGTCCATGGCGGTCGCGCCCGACGTTGAGATAGAGAAGGTCGCGGACACCGGAGACGTTGTTTGGGAACCCCGCAGCGGAGCCTGGAACGGAGACGTTGGGATCTGCGTAGCCCGCAACGTACAGGTCAGCCCTCCCGTCGCCGTTCACGTCTCCGACCGCCGCTCCGGCATGCCACCCGTAGCTACGGATTCCCGCGGCGCGGGCGCCTTCCGTGAAGGTCCCGTCGCCGTTGTTCCAGAGCAGCTTGTCGTAGCCCGCAGTCGTGACGTAGAGATCTGTTCGTCCGTCCGAGTTCAGGTCGGCTGCCACGCAGCCTTCGCCGCGTACCGCGAGGTTCGCCTTCGACCGGCGGCTCACGTTCGTGAACCGGCCCTTCGTATTCCTGAACAGTGCGCTTCGAGGGAGTCCGCCGTGCCTCCGCCACCGGCCGACGTCTGCCTGCGAGTACGAGTTCACGACGAACAGATCGACCCAGCCGTCGTTGTTGTAGTCGAGAGCACACAGCCCGCCTCCGGTCATCGCCGCCGGGTCGGGCGAGACACCGAAGCGAAACGCACCTTGACGGAAGTCGAGTCCGAGCCGGCCGGCGACGTTCTTCAACCGAATCCCCTCGAAGCCGGAGCTCGAGGCGTGACCAGCGACGCTTGCGGGAGCCAGCGAGGCTGAAAACCCGATGACAACCGGGACCAGGGCTCGCCGTGCTAGGCGGACGACGTCGACGCGCATGGATCTGAACTACAGCACGTTTTCGGCCTCTCGAGTGAGAAATGCACCCCGGTCTTACAATCGCCTCGTGAAGTTTGAGACCGCGCGGGCGATCGTGGATTTCGTGGTTCGCGAAGCGTCCGGGCCGGTCTCGGTTTTCGTCGCGGATACGCACGGCGAGCTGGTTGCGGCGGCGACGATGGACGGCGCGGCGCCGGACACGCGCCTGAACGCGCAGCGGAAGGCGTACACCGCCGCACGGAGCGACGCGCGCTCGACGAGGGAACTGGCGGAGAAGGTGCGCGAGGACGCTGTCCAGCGCGAGAGTTTCGACCCGTTCTTCACGTTCTTCCTCGGCGGGCTCGCGGCGTTCGAGGGCGAGACGCGTGTGGGCGCGGTCGGCGTGAGCGGCTTGCCCGGGGAGCTCGACGAAGCACTCGCCGGGCGCGCACTCGAGGCCGCGGGACTCTCCTAGACACGTCTGGGGGACTGTCCCTGAGACATGCCCAGGGACAGTCCCTGGGCATGTCCTTCTAACCCGGTAGCGAGTCCGAGAGGACGAACGTGGCTTTGCCGCCGCGGTGGTCGAAGGCCTCCTGGAACCTGTCCAGCGGGACTCGGAGCGTTACGAATTGGTCCACCGCTTCCGGCCAGCGCTCCCGCGCTCGCTCGAGATCAGCGACCGCGGCCAGCCAATCCTGGCGGTGCGCGTTGACGCTGCCGAAGAGAACGCGGTTCTCGAG
>VAXY01000188.1 GCA_005885085.1 Actinomycetota bacterium | reverse complement strand
TCTTCACGCGCGCGTTCCTGGCGCTGATCGGCCAGTGGCCGTGGCGGCGGCTGGCGCACGTCCCGGTCGAGCTGATCCTCCTACCTGCCGGCGGGCCGTTGTCGGTCTACGACTTCGCGTGCTGGGCACGGCAGACGATGGTGGCGCTCTCCGTCGTCGAGGCGTTGCGACCCGTGCGGTCGAGCCACATCGACCTGAGCGAGATCGGCGGACTGCGCCGACATGCCGTGGGCGTCGCGGAGCGCTGGGTGCGCGAGCGCCAGGAGGCCGATGGCTCCTGGGGCGGGATCCAACCGCCGTGGGTCTGGTCGCTGGTGATGCTCGCCGCCCTCGGCCACGGCTTCGAGGACGAGACGTTCGCGCGCGGGCTGGCCGGCTGGGAGCGGTTCATGGTGCGTGACGGCGACAGGCTTCGGCCGGAGGCGTGCCAGTCCCCCGTGTGGGACACCGCGCTGGCGGTGCTCGCGCTGCGTGCCGCCGGCGTCCCTGCCGAGGATCCGCGTCTGCAGGCAGCGGGCGACTGGCTCCTGCGCGAAGAGGTGACGGCGCGCGGTGACTGGGCCGTCCGACGCCCCGCCCTCGCGCCCGGAGGCTGGGCGTTCGAGTTCGACAACGACCTGTATCCCGACGTCGACGACGCGGCGGTCGTCGTGCTCGCGTTGCGCGAGCTCGGAATCGGCGACGACGCCGTCCGCCGGGGGCTCGACTGGCTCGTCGGGATGCAGTCCCGCAACGGCGGCTGGGGCGCGTTCGACGTCGACAACGAGGCACTCTGGCTCTACAAGCTGCCGATCTGCGACTTCGGCAAGGTCACGGACGAGCCCACCGCCGACGTGACGGCCCATGCCCTCGAGGCGCTCGGCCACGCACAGGGCAACGGCGCGCCGCTCGAGGCCGGGCTCGACTGGCTGCTCGCCGAGCAGGAGCGCGACGGGTCCTGGTTCGGCCGCTGGGGCGTCAACCACGTCTACGGAACCGGCGCCGCGGTGCCGGCGCTCGAGGCCTGCGGGCTCCCGCCGGGCCATCCGGCGATCCGCCGCGCGCTCGCCTGGCTCGACTCCGTCCAGCAACCCAGCGGCGCGTTCGGCGAGGACATCCGCTCGTACGCCGACCCCTCCTGGCGCGGCCGGGGGGCCCCGACACCCTCGCAAACAGCCTGGGCGCTGCTGGCGTACGTCTCGGGCGGGGCCGCGGCGGGCTTGTCCACGCGGCAGGCCGCCGAGTATCTTCTGCGGGTTCAGCGTCCCGACGGTGACTGGGACGAGCAGCACTACACGGGCACGGGCTTTCCCCTCGATTTCATGATTCGCTACCACCTGTACCGTCTGACGTTTCCGCTCCTCGCCCTCGGGCGACTGAGAGAAAGGCTGAATGGATGAAGTTCCCGCTCCGCTCAACCATGCAGATCGGCCGCTACGTCGCGACCCAGCAGCGCAAAGGCGAGCGCTATCCGCTCGTGCTCATGCTCGAGCCGACGCTCGCGTGCAACATCGCGTGCATCGGGTGCGGAAAGATCCGCGAGTACGAGTCGAACAAGGCGCGACTCACGGTTGACGAGTGCGTCGACGCAGGCGCCCAGTGCCCGGCGCCGGTGGTGTCGATCTGCGGTGGCGAGCCCCTTGTCTACAAGGGAATCGAGGACGTCGTTGCCGGCATGCTCGAGCTCGGTAAGAACATCGACCTTTGCACGAACGCGCTCCGGCTCGAGCAGTACCTCGACGTCTTCAAGCCGAGTCACCGCCTGACGTTCGTCGTCCACCTCGACGGCATGCGCGAGATCCACGACTACATCTGCGACTACCCGGGCCTCTGGGATGTCGCGATCGACTCGATCAGGAAGGCACGTGAGGCGGGCTTCCGCGTCACGACGAACACGACCGTGTTCAAGGAGACGTCGGTGGACGATGTGCTCGAGATGATGCACTACCTCACGAACGAGGTCGGCATCGACGGCATGCTGATCGCGCCGGGCTACCAGTACTCGCAGATCGATCCGAAGCTGACAATGACGCGGGCGGAGCACGAGGAGAAGTTCCGGATCGTCCGCAAGGTCGCGCGGCAGCGCGGCTACCGCTGGCTGGCGAGCCCGATCTACCAGGAGTTCCTCACGGGCGAGCGCAAGCTGAAGTGCGCACCGTGGGGCTCGATCACACGCAACCCGTACGGCTGGAAGGGCCCGTGCTACCTGCTCACGGACGGGATCTTCCCGACGTACGACGCGCTGCTCGAGGGGATCGAGTGGGAGGAGTACGGACCGGGCAACGATTCGCGGTGCGAGCACTGCGGCATCCACTCCGGTTTCGAGCCTTCGGCGGCATATGAGGCGGCGGGTTCAATCAAGGAGAGCGCCAGGAGCATGGCGTGGACGTTGACGGGCTGACGTTCGCCTGCGCCCTGACCGTCGAGGAGCGGATCGCGCGGCGGCTCGGACGGACGGCGCTCGTCGGCTTGGGCGCCTCGCGCGGCGTGCCCGAGGGACGCCTCGTGTCGTTCGGCATCGCCGGGGCGCTGACGGCCGATCTACCGATCGGAACCGTCATCGACGCGACCCGGGTCGTCGACGAGTCCGGCGCCGTGCTCTGGGAAGGCGACCCGCTCGGCGCCGAGTCGGCGCGGCCCGGGACGATCCTCGGCGCCACCCGCATCGTCGACGACCCGTTCGAGCGCGCGCGGCTGCATGAGCAGACAGGCGCACAAGCCGTCGACATGGAGTCGGGGCCGCTCGCCCGGAGCGGTCGGCTCGTCGGCTGTCTGCGCGCCGTCAGCGACACGCCGGCGCGGCGGCTCGGCGGTGTCGCGCAAGGGGCGACCGCCGGCGGCGAGGTCGACGTGCTCGGGTTCCTGCGCGGATTTGTGCGCGAGCCGGTGGTGACGCTGCGCGCTGCGCTCGGCGCACGACGCGCCTTGAAGAGTCTGGAGGCGCTTGCATGAAGCGCGTGCTGCTGGCCGCTCCGCGCTCTTTTTGTGCAGGCGTCGCTCGCCTCTGGCTCGCTCCCGTGGGGGAACCGATTTCCCTCCCCCGCGCACAGGAGGGCTACGCGTGAGCAAGCGTGTCCTCTTAGCTGCACCACGCTCCTTCTGCGCGGGGGTCGACCGGGCGATCGAGATCGTCGAGCGGCTGCTCGCCGAGCACGGGCCGCCGATCTATGTTCGGCACCAGATCGTGCACAACGACCACGTCGTGCGCAGGCTCGAGCGGATGGGAGCGGTCTTCGTCGACAGCGAGGACGAGGTGCCGGCCGGGGAGATCTGCGTGCTGTCGGCGCACGGAGTCGCGCCTGCCGTGCGCGAGAAGTGCGAGCGCCGCGGGCTGCGGGTCGTCGACGCCGTCTGCCCGCTCGTGTCCAAGGTGCACGCGGAGGCGCGGCGCTACGCTGACAGCGGGCATCTGGTCGCCCTCGTCGGCCACGCCGACCACGTCGAGGTGATCGGCACGCGCGGGGAGCGGCCCGACGCGACGGTCGTGGTCGAGTCCCCCGAGGAGGCGGCGCGGCTCGACTCGGACGGCAGGCCGGTCGCCGTCATCAGCCAGACGACCCTCTCGCTCGACGACGTGCGTGCGACCGTCGATGCCCTGGAGGAGCGGTTCGGTACGCTCCGGCGTCCTGCCGCCGATGACATCTGTTACGCGACCCAGAACCGCCAGGATGCAGTCAAGCGTCTCGCCGAGGAGGCGACGCTGATCCTGGTGATCGGCTCGCAGACGAGCTCCAACGCACAGCGACTCGTCGAGGTCGCGCGCAACGCCGGCGCGGCCGCGGAGCTGATCGACGGCGAGAGCGAGCTGCCCGCCGGCGTCCCACGGCACGAGGTGATCGGCCTCACGGCGGGCGCATCCACTCCGGAGCAGCTCGTCGAGGCGACCATCACCCGCTTGGCAGCGCTCGGCTACGGCGAGGTGGAGGAGATCACGGTCGCGCGCGAGGACGTGCATTTCCGCCTCCCGCGTGAGGTGGCCGCGCAATGACGTCGGTCGAGATCCCTCTCTCGATCGCAGCGGCGCTCCCGAACCTGACCGTGCTGGACATCACGAACGACGTGCAGCGCGAGGTGGCGGCGAGCGGCGGCAGCGGAATCGCGTTCGTCTCCCCGAACGGCGACCCGTCCCTGATCCGCGTGCAAGAGCGTGAGACGGGTTTCTTCTCCGACCTCGAATCCATGCTCGAGCGGCTCGTGCCGCTGGAGGCCGGGGAGCGCGAGCGTCTCATCGCTCTCCTGCTCGGGCCGCGCACCGAGCAGATCCCCTTCACCGACGGCCACCTTCACCTCGGGCAGTACCAGCGGATCTTCCTCGTCGCCTTCGAGGACCGCTGCACCGACGAGTGGATGGTCACAGTCGTCGGCGAAAACCGCACTGCCGGGGTCTGACCCCTAGAGGGGTCAGACCCCGAAGTTGACGTACGCACGCGGTTGGGCGCACACTCTCGGTGGGGATGGAGAGGGCACGCCGCCATCAGCGTCTCTTGGCACGTCTGGCTCTGGTCTTGCTCGCGCTCGTCCGTCGCGGAGCTGCTCGGCCGTAGCCTCTCGCATCGCCTCGATTTCGGGCGGCACGTGGCGGCCCCGAGTTATTCCGGGGCCGACTACTACCCGATCCTGCTCGCGGTCGTGAAGGTGAGCGTGGCGTTGATGCTGGCGAGACTCGCCTGGCGTTTCGTGAAGGCGTCGCGGCTACTGGCCGCGTATGGATCACTCGGTGCGGGCTGTCGGCGTCGAGTTCGCATCGAGCTGTCACCCCGTCTGTGGTTCGGCTCGTTCCTCGCCACCTCCGCGATCTACCTCGTGCAGACGGATGCCGAGGGAATCTCAAGCGGGCGCTGGCCGTTGCTGGGTCCATGGCTGCACACCGCCGCGCTGCCGGTCTTCGCGGTCTTGTCGGTCGTCGTCGCGGTCCTCTACCGCGCGGCCGAACAGTGGCTTTCGGAGTACGAGACGTACGCACTGGCCGCAGCCGCGCGCGCCACTCGGGCGGCCGCCGTGGCGCCGTCACAGCGTCCGACGCTCGCCGAGCTGATCAAGCCGCGCGCCCTCTTCGGGCTCGCGTTCGAAAGCCGGCCCCCGCCGCTGCACGCCTGAGGCCTGCGGACACGCCGTCCGTGGGTCCGTGTCGTGACCTCGATGACGGGAGGACGTCGTGAACGCAGAGCTCGTTTCCGAACTCGAAGTACCAGTCCAACGAACCGGACGTGCGCGCTTCGTCGCGGCGCTCGGGCCCCTGACCGCGCTTGCCGGGGTCGTCTGGGCGATTCTGCAGCCGTACCGCGTGACGCTGCTGCACCCGCGCGGCCAGGGCTTCTGGTGGCTGTTCGTCGAGCCGCCGCTGCTCGTGATCGCGGTCGGGCTGCTCTTCTATTTCGTCGTGCTGCCCGGGCTGCTGGAGGACCTCGAGGGACACCGTGCAGCCGCCCGCTGAGCACGTCCACTGGCTCTTCGCGACCGGCTTCCTGATCCTCGGCCTCTGCCTGCTCGCCGAGGCGGTCGTCGGCACCGAGGTCTGGCGGCGCCGCGCCTGGCGGGCCTACCTCTGGCCCGGGCTTGCGTTCACGCTCGGCCTGTTCATGTGGCCCGTGATGGTCTTCTTCACGAGCTCGACGCTGCACATGCTTGCGCACGGCGCCTGGGCCGAAGTGCTGATGCTCGCGGGCGCGGTCGAGCTCGCGCTCGTGCGCGGGAAGCTGCAGAGCAGGTGGTGGAGCCTCGCCACGAGCGCGGCCTTCGTCATCTCGGGCGCGGCGTTCTTCGTCCACGAGCAGAACGCGTGGCTGTACCAGCGCTCGGCCTTCCTGCACCACGCGCTCGGGTGGACGATGCTCGGTGCAGCGGTGTTCCCGCTCGCGCGCAGCTTCCGGCCTCGTTCACAGGCCGCCCTCGCAGGATTCGCGCTCACGTTCGTCCTGGTCGCCGTGTTCCTCTACTCCGATCGCGACACAGCTTCGATCTTCGGTCACATCTCGCCACAGGCGGGGGCGCCGCACCGATGAGGCGGCTGCTGCTCCTCGGCGGGCTGGCGGCGCTCGCGTTGCCCGCGCCCGCGTTCGCGCACGCAACGCTGGAGCAGACGTCACCAGGGTTCCGCGCCCGAGTCGAGACGTCACCGCGTGTGGTCACCTTCAAGTTCGACCAGTACGTCGTGGCGCTCCCCGGTTCCGTGCAGCTCTTCTCGGCGACCGGGCCGATCTCGGTCCGGCGCGTGTGGACCAACAGGCGTCTGCTCGAGGCGTCGTTGCCGCGCCTGCATAAGGGCGCCTACACCGTGCGCTGGCACGCGATGTCCGGCGACGGCCACGTCGTCTGGGGCGTTTTCACCTTCGGCGTGCGCGCTCGAGCGCCGGCCCCGACCGAGGCGTACGGCGCCTCTGGCCCGACGCGGACCGAGGACGTCGTGCGCTGGCTGTATTTCCTCTCGCTGGCCCTGCTCGTCGGCGGCCTCGGCTTCCGCCTGCTGGTGGCACGCCGCCCGCTGCCGCGCCGCTTCTACGTCGTCACTGCAATCGGTGCGGCGGCGACGCTCAACGTCGGCATCGCCGCCTTCATCCTGCGGTCAGAGGACGCGTTGCAACTGCCGTTCGGGCGACTGCTCTACGGCGATCTGACGCCGATCGCACGCACACGGTTCGGGACGGCATTCATCGTGATGACGCTCGGCTTCGCACTCGTTACGGGTCTGCTCTTCCTCAGCTGGGTGAGCGATCGCGAGGCCCTGTTGTGGCCCGCGTTCCTGCTCGGCCTCGCCTTCGCCTCCGGTCTGTCACTCTCGGGCCACTCGGCCGCCGATCGCGGATCGTCGTGGAAGTCCGAGCTCGCGGACTGGGCGCACCTCTCCGCCGCATGTCTGTGGATCGGCGGCCTCGTGCAGCTCGTCGCCGTCGTCTGGCCGCTGCTGCCGGAGCTGAGACGTGCGGCCTTCCTTGCCTTTTCCCGGTTGGCGACCGTGTGCGTCGGCGTGCTGCTGCTGGCCGGCACGTACCTGAGCGTGCTGCGCCTGCCCCGCCTGAGCGATCTCTGGACCTCCGGCTACGGGCACATCCTGCTGGTCAAGATCGGCCTCGTCGCGCTCGCACTGGCCTGGGGAGGGCTGCACCGGGTGCTTGCGGTCCCCGCGGCCGAGCGGGGCGGACTGCTGCCGCGGCTCCGCGCCAGCCTGGTCGGTGAGAGCATGGTCGGGATGACGGTGCTCCTCGTCGCGGCGATCCTCGTGAACGCCAAGCCGCCCGGCTGATGTTGTGGGCGATCTCCGGCGGTGCGGGGTTTCTCGGCCTGCATCTCTCCCGACGCCTGCTTGCCGACGGACACGACGTCCGCACGCTCGACGTCGTCCCGCTCGATGATGCAGAACTCGAGGGCGCGGTGGAGGAGCTG
This sequence comes from Actinomycetota bacterium, assembly GCA_005885085.1. Taxonomy (GTDB): domain Bacteria; phylum Actinomycetota; class Thermoleophilia; order Gaiellales; family Gaiellaceae; genus 3-1-20CM-4-69-9. The sequence goes on along the minus strand of VAXY01000188.1, from coordinate 337 downwards.
CGTGGGGACGTGCGTGATCGCGAGCGCGTCCGGGAGCTCGTGTCCGGAGCCGACGTGGTCGTGCACGCCGCAGCGGCCCTGCCGATTCAGGCTTCGCGCGAGTCGATCCGGTCCGTCAACGTCGCCGGCACGGAAAACATCCTGCTCGCTGCGCGCGACGCGGGCGTTCGCCGTGTTGTCCTCATCTCGTCGACGGCCGTCTACGGGGTGCCCGAGAAGCATCCGATCGAGGAGGACGATCCGCTCGTCGGCGTCGGCTGGTACGGCGAGTCGAAGATCGACGCGGAAGCGCTGTGCCGCGTCGCCGCGGTCGAGACGACGATCGTCAGGCCGAAGA
>VAXY01000187.1:5259-6416 GCA_005885085.1 Actinomycetota bacterium | reverse complement strand
GTGTTCGGCGCGGGCATGGTCGGCCTCGGGGCCGTTGCGGGCTGCCGGCTCGAAGGCGCGGAGCGCATCATCTGCGTCGACCTCTCGGACGGCCGACTCGAGCTCGCGCGCGGCCAAGGCGCGACGCACACGATCAAGGGAGGGCCCGACGCGGTGCAGGAGATCCTCGACCTGACCGACGGGCACGGCGCGGACTACACCTTCGAGGCAACGGGGAACGTCCACGTGATGCGGCAGGCGGTCGAGGCGGCGCGGATGGGCTGGGGCCTCGCAACCGTCTGCGGCGTCGCCGGCAAGGGCGAGACGCTCGACATCGTGCCGCGGTTCCTGATCACCGGCCGGCGCGTCACAGGCTCGTCCTTCGGCGGCGTCAAGGGACGCGACCAGGTGCCGCAGTTCGTCGACCGTTACCTCGCGGGCGAGATCGACGTCGACGCCTTCGTCTCGCACAAGCTGACGCTGGACGACGTCAACCGCGGCTTCGAGCTGATGGAAGCGCAGGACGGCATCCGCAGCGTGATCGATTTCGGCTGAAATCAAAGGCTGGGGTCTGACCCCTGGGGTCAGACCACCGCGCTGAGGTCGTCGCCTTCTGCGTTGCGCAGCGCGCCGGAGCGCCGGCGGCGTTTCATCCTGTACATGGCCCCGTCCGCCTCGCGCAGGAGCGTGCCCGCGTCGCAGTCCTGCTCGCAGATCGCCACGCCGAAGCTCGCGGCCAGCTGCAGCTCGTCGGCGATCCGCTGGGCCGCTGCATGGGCGTCCCGCTCGGTCGCCTCCGGGACGATGACCGCGAACTCGTCGCCGCCGATGCGGAACGCGTTGTCCCCGCTCCGGATCGTCGCGCGCAGCGCGTCGCCGACCCGCTTCAGCGCCTCATCGCCGGCCGTGTGGCCCTGGGTGTCGTTGACGGTCTTCAGCTCGTCCAGGTCGAAGATCACGAGCGCGAGCGGCCGTGCGTACCGACGGCTGCGCGCGACCTCCGCGTCGAGGTGCTGGACGAACGAGCGCCTGTTGAGCAGGTTCGTCAAGGGATCATGGTCGGCGAGGAAGCGCATCTGCTCGAACTGTTCCGCCGCGTACAAGGCGGTCGTCGCCTGGTTCGCGAACACGCGCAGCGCCTGCAGGCGCTCGGCGGACGGCACGAGGCGGTCCTCCGG
>VAXY01000187.1:0-5254 GCA_005885085.1 Actinomycetota bacterium | reverse complement strand
CCGTTGCGTTCGTACAGCGGCACGAGCAGCCAGTGATGGTTCCACGCGTGCGGCCCGCGACCGTTGCTCTGCGAGCTGTACTTGATGTGATCGGCGTCGATCCGCGCGCGGGCCTCGTCGTTCGGGACGAGATAGCAGCCCGAGACCTCGAAGTCCGGATCGAACAGCGCGCGCATCGGGTCGAACGGCACCGCACGCAGGACTGCGGGATCGTCCACTTCCCAGCCGGACGACGCGCGTGAGCGCAGCAGACCCGTCTCGAGGTCGACGAGCTCGATCGAGACCTTCTGGAATCCGAGCGCCGTGTGAATGCCACGACAGACCGTCTCGAGGATCGACTGTGTCGACTGCGCCGCGGTCAGCGTCGACGAAACCTCGAGCAGCTGTTCGAGGCTCGCACGATGGCGAGCCGTGCGCGTCGACTGCTGCGCGGTCTCGATCGCGATCGCGGCGTGTGCCGCAAGCGCGCACAACACCTCGAGCTCTTCGTCGTTGGGGCGCAGGCCGTTGTGAGGTTCGCCCACGGAGAAGATCGCAAGCATGCGCGCCTCCGAATCCTGGAGCGGCACGAACAGCTCGTCCTCAGGGTGCCAGGCATCAACGTCTTCGGAGGGCTCCACATTCGGGACGTACCGCTTGCCGATGTCCTCGCTCCAGTCGAACGACCCGTGCGGAATCAGGTAGGCCCCGCCGCGGCGGTACTCATCCGTCAGCAGCTGCTTCCAGCTGCCCCACTCGTAGGTGCTGCCGAGCAGCGCGTCACGCGCCTCCGTACTGCCGTATACGTCCGTGACGCAGAAATCGTCGAACTCCGGGCGGTAGAGGTTGAGGACGACGGTCTTGAACTCGAGCGCCTCGGCGACTGTCTTCACGATCGTCGCGAGCGCGCTCTTGAGGTCCCGCTCGCCGCGGACCACGCTCGTCACCTCGAGCAGCGCCTGGACGCTCGAGCTGCCGAAGGACTCGCTTCTCTTTTGACCCCGAGGACCAGGTCGCCGCATCGCTCAACTCCTTGAGTACGAGGAGAATCGCGTTCTGGAGGTACGAGCGACTCCCCCGGCCGAGGGATTTTCCGCTACGTAGGATGTTCATATGTGCAGGAATATCCACACGCTGTTCAACTACGAGCCGCCCGCTACCGAGCACGAGGTCCGGGACGCGTCGCTGCAGTACGTGCGCAAGATCAGCGGTTTCACGAAGCCGTCACGGGCGAACGAGGAGGCTTTCGCGCGTGCGGTGGAGGAGGTCGCCGCGTCGACGCAGCGGCTCCTCGACGCACTGATCACGTCCGCGCCGCCGAAGGACCGTGAGATCGAGACGGCCCGTGCGCGAGCCCGCGCAGCGGCGCGGTTCGCGCCCGCCTGAGAAAGAAGAAGGCCCGCTGCAGGCGGGCCTTCGATCTCTCTATCTAGTAGCCGCCACCGCCGCCCGAGCCGCCACCGCCGGAATACACGATGACGAGGACGATCGCAACGGCGATCGCTACGAGAACTGCCCCGAGAACGAGCCAACGCGTCCGGCTCCGGCCGGTGCGCCTCTGTTGTTCCGGGTATGTGCTCATGGTGGGGTCCTCACCAGCATGCGATCTGGCCAAACTTCGGGTATGGAGGCTCCACGCTGGTGGACGGTGCGCCGCGCGCACAGCAACAGGCCGGCGACGTATCGCTGCCCGTTCTGCGGCGGCCTGCTCCATGCGATGAGCGAGCACATGGTGATCGCGCCGGAGGGCGACGTCGAGCACCGCCGGCATGCGCATTCGGAGTGCGTGGCGGCCGAGCATCGAGCCGGCCGCCTGCACACCTACGACGACTGGCGAAAGGCGCAGCCGCGCAAGCGCTGGTTTCGCCGCTGACCCACGAACGCTAGATCAGCCGAGGGCGCGCGCGCCGCTGGACATCGCTGAGGATCTGGTCCCCGATCCAGTTGACCGCCCACACGACGACCACCGTCCCGACGTAGGCCCAGAAGCCGTCAATGGAGAAGTTCGGCGCGATCCACTCCGCGATCGCAACCATCGCGATGTTGATGAGGAGATAGAAGAAACCAAGCGTGACGATGATCAGCGGCAGCGTCGCGACGGTCAGCAGCGGTTTGATCACGGCATTGACGATGCCGAGCACCGCCGAGCCGATCAGGTACGCGGCCCAACCGTGGATGCGGACCCCGTCCCACAGCGCATTCGCCGCCCACAACGCGGCGGCGTTGACCGCCCACGCAATTGCGACCCGGCTGACGAAAGGCACGCAAAGAGTGTAGAACGGAGCCGTGTTCGCACGCGTTCATGTCCTCGCGACCACTCCCCACCAGCACGATCGCGGGCTGGAGCTCGTCCGCGACCAGCTGCTTCCCTGGCTGCGCGACAGCACCGGCTACCGCGGTCTGATCCGCCTCGCCGACCGGGCCGCCGGGAAGACGCTCGTGATCACTCTGTGGGCCGACGAGGAGTCCCTGCAGGCGAGCGCTGAGGCAGGCGACCGCCTCAGCGAGCTGACTGCCGCCAACGTCGGCGCGACACGGCTGGCGCTCGAGCAGTACGAAGCGACGCTCTTCGACGTCTGACGTGAGCACGGATTTCGTCCTCGGCGACGACTTCGCCAGGGTCCTGACGGAGACGACGCAGGCCCTGGTCTGCGTGCTCGACTCAGGCGGGCGCATCCTGCTCTTCAACGACGCCTGCGAACGCACGACCGGCTACAAGCGTGGCGAGGTGATCGGCCGCGACGCACGCGAGGCCGTGATCCCGCCGGAAGAGTCCGAGGCCTTCGCCGACGTACTCGCATACATCTGGAAGACGGGCCTCTCCAGTCCGCAGGTCGGGCACTGGAAGACCAAGGACGGAGAGCGACGGCTGATCGCATGGTCGAACAAGCTGATGCCCGCGGGCGAGGACCGGCCGAGCTATCTCGTGACCACCGGCATCGACCTGAGCGACAGTGCCGCGGAGGCCGAAGGAGCGCTCGGCGGAGACGTCGAGGCGAAGCTGGTCGAGATCAGCCGCCTCGCGCAGGAGCAGCGGGCGCTACGGCGCGTCGCGACGCTCGTCGCCTCGGAGGCGACGCCGGAGCGTGTCTTCACGGCCGTGTCGGAGGAGTCGGCACGGGTGCTCGAGGTCAACGCCTCAGCGGTCTTCCGCTACGAGGGCGACGATACCGCGACCGTCGTCGGCAGACACGACCGCGACGGCGTGGGCGTCTTCCAGGTCGGGGACCGGATCCTGGCCGACGACAACACCGCAATCGGCCGCGCACGCGACAGCGCCCTGCCTGCGCGCATCCAGGACTACTACGCGATCGACACCGACGTGGCGCGGACGATGAGAAATGTCGGCTACCGCTCGACGGTCGCGGCCCCGATCTTCGTCGGCGGCGTGCCGTGGGGCGCCGTCGCCATCGCCGCAGCCGAGCGGCTGCCGCCCGACAGCGAAGCCCGGCTGATGGCGTTCTGCGAGCTCGTCTCGCTCGCGGTCGCGAGCGCGCAGGCACGCGAGGACCTGCAATCGTCGCGCGCCCGCATCGTCAAGGCGGGCGACGAGCAGCGTCGCAGGCTCGAACGCAACCTGCACGACGGCGCGCAGCAGCGGCTCGTCTCGCTGGCGCTGACGTTGCGGCTCGCGCGCACGAAGCTCGGCTCCGGGCCGGAGACGCTGGAGCCGCTCCTGGCCGGCGCCGCAGAGGAGCTCGACAAGGCGCTGGAGGAACTGCGAGAGCTGGCGCGCGGGCTCCACCCCGCCGCACTGACCGAGCAGGGCCTGGGACCGGCGTTGCAGACGCTCGCGGAGCGCCTGCCGGTCGAGGTACAGGTCGGTGCGCTCGACGCGCGCATGTCTGACCATGTCGAGGCGACGGCCTACTACATCTGCTCCGAGGCGCTGACGAACGTGACGAAGCACGCGCAGGCAACGCGAGCGGAAGTCTCGTTCGCGCGGGAGGGCGACGTGCTGCGCTTCGAGATCAGCGACGACGGCCGCGGCGGGGCCGACCCGCGCGCGGGCTCGGGAATACTCGGCCTGCGCGACCGCGCGGAGGCGGCGGGCGGGACCCTCTTCGTGATCAGCCCGCCAGGACGCGGAACCGTCGTCACCGGAACGTTGCCGCTCAGCGACTCGGCCTGATGCTCTGCCGCGAGCGGAAGACGTTCTGCGGGTCGTAGCGGCGCTTGATTCTCTGCAGGCGCGGAAGGTTGGAGCCGTAGTACGCGCGCTGCCAGTTCGCCAGGTCGGCGTCGATGTAGTTCTGGTAGGCGAACGGTGAGACGTACGGGCGCATGGCGGCGTAGAAACGCCGCAACCAGGCGACGTTCGGCGCGGCAATGGCGCCTGCTGCCCAATAGGCGAGGTACTGCATCGAGAACAGCGCGTCCCTGTGGACGAAAGCGGTCGCGCCCTTCGGCACGCGGTTGATCGCCCCGCCGTAGGAGTCGAACAGCACGATGCCGGAACCGGAGCCCGTCGCGCGCCGTGCCTCGATCTGTCGCACGAGCACGTCGATGCCCTGCGCGGTCAGGGCGCGGTTCCCGTAGCTCGACTTCGCCGCGAACGTCGAGCGGCCGAGGTGGCCCTGCGGCGGCAGGTGGCACGCCGCGATGTCCGACGAGCAGCCCGCCCACATCAGCGTCGCGTTCAGGTACGTCCTGCTCGAGGTCGTGAACCTCGTCGGCGTTCCAGCGTCGGCGAGCGGCTGCAGGAGCGCGCGCAGCTGTGCCTCCGTGCCGTCGAACTGTCCGGCGGAGGTGATCTGAGGGCTCGCGCTCGAGCCGGCGGCGGCGTTCAGGTTCAGTACGCAGAAGAGCCCGTCCGGGGCGTGCGGCGCCAGCTTCTGCCACTCCGCCATGACACGCTTGGCGTCGGCCCAGGGCCACGCGAGCGAGTAGGTGGCGACATCGGCGACGGGATGCGTTCTGAAGACGAGTCGCGTGACGATGCCGAAGTTGCCACCGCCCCCTCCGCGCAGCGCCCAGTACAGGTCTGCGTGCTGGTGCGCGTTCGCGACAACGGCGGTGCCGTCCGCGAGGACGACGGTCGCCTCGAGCAGGTTGTCGCAGGTCAGGCCGAACTTGCGCGCCAGGAAGCCGACGCCGCCACCCTGGGCGAGCCCGGCGATGCCGACCGTGGGGCACGTTCCAGCGGGGACGGCACGTCCCTGAGGGGCCAGCGCCGAGTAGACGTCGATCAGCCGTGCCCCCGCTCCGATTCCGGCGCGTCCGTCCGCTGTGAGCGAGATCGCATTCAGGCGCGAGACGTCGACGATCACGCCGG
>VAXY01000186.1 GCA_005885085.1 Actinomycetota bacterium | reverse complement strand
CTGAAGGCGCGCGGCCTGCAGGTGCAGGCGCAGAAGTTCGATCCGTACCTGAACGTCGACCCCGGGACGATGAGCCCGTTCCAGCACGGCGAGGTGTTCGTCACGGAGGACGGAGCGGAGACCGACCTCGACATCGGCCACTACGAGCGGTTCATCGACGAGAACCTGACGCGCGCCGCGAGCCACACCGCCGGTGCGATCTGGGATTCCGTCCTCCGGCGTGAGCGCAAGGGGGAGTTCCTCGGGGCGACCGTGCAGGTGATCCCGCACATCACGAACGAGATCAAGATGCGGATCCGTGCGAGCGCGGTCTCGACGCCGACCGACGTCGTGATCAGCGAGATCGGCGGCACGGTCGGTGACATCGAGTCGCTGCCGTTCCTCGAGGCGATCAGGCAGTTCCGCCGCGAGGTGGGCGCCGAGAACGTGCTCTACCTGCACGTGACGCTCGTGCCGTTCATCGAGGCCGCGGGCGAGCTGAAGACGAAGCCCACCCAGCACTCCGTCAACGAGCTCCGACGGATCGGTATTCACCCGGACATCGTCGTGTGCCGCTCGCACGAGGAGCTCTCCGGCGACATCCGCGAGAAGATCGCGCTCTTCGCAGACGTTGAGCCGGAGGCGGTGATCGCCTGTCCCGACGTTCCCGACGTGTACCTCGTCCCGTCGCGGCTCAAGGCGGAAGGGCTCGACCGGCTCGTCTGCGACAAGCTCGGGCTGCCCGCCGGCGAGGCGCAGCTGGGGGAGTGGCTCGACCTGACCGAGCGCCTGCAACAGGCAGTGGACGAGATCGAGGTCGCGCTCGTGGGCAAGTACGTGAAGCTGCAGGACGCGTACCTCTCGGTGCACGAGGCGCTCAAGCACGCCGGTGCGCATCACGGTTGCCGTGTGCGCGTGCGCTGGCTCGACGCGGAGAACATGTCGTACGACGAGGCAGCGGCTCTGCTCGAGCCGGTCGACGGGATCATCGTTCCCGGCGGCTTCGGCTCGCGCGGATGGGAGGGAAAGATCCTCGCGTGCCGCGTCGCGCGCGAGCGTCGAATTCCGTACCTCGGGCTGTGCCTCGGCATGCACGTCGTCGTGTCGGAGTACTCGCGCCACGTGCTCGGGCTCGACGGCGCGAACTCGACCGAGATGGATCCCGAGACGCCGCATCCGGTGATCGATCTCCTGCCCGAGCAGAAGGAGATCGAGGATCTCGGCGGGACGATGCGTCTCGGCGCGCAGGCGGTCGAGCTCGTCGAGGGCACACGCGCGCAGGAGGCGTACGGCGAGGCGATCGTGCACGAGCGTCACCGGCACCGCTACGAGGTCAACAACCATTACCGGCCCGCGCTGGCCGAGGCCGGGCTCGTCGTCTCCGGCACCTTCCAGGCCGGGCGGCTGGTCGAAGTGGTCGAGCTGCCCGACCACCCCTGGTTCGTGGCGAGTCAGTTCCATCCGGAGTTCAAGTCGCGGCCGACGCGGCCGGCTCCGCTCTTCCGCGAGTTCGCCGGCGCCGCCCTTGCGCGCGCGCGCGAGCGCGCCGGCGTGACCGCCGTCTCGGCTTAGCGCCTGTAACAATTCCGGCCGTGGTGCGCGCCGCGAGACCGGCAGGCCGGGCCGAGTCCTGAAGGTTCGGCGCTAGCCGCGTGGCCTCCGAGGTCGTCGACCTCTTCACCGAGCTGGCCGCGCTGCCGAGCCCGCCCGGAGAGGAGCGGCTCGTTGCCGATGCCGTCACGCGCTATCTGCGCGACCTCGGCCTGGCCGTCGACGAGGACGACGCCGGCGCCGCGGTCGGATCGACGATCGGGAATCTGTATTGCCGCGTCGAGCCAAGCGGCGACGGCGGGACGCCGATCTTCTTCTGCGCCCACCTCGACACCGTTCCGCCCGAGGGGCCGCTCGAGCCGGTGATCGAGGAAGGCTTCGTGCGCAACGCCGGCGGCACGATCCTCGGCGCGGACAACAAGTCCGCAGTCGCCGTGATGCTCGAGGGCACGCGTCGGGTGCTGGCCGAGAACCGGTCGCACGGCGGGATCGAGCTCCTGTTCACGCCGAAGGAAGAGGTCGGCCTGCTCGGCGCGGCGGCGTTCGACCACCGGCGCCTGCACGCACGCGTTGGATACGTCTACGACCAGGCGGCGCCGATCGGAGACGTCATTCTCGGCGCGCCGTACTCGCAGGCGCTCGAGGTGAAGTTCCACGGGCGTGCCGCCCACTCGGGCATGTACCCCGAGGAGGGCCGCTCGGCGATCGCGGCGGCGGCGCGCGCGATCGCGGATCTGCGGCTCGGACGCGTCGACGATGAGACCACCGCCAACGTCGGGCTGATCGAAGGAGGCAGCGCCGGCAACATCATCCCGGAGTGGTGCACGCTGAGCGCCGAAGCTCGCTCGCACAACGAGCGCAAGCTCTCCGATCTCGTCCAGGAGATGGTCGACGCCTTTGCCTTCGCCGCGGGTCTCGAGGATTGCGAGGTGGAGACGAAGGTGTCCAAGAGCTACCGCGGCTACCGCTTCAAGCGTGACGACGGAGTCGTCCGGATTGCGCATGCGGCGCTCGAGCGCGCCGGGTTCACGCCGACCTACGGCCTCAGCGGGGGCGCCGCCGATGCCAATGTGTTCAACGAACGCGGCCTCAACTGCCTGAACCTGGCGAACGGGATGCAGGACATCCACACCGCGGACGAACGCATCACCGTCGACGACCTCGAGGGCATGGTCGAGGTCACGCTCGCGCTGGTCGACGTCGCCCAGGATGCTGACGCTTAGGCGCGGGCGGGTCACGGCGGTCGTGTCCCGTGCCGAGGGGCTTGCGCGCATCGAAGTCGACGGCGTTCCGTGCGTCGCCTACCCTCGGTTGACGGGGCCGGTCGCCCTCGGTGACGAGGTGATCGTCAACGTGCAGGCCCGGGAGCTCGAGCTCGGCTCCGGTGGATTCGACGTCCTTTACGTCAACGTCACGCGTGGGCTCGATCTGCCGGCCGACGACGGCGCGCACGTGATGAAGCTGCCGTACACCCCCGGACAGGCGGCGGCGGTTCACGGGGAGGAGGGACGCGAGCTGCCGCAGACTTTGGACGGCTTGCCGGTCGTGTGCTGCTCGCTGCACAGCCAGGTCGCGCCGGTGTGTGCGGGCATCGGCCCCGGGCTCCGGGTCGCCTACGTCCAGGTGCCGGGCGGAGCGCTTCCGGTCTCGCTGTCCGACACGTTGCGGACGCTGCGCGAGCGCGGCTTGCTGGCGGTGACCGTCGCGGCCGAGGCGTGCATCGACGGCGACGTCCACTGCGTCTCCGCGGCGTCGGCGCTGCTCTGGTGCAGGACCGAGGGCTTCGACGTCGTCGTCTGCGGAATCGGCCCCGGAATCGTGGGCACAGGCTCGAGCTTCGGGCACGGTGGGCTCGCCGCGGCAGTGGCCGCGAACGCCGCATCCGTGCTCGGCGGCGCTCCGGTGCTCGCGGTGCGCGCCTCTCAGACCGACGCCCGAGAGCGCCATCGGGGCGTCTCGCACCACGCGCGCGACGTGCTGCGTCTCTGCGGCGACCGCGTCGTCGCAGCCTGGCCGCGTGAGTCGCCGGCGCCGGGATGGCTTCGGCCTGTCGAGGAAGTCGACGTCTCCGGCTGGGAGGCGGCGTGCGCAGGTCTGCCGCTGTCGCACATGGGCCGCGGACCCGAGGAGGACGGGCTCTTCTTTGCCGCCGCGTTCGCCGCCGGCCGGCTCGCGCGCTCACGCGTTGGCTGATGGAGGAGCGGCGGCTCGGCCCGGTGGTCGGCCTTGGCACCTGGAACACGTTCGGCGGTGACGAAGCCGGAGCCCGGCGCGTCGTCGACGCGGCGCTCGAGGCGGGTTCCCGCGTCCTCGACTCGTCGCCGATGTACAGCCGTGCCGAATCGTCGCTCGGCGCCGTGCTCGGAGGACGGCGCGAACAGGTGATGATCGCGACGAAGATCTGGGCAGGCAGCGTCGAGGAGGGGCGCGAGCAGTATGGCCGACAGCTGGGCTGGTTCGGGCGGATCGACGTCGAGCAGATCCACAACCTGCAGTCGTGGCAGCAGCACGTCCCGTGGCTCGAGCGCGAGCGTGACGAGGGCCGCATCGGGCTGCTCGGCGTGACGCACTACTCGCCCCGCGCATTCGCCGAGCTGGCGCGGGCATTGCGCACGGGGCGCTTCCAGGTCGTGCAGCTGCCGCTCAACCCGCATGAGCGCGAGTGCGAGCGGGAACTGCTGCCCCTGACGGCGGAGCTCGGCGTCTCGGTGATCGTCATGCGTCCCCTGGTGAGGGAACGCTGCTCCGCCGTTCGCCTCCACTCGACATTCTCGACGCACTCGGCGTCGAGAGCTGGGTCGAGGCTCTCCTCAGATGGGTGCTTTCCGACGAACGCGTCGACGTGGTCATCCCCGCGACCGCGGATCCGGACCACGCGCGTGCGAATGCCCGCGCGGGCTCGCCGCCGTGGTTCGACGCGGAGCAGCGGCGACTTGTGGAACGCTTCGTCGCTTGAAGCCCGACTCCGCACGGACCGCGTACGCCGGCAAGCTGTTCGACGTCACTGTCGAACGCTGGGGCGAGCACGAGCGCGAGATCGTCGAGCATCCCGGAGCGGTCGCGGTCGTCGCGGTCGACACGGAGGGCTTGCTGACGCTCGTGCGTCAGCGGCGGGAAGCCGCGCGCAAGCACCTGCTCGAGCTGCCGGCGGGGACACTCGAACACGGCGAGCGCCCATACGACAGCGCGCGGCGCGAGCTCGAGGAGGAGACCGGCCTGACCGGCGGCACATGGCGTCAGCTGGCCGCCTTCTACACGACGCCCGGCTTCTGCCGTGAACGGATGCATCTCTTCGTTGCGCACGCCCTCGAACGGGGCCGGTCGAGCCCGGAAGCGGACGAAGAGCTGGAGGTCGTGCGCTGGCCGGCGAACGAGATCGCGACCCGGCTGCACGAGCTCGAGGACGCCAAGACGCTCGCCGGTCTGCTGCTTTACCTGCACCAAGCCGACGCGAGCACGGGTCTCTAACAGCCGTCGCCTCTCCGGCCGCGGCCGGTGCATCTGCGCCGAATGCGTGCCGATCTGTTCACAAGGTAGGGTCGCGCCGTGAAGATCGGCGTCGCGAAGGAGATCAAGTCCGACGAGTACCGCGTTGCGCTGGCGCCCGCCGGTGCGCGCGAGCTCGTCCAACGGGGTCACGACGTCATAGTCGAGACCCGCGCGGGGGAGGGCAGCGCATTTACGGACGCGGCCTACGAGGCTGCAGGTGCGCGCATCGCGAGCGTTGACGACATCTGGGCAGAGTCGGACCTGCTGCTCAAGGTGAAGGAGCCGATCGCATCGGAGTACGGACGGCTGCGCGAGGGACTCGTCCTCTTCACGTTTCTCCACATCGCCGCCGACGAGCCGCTCACGAGAGCGCTCCTCGGCAGCGGCATCGCGGCGGTCGCGTACGAGACGGTCGAGACCGATTCGCACGGGCTGCCGCTGCTCGCGCCGATGAGCGAGATCGCGGGCCGGCTGGCGGCGCAGGCCGGCGCCTACTTCCTGGAGAAGCCGCTCGGCGGCCGCGGCCTGCTGCTGGGAGGTGTCCCCGGTGTCGCGCCCGGGCGTGTCGTCGTGATCGGCGGAGGAATGGTCGGTTACAACGCCGCGGTGATCGCCCTCGGGCTCGGCGCCAACGTGACGATCCTCGAGCGCTCGCTCGACCGGATGCGCCACCTCGAGGAAGTCCTGTCCGGCCGCGTCAGCCTCGTCATGTCGTCCAGCCTGCAGATCGAGGAATCCGTGCGCGAGGCGGACGTCGTCATCGGCGCGGTTCTGATCCCCGGCGCGGTCGCGCCGAAGCTCATCACCCGCGAGATGGTCGGTGCCATGAAGGACGGCGCCGTGCTTGCCGACGTTGCGATCGACCAGGGCGGGTGTGCGGAGACCTCACGGCCGACGACGCACAGCGAGCCCGTCTACAAGGTCGACGGTGTCACGCACTACTGCGTCGCGAACATGCCGGGCGCCGTACCGATCACATCGACGAAGGCGCTGACGAACGCGACGCTGCCGTACGTGGAAGCGATCGCGGACCACGGGCTCGCCGAGGCCGTCGCCCGCGACGGCGCGCTGGCGCGCGGCGTCAACGTGCTCGACGGGAAGGTGACATACGAAGCGGTCGCAGACGCACACGGCCTCGACTATCAGCCGCTCGAGGACCTGCTGCCGCTGTCAGCCGTCCAGGACGACTGGTCCGCCCGCTTAGCAGGCGAATACCTCACGACGATCCACGTCACACCTGCAGCAAGCGCGATCACGCCTACGATGAAGGCGACCATTGCGAGCAGTCCGAGGGCGGTCAGCACTGCCGACCTAGAATAGCCGCATGCCGAGGGCGTGCGTCATCGTGCTCGATGCCGTTGGAGCGGGCGAGCTTCCGGACGCCGCCGAGTACGGCGACGAGGGCTCGAACACGCTCGGCAACGTCGCGCACGCGGTCGGCGGGCTCGATCTCCCGAACCTCGAGGCGCTCGGCCTCGGCAACGTCGAGCCGCTCGAAGGCTGTCCGCCGCA
>VAXY01000185.1:1149-5461 GCA_005885085.1 Actinomycetota bacterium | reverse complement strand
ATCCTTGTTACACGCGCGCGCGCGTGAGGGCTGCGCAGAACCGCGGCGTGGAGCATGCCGGGCAGCTGCAGGTCGGCTGTGTACGGAGCCTGGCCTCGCGCCCGCTGGACGCCGTCGACGCGGGGCACCTCTCGTCCGACGGTCGTCAACGGCCCTTCGGGCCACTGCTCGAGCGCGTCCTCCTCGACGACGATCCAGACGTCCTCGTAGCGGCCTTCGACTTCCTTCTCGGTGCGGATCAGTCTTGCCACGTGCTGATGGCCTCCTCGATCTTGGGATAGGTGCCGCAGCGGCACAGGTTCCCCGACATCGCATGTCGAATCTCGTCGCGTGACGGCGTCGGGTTTGCCTCGACGAGCGCGGCCGCCGACACGATCTGGCCGGGGGTGCAGAAGCCGCACTGCACGGCGTCCGTGCGGACGAATGCATGCACGAGCGGATGGTCGCGCAGGCCCTCGATCGTCGTCACCTGCCGGCCGTCGACCGTGTGCACGAGCGTGATGCACGAGAGCGTCGGCACGCCGTCGAGCAGGACCGTGCAGGCTCCGCAGTGGCCCTCGCCGCAGGCCACCTTCGTCCCGGTCAGGCCGAGGTCTTCGCGCAGCACCTGCGCCAGCGAGCGGCCGACGGGCGCGTCGACGTCGTACGCGTCGCCGTTGATGCGCAGCTCAGGCAGGAGTCGTCACCGCCACGATGTCCGCGAGGTGGATCAGCCTGAAGGTCGCGCGGGTGTGCGCCATCCGGTCTTGCTCGTCGCCTTCCTCCGGGAGCGCGCGCCACATCTCCTGCGCCGCCGTCAGCAACTCGCGGATCTGCTCGAGCTCGTCCCGATGGCCGTTCGAGCGGTCGTCGCAGGCGTTCAGCGCCAGCCCGAGCACGCCGACGCGGTCGGGCTGCCGCGTCCAGAGCAACGGCGTGGCCATCGACAGGTACTGGTGGATGCGCGCGAGTGCCATCGGCTGCTGGAAGACGTCGCTTCCTTTCGGCGCCGACGGCTCGAGCGGCGGCTCGCCGGCTGCGATGCGGTTCGCGTTCCCCGCCAGCACTCCCCGCACCTCGTCCTCCGTCAGCTGTGCAAGCCGCGCCGTGCGCAGCGCGATCAGCAGCGAGGCGGGCTGCTGCCCGTACGGGTAGTCGGAGGCGTACACGACCTGCTCCGGCCCGACGAGCCGGTACAGGCCGAGCAGGTCGAGCGGACTCCAGACGGACGTGTCGAAGAAGACGCCGGCCTTGCCGCCCAGCCGGTCGGCCAGCGCCGCGAGGTCGGCGATGCCCGCGTGCGCGACGATCAACTGCGCCTCGGGATAGCGGTCGACGACCCGGCCGAGGTCATCCGCGATCGGCGGCAGTCCGCGGCCGCCGTGGATCAGCACAGGCACGCCGCGCTCGGCCGCGAGCTCGAAGATCGGGGACAGCCGTTCGTCGTTGAGGAGGAACTTCTGCGCGCGCGGATGCAGCTTGATGCCTCGCGCGCCGAGGTCGAGGCAGCGCTTCGCCTCGCCGATCGGGTCCTCGGACAGGTCGAGCCGGACGAACGGAATCAACCGCCCCTCCGATCGCGCCGCGAAGTCGAGCGTGCGTTCGTTGCCGGCGCGGAAGCCCGGGTGGCGGTCGGGCTCGTCGAGGCAGAACATGAAGCAGCGCGAGATCCCGTACTTGTCCATGCCCCGCATGAGGTCGTCGTAGATGCCGACCATGCCGTCGATGTCGGCGCCGAGATGGGTATGGGCGTCGAAGATCTCTGCGTCGCCGGGGAGCTCGCGTTGCAGCTCCTCGTCCCACTGCGCCATCAGTTTCTGGGCACGCTGCAGCGGGTCGTCCACGGTTTGGAGTCTATGCGCGGCATGGCGAGCTACGCCGTTAGGATCGTGCCGTGCCCGAGATTCTGATCCACGGCGACACCATCCGCTCGCCCGCGCTGCGGCACGAGGTGCCCGTCGCAATTCCCGATCCGTTTCTCTACGCGGAGAAGGGCGACCGGCGCGTCGTGATCCTGCACTCGCTCGAGATCGCGCGTGTGCGCGAGGACGCGCCGCAGCTCGAGATCATTCCGCTCGAACGGCTCGGCACGGACGAGCTGTTCGCACAGGGGAAGCAAGGGTGGGAGATCGAGCTCGAGGTTGCGCTGCGGGGATGCCGCGAGCTCGGCCTCGAACGCGTGACTGTGCCGCCGTCGTTCCCGGTCGCGCACGCCGACAACCTGCGCGCGAACGGCGTCGAGGTCGTCGTCGACCGTGATCTCTTCAACAACCGCCGCCGGTCGAAAAACGAGACCGAGCTGGCCGGGATCCGCCGTGCACAGCGAGCCTGTGAGGCAGCGCTCGACGCCGCGCGTGAGCTCCTCCGGCAGGCGCAACCGAACGGCACCGGGCTCGAGGTCGACGGTCAGCCCCTGACGTGCGAACGGATCAAGCGCGCGATCGAGGACGTCTTCGCCGACCACGACGTCGACGGCAGCGACATGATCGTCTCGCACGGCCCGCAAACCGCAGTCGGTCACAATGCCGGCTCCGGTCAGATCGCGCCGAACGAGCCGATCGTGTTCGACCTCTTCCCGAAGGACAAGGCGACCGGCTGCTACTCCGACATGACGCGCACCTACGTGGTCGGCGAGCCGTCCGACGAGGTGAAAGAGTGGTACACGCTCGTCAAGCGCGCACTGGAGACGTCAAC
Source organism: Actinomycetota bacterium (assembly GCA_005885085.1). GTDB lineage: Bacteria > Actinomycetota > Thermoleophilia > Gaiellales > Gaiellaceae > 3-1-20CM-4-69-9. The sequence continues at coordinate 2,788 of VAXY01000185.1, read as the reverse complement.
CGCAGACGTCAAGCCGGGTGTGAACGGCAGCGCCCTGTTCGAATTCGTGTGTGACCAGTTTCAGGAGGCCGGCTACAAGACACAGCTGAACAAGGAGCCGGGAGAGGTCCTCGAGGACGGCTTCTTCCATTCGCTCGGTCACGGCGTCGGCCTCGAGGTGCACGAGCTGCCGTCGATGGGCCGCAACGGGCACGATCTCGTTCCGGGCGACGTGATCACGATCGAGCCGGGCTTGTACCGCTCCGGGTTCGGCGGCGTTCGCCTGGAGGACATCGTGGTCGTCACGAAGGACGGGCACGAAGTGCTCACGGATTACCCGTACGACCTCGTGCCTTGAACACCATCGACACGATGCTGCTCGAGGAGCGGCGCTACGCGCCCGATCCCGAGTTCGCGCGCCAGGCGAACGCGCAGCCGGAGATCTACGAGCGCGACTGGAAGGAGTTCTGGGAAGCCGAGGGCCGCAACCGGATCACGTGGTTCGAGCCGTTCGCGCAGCTGTACGAGTGGGAGCCCCCTTACGCGAAGTGGTACCTCGGCGGCAAGCTCAACGTCTGCTTCAACTGCATCGACCGCCACGTCGCGGCCGGGAACGGCGACAAGGTGGCGTACTACTGGGAAGGCGAGCCCGCCGACGAGCGCCGGACGATCACCTTCGCCGACCTGCAGCGCGACGTTGTCCGCTTCGCGAACGCGCTCAAGAAGCTCGGCGTCGGCAAGGGCACGCCCGTTGGGATCTACATGGGCATGGTCCCCGAGCTGGCGATCGCGATGCTCGCCTGTACCCGGCTCGGGGCGCCGCACACCGTCGTGTTCGGCGGCTTCTCCGCCGACTCGCTTTCGAGCCGCTTGAACGACATGGAGTGCGAGCTCCTGATCACGCAGGACGAGGGTTGGCGTGCCGGGAAGCAGGTGCCGCTGAAGCAGAACGCGGACGAGGCGGTCGCCGACTCGCCGTCGGTCAAGCGCGTGGTCGTCTGCCGCCGCACCGGCGGCGAGGTTGCGTTCGACTCGTCACGTGACATCTGGTGGCACGACGGCGTCGAAGGAGGGAGCGACGACCCCGAGTCCTGTCCTTGCGAGCCGATGGACTCCGAGGACCTCCTCTACCTGCTCTACACCTCGGGGACGACCGCGAAGCCGAAGGGGATCGTCCACACGACGGCGGGTTACCTCGCCGGCGTCGCGACGACGCACCACTACATCTTCGACGTCAAGCCCGACTCCGTCTACTGGTGCGCAGCCGACGTCGGCTGGGTGACCGGGCACAGCTACATCGTGTACGGGCCGCTCTGCAACGGGACGACGGGCGTGATGTACGAGGGTGTGCCGAACTACCCGGACCCGGAGCGTTGGTGGGAAATCATCGAGCGCTACCAGGTCGACATCCTCTACACGGCACCGACCGCCATCCGTTCGCACATGAAGTGGGGGCCGGAGCATGCCGAGAAGCACGACCTCTCCTCGCTGCGCCTGCTCGGAACGGTCGGCGAGCCGATCAACCCCGAGGCATGGGTGTGGTACCGGGAGCACATCGGCGGCGACCGGACCCCGATCGTCGACACGTGGTGGCAGACCGAGACCGGGATGATCCTGATCACGCCGCTGCCGGGCGTGACGACGCTGAAGCCGGGCTCGG
>VAXY01000185.1:519-1121 GCA_005885085.1 Actinomycetota bacterium | reverse complement strand
GAGGTCGGTCCCGGGGGCGGCGGGTACCTCGTGCTCGAGCGCCCGTGGCCGGCGATGCTCCGCGGGATCCACAAGGACGACAAGCGCTACCGCGAGACCTACTGGTCGAAGTACGAGGACGTCTACTTCGCCGGTGACGGCGCCAGGATCGACGAGGACGGTGACTTCTGGCTGCTCGGGCGCGTCGACGACGTCATGAACGTGTCGGGACACCGCATCTCGACGATCGAGGTGGAGAGCGCGCTCGTCGATCATCAAGGTGTTGCCGAGGCCGCCGTCTGCGGGCGGAAGGACGAGCGCACCGGCCAAGCGATCGTCGCCTACGTGACGCTCAAGGGGAGCGCAGAGGGTTCGGTCGAGATGCTGGAGGAGCTTCGTAGCCATGTCGGCAAGAAGATCGGCCCGATCGCGAAGCCGGCCAATATCGTGTTCACGCCGGAGCTCCCGAAGACGCGGAGTGGCAAGATCATGCGCCGGCTGCTGCGGGACGTCGCCGAGAACCGTGCGCTGGGCGACACGACCACGCTCGCGGATCCGACGGTGGTCGAGGAGATCAAGACCCGCGCGACGACCGAGACGCGCGAAGACTAGGTAGGAGACCG
>VAXY01000185.1:0-510 GCA_005885085.1 Actinomycetota bacterium | reverse complement strand
AGACCGGGTCAGAGTTTGTCCGCGCAGGCAGTCGCCGCGCGGCGGATCAGCCTGTGCATGCGCGGCGGGATGCGCCCGCCCGAGAGTCCGATCCGGGCGAAGTCGGCGGTCGAGACGGTGTCCGAGAGCTTGGCGAGCGTGCAGGCGCAATACGCCTCGTGACGGAGCCGTTCTTCAGACAGCTACGCATGTAGTTGCTCACCACCGCATCGGGATAGTGGAAGCGGCCGCGGGTCGTGACCGCTGCGGTGCCGGTCGGATTCGTCGCGGTCACGATCTTCGTGACCGTCGTGGTCGCGGTTGACTTGGATCCTCCGCCTCCGCAGCCGGCCGCCGCCAGAGCAAGCGCGGCGGCTGCGAGCAGCAAGGGCTTCACCCCAGCAGCTTTTCAAACCGCGACGCGTCGTCAAACGGGCCGATGACGGCCAGGTTCGGGCCCCGCGTCGCGATCACCTCGCCCGCAACCCGCTGCACGTCTTCCGCGGTCACCTTGTCGAGCTCCGCGAGCAC
>VAXY01000184.1 GCA_005885085.1 Actinomycetota bacterium | reverse complement strand
GACGGAGCGCCCGCGAGCAGCAGCGCAACGGTTGCACCCGTGATCGCGCCCGCGTAGAGCTGGCCTTCGCCGCCGATGTTGAACAGCCTCATGCGGAAGGCGACCGCGGCCGCGAGGCCCGTGAAGGCGAGCGGCGTCGCCGCGACGAGGGTGTCGCTAAGCGCACCGTTGCTGAGGAACGCGGCGTCGAAGAGCCGTCTGAACGTGTGTAGTGGCGGATGGTGCGTCGCGAGGAGGACGACGGTCGCGAGCATGAACGCGGCCACGATCGAGCTGACGGGAACGGCGACCGACAGCCAGCGTGGCTGGTCGAGACGTCGCTCGATGCGGATCACGGCTCCCCCTCCCCGCCGGCCATCAGCAGCCCCAACTCCTCGACCGTCGCCGACTCTGCAGCGCGTTCGCCGACGACGGCGCCCTCGTACATCACGACGACACGATCGGCGAGCGCGAGGATCTCGTCCAGGTCCTCGCTGATCAGCAGCACACCCACGCCGTGCTCTGCAGCACCGCGTAAGTAGGAGTGCACCGTCTCGATTCCCGCGACGTCGAGCCCACGCGTCGGCGACGCTGCGACGAGCAGGACGGGACTGCCGGAGAACTCCCGCGCGAGCACGACCTTTTGCAGGTTTCCGCCCGACAGCTGCCACGCCGGCGTGTCGGGCCCTGCCGCGCGCACGTCGTAGCGCCGCATCATGGACTGTGCGAGCTCCCGAATCTTGTGCGCCAGCAGAAGCGGGCCGAGAGATGCGGGCGGTTTGCGGTACGACTTCAAGACGACGTTGCTCGCGACGCTGAGCCCCGGCGCCACGGCAGTGCCCAGCCTGTCCTCCGGCACGTAGGCGACGCCGGCGGCGATCGCCTCGCGCGGGTCGCCGCCTTTGAGCGTGCGCCCGGCGACGCGGATCTTGCCGGCAGACGTCACGCGCATGCCTGCGATCGTCTCCGCCAGCTCCCGCTGCCCGTTGCCTGCCACGCCGGCCACGGCGACGATCTCTCCCGCGCGCACGGTCAGCGATACATCCTTCACTGCGGCCACGCCGCGATCGCCGTCGGCCGAGACCCCCTCGAGCTCGACGCGAGGCTCACCGACCTCGCGGCTCCCGTTCTGCCGCCCCAGCTCGATCTCACGTCCCACCATCAGAGCCGCGAGCGACCGAGGTGTCGCATCGGCCGCCGGCAGCGTCCCGATCGACCGTCCCCGCCGCAACACCGTGACGCGGTGTGCGACCGCCTTCACCTCGTGCAGCTTGTGCGAGATGAAGATGACCGTGCGGCCGTCGTCCGCCATCGCGCGGATCGTCTCGAAGAGCGCGTCTGCCTCCTGCGGCGTCAGCACGGCGGTCGGCTCGTCCAGGATCAGGATGCGTGCGTCTTGGTAGAGCGCCTTGAGGATCTCGACTCGCTGCTGCTCGCCGAGGGAGAGCTGCCAGATCCTCGCGCGGGGGTCGACTGCAAGGCCGTAGCGGCGCGAGAGCTCGGCAACTTTCTGCTCGATCGCTCGGGTGTGCAGGAGGAAGGTTCTGCCGATGTCGCGATGGTCGCCCAGGACGACGTTCTCGGCGACGGTGAACGGAGAGACGAGCCGGAAGTGCTGGTGGACCATCGCGATCCCGGCGTCGAGCGCGTCACGCGGCGAGTGGAACTCGACCGGCCGGCCGAAGAGGACGATCTCGCCCTCGTCGGGTCGATAGAGCCCCGTGAGGATGTTGGACAGGGTCGTCTTGCCCGCGCCGTTCTCGCCCAGCAGCGCGTGAACCTCGCCTGCGGCGGCCTCGAAATCCACGTGCTCGTTCGCGACGACGGCGGGGAACCGCTTCGTGATCCCCCGGAGCGCGACTGCAGGAAGTGGCGGGGAGGCGTGCGCCTCCCCGCCGTAGCTGTCAGCCCTTGGCGCTACCGACCACGCCTCTGACGAGCCAGTTCATCGCGTAGAGATCCGTGACCGAGAGGCGCTGCCCCTTCTTGACGCGGAGCTTCCCCTTCTGGTCGTACAGCGGACCTGCGAACTCGTAAAACGTTCCGTTCAGCAGCTTGGCCTTCGTCGCGGCGATCTTCGCCTTCGTCGTCTTGCTCACCTTCGGCCCGTACGACGCGAGCCCGACGAAATTGTCCTTGAGGCTGCCGTAGTAGAAGCCGGACTTCCAAGTGCCGTTCATCGCAGCTTTCACGCGTCGGAGGTAGTACGGCCCCCAGTGGTAGATCGCAGCGGTCAGCCACTGCTTCTTCGCGAAGGTGTGCGCGTCGGAGTCGTAGCCGACCCACGGTACGCCTTTGGACTCGGCGAACTGTCCGGTCGCAGGGCTGTCGACGTTCTGCCCCAGCACGTCAGCCCCCGCAGCAACGAGGCTCTGCGCCGCCTTCTTCTCCTTTCCGGGATCGAGCCACGAGTTCGTCCAGATCAGCCGAACCTTGGCTCCGGGATGCGTCGCCTGCGCACCGAGGGTGAATGCATTCGCGTGGCGGATCACCTCGGGGATCGCGAACGGCACGACGTATCCGAGCACGCCCGACTTGCTCGCGGCGCCCGCGGCCATGCCCGACAGGTAGATCGCGTCCTCGGCCGCGCCGAAGTACTCGGCGAGGTTCTTCGACCTCGCGGTTCCCGTTGCCTGCTCGAACTTGACGTCCGGATGCTTCTTCGCCTCCGAAACCATGCAGGTCTGGAAGCCGAACGACGTCGCGAAGATGATCTTGTTGCCGTCGCGGACGAGGCTCTCGATCACCTGACAGGTCTGCGGTCCCTCGGGGACGAGCTCCTTGAACGTCGTCTTCACCTTCGAGCCGAGCGCTTGCTGCACGTACAGGCGACCGACGTCGTGCGCCTGCGACCAGCCGTGGTCGTCGTGCGGGCCGACGTAGATCCACGCAGCTTTGAATGCGGCCGACTGCTTGTCCGTTCTCGCGGAACCGGTCGACACACCCAGCGCGAGGACGAGCGCGCCGGCGAGGACGAGCGGCAAGGCAAGGGCGTACCTCCGTCTCTTCATGTTCTCCTCTCTCCTGATCCGTGTGGGCCGCCCGCGACTATAGGACGGCCGGGGGGCGCTGCCTAGGTCAGCCGCTTGAGCGCGGCGGCGAGCACGTCGACCGCGAGCTCGACGTCCTCCGCGGAGGACTCCTCCTCGGGGGAATGGCTGACGCCGCCGTTGAGGCTGCGGACGAACAGCATCGCCGTCGGGACGCCCGCGGCCGCCAGGATCGCGGCGTCGTGGCCGGCGCCCGAGGGGAGCTCGACCAGCGGCAGGCCGCGGCCCTCGAGCTCCTCGCGCAGCGCCGTGACCGGACGCTCGGCCATCGGCACGGGCTCGAGGCGAAAGTCGGGCTCGACCTCGAGCGCGGCGACGAGCCGGTCGAGGCGCTCGCGGTCGGGCGCGCGGAGATCGACCGAGACGCGCACCCGGCCCGGGATGACGTTGGCCGCTCCGGGCTCGACGTAGAGCTGGCCGACGGTGCCGACGGCGCCGTCGACCCCCGCCGCGAGGTCGCGCACGCGGAGGATGTACTCGGCCGCCGCGACGAGCGCGTCGGTGCGGCCCTCCATCGGCACCGTGCCGGCATGACCGGCTTTGCCCTCGAAGATCCGCTCGCCGCGGACGATCCCGACGATTCCCTGCGCGAGCCCGAGCGGCACGCCCGCGCGTTCGAGCACCGGTCCCTGCTCGATGTGGACCTCGAGGAAACCCGCGGGCAGGTCCCCGCCCTCGACGAAGGCCGTGCTGCCGACACAGCCGCGCTCCTCGTCGCGGAATACGACAGCCGCGCCCTTCCCGACGCGCTCGACCGCCTCGATCGCGGCGACGACACCCAGCGCGCCGTCGAACTTGCCTCCGCCGGGGACGGAGTCGAGGTGCGATCCCGTCCAGACCGCGGCATCGGCGGTGCGGCCGATCAAGTTGCCTGCATCGTCGACCTCGACCTCGAGCCCGGCCTCCTGCATCCACCCGGCCGCGAGCTCGTGCGCGCGATCCTCACCGTCGCTGCCGCCGACACGGTTTGCACCGACGCCGCCGCCGACGGCGTATAGCTCCTCCAGCCTGTCGAGCACAGCCACGCACACATTTTCAACGCAGTGCGACGTTGCCGCAGCGCCTGTCCTCCACGTCCGTTCGCGACGGTGCGGCCACGTCCCTGCGGGACGAGGCCGGGGACAGTCCCCCGGTCGGGCCCGGGAGGCTGACGTCTTCGTCAGGAGCTCAGAGCCCGAACGGGTTGAACGGCTTGGGGCTCGTCGAGACGAGGACGCTCTTGGTCTCGAGGTAGAGCTCGAGCGTCTCGAGGCCGAGCTCCCGGCCGAAGCCCGACTGCTTGTA
>VAXY01000189.1 GCA_005885085.1 Actinomycetota bacterium | reverse complement strand
GCCCTAGAATCGAAACGGTGTTCGAGCCGCTGCCGCAGTATCCGGATCACCTCGCCCTGGAGGAGGAGATCCTCGCCTGGTGGGACGCCGAGCGCGTCTTCGACCGGTTGCGCGAGCGCAACCGCGGCGGCCCGCCGTTCGGCTTCATGGACGGGCCGATCACGGCCAACAACCCGATGGGTGCCCACCATTGCTGGGGGCGGACGCTCAAGGACGTCTTCCAGCGCTACAAGGCGCTCCGGGGCTTCGAGCTGCGCTACCAGAACGGGTTCGACTGCCAGGGACTCTGGGTCGAGGTCGGCGTCGAGCGCGAGCTCGGCCTCAACTCGAAGCGTGAGATCGAGGAGTACGGCCTCGCGGAGTTCGCGGCGCGCTGCAAGGAACGTGTTGCGAAATACGCCGAGGTCATCACCGACCAATGCCGCCGCCTCGGGATGTGGATGGACTGGGACAACGACTACTACACGTTCTCCGACACGAATATCGAGTACATCTGGCGCTTCCTCAAGGAGTGCCACGAGCGTGGGTGGCTGTACAAGGGCCACCGTTCGGTGGAGTGGTGCCCGCGCTGCGGGACGTCGCTCTCGCAACACGAGCTGATCAACTCGTACGCGGAGCTGACGCACCCCTCGCTGTACGTGCGCTTCCCGCTCAAGGGCCGTAAGGGGGAGTCGCTCGTCGTCTGGACGACGACGCCGTGGACGCTGCCGGCGAACGTGGCGGCGGCGGTCAAGCCCGATGCGGAATACGGCCTGACCGACGGGGGCGACTGGTGGGCCGTCGAACGCAAGCCCGAAGCGACCTTCGTCCGGCGCGTGCGCGGCGAGGAGCTCGTCGGGCTGCAGTACGACGGTCCCTTCGATTCACTCCCGGCGCAGCAGAGCGTCGCGCACCGCGTCATCCCGTGGGACGATGTTGCGCTGACGGAGGGGACCGGGGTCGTCCACATCGCACCCGGCTGCGGCGCCGAGGACTTCGACCTGTCGCGGGCCCACGACCTGCCTACAGGGAGTACGGCGAGTTCGAGGGGCGCTCGACGCAGGACGTCGAGGGGCCCGTCGTCGTCGAGCTCGAGCGGCGCGGGCTGCTCGTGGAGGCCGGCTCGATCGTCCACCGCTATCCGATCTGCTGGCGCTGCTCGACACCGCTCGTCTTTCGCATCGCCGACGACTGGATGATCCGCGCCGACGAGATCCGCCAGCCGATGCTCGACGCGAACGCGACGGTGCAGTGGACGCCGGACTTCTACTCGAAGCGGATGGACGACTGGCTGCGCAACATGGACGACTGGAACATCTCCCGCCGCCGCTACTTCGGCCTGCCGCTGCCGTTCTATCCCTGCGACTCGTGCGGTCGGCTGGAGGTCGTCGGCTCGCTCGATGAGCTCCGCGAGCGTGCCACGGGAGGCCTCGAGCAGCTCAAGGAGCTCCACCGCCCCTGGATCGACGAGGTGCCGATCCGCTGCGACTGCGGTGCCGAGCTGCGTCGCGTGCCGGAAGTCGGCGACGCGTGGCTCGACGCCGGCATCGTCCCCTTCTCGACGCTCGGCTGGGAGAACCCCGAGTGGAGAGAACATGGGTACGCAACAGGTGCGGCCGCCGGTCTCACCGGCGCCGACCTGCCGGACCACGCGTACTGGGAGAAGTGGTTCCCGGCGCACTGGGTCTCGGAGATGCGCGAGCAGATCCGGCTGTGGTTCTACTCGCAGTGCTTCATGTCCGTCACGCTGACGGGGAAGTCCCCGTACCTGTCCGTGCTCACGTACGAGAAGCTGCTCGACGAGCACGGCCGCGAGATGCACCGGTCGTGGGGGAACGCGATCGACGCGGCAGAAGCACTGGAGAACATTGGCGCGGACGTGATCCGCTTCATGTTCTGCGAGCACGTGCCGAGCCAGAATCTCAAGTTCGGCTACGGGCCCGCGGCCGAGATCAGGCGGCGCTTGCTGACGTTCTGGAACTCCGTCAAGTTCTTCGTCGACTACGCGAACGTGGGCGACTTCCGGCCGGCGCCCGACGCGCCCGCGGAGCTGCAGCCGCTCGACCGGTGGCTGCTCGAGCGGACGGAGCAGCTCGCCGCGGAGATGACCGACGCGTACGAGCGGTACTGGACGCCGGCGCTGATCCGGGCGTTCGATTCCTTCGTCGACGATCTCTCGAACTGGTACATCCGCCGCTCGCGCCGGCGCTTCTGGAACGGCGACGAGGTTGCGCTGTGGACGCTCTGGCAGGCGCTCGTCCGGTCTCTGCAGGTGGTCGGGCCTGTGATGCCGTTCCTCGCCGACTTCCTGTGGCGGCGACTACGCACCGAGGACCTGGCCGACTCGGTCTTCCTTGCGCCTTGGCCCGAGCCGCGCGCGCGGGACGAGCAGTTGCTGCACGAGGTTGCGGAGGTTCGCCGTGTCGTCGAGCTGGGCCGCCAGGCTCGGGGCGACGCAAGCATCAAGCTGCGGCAGCCGCTCCGCCGCCTAGTCGTGCAGGGTGCCGGCTCGGCGCAACCGCATGCGGACGAGATCGCGGAAGAGTTGCGCGTGAAGGAAGTGGAGTTCGGACCGGTCGAGGCGGTGGAGGTGCGCGTCAAGCCGAACCTCCCCTTGCTCGGTCCGAAGCTCGGCAAGGAGCTCGGCGCGGTCCGCGCGGCGCTCGAGGCCGGAGAGTTCGAGCAGCTCGCCGGCGGAGGCGTGCGCGTGAACGGGCATGAGCTCGCTCCCGAGGAGGTGCTCATGGAGCGCCGCCCTCGTGCGGGCTGGGCCCTCGCTGAGGACGACGCCGTCACGGTCGCGGTGACGACCGAGTTGGACGACGAGCTTCGGCTCGAGGGGCGTGTGCTCGACCTCATCCACCAGCTGAACTCGATGCGAAAGGACGCCGGCCTGGCGCTGACCGACCGCATCCGCGTCACGCTGCCGGCGTCGCTCGCCGACCTGCTCGAGCACGCCGACTGGATCAAGGAAGAAGTGCTGGCAACGGAGATCGCGACCGACAGCGTCAGCGAGCCGGTAATCGAACTGCTGGGGTCTGACCCCAGCCTTAGGGTTTAGCCGAACGCCGCGGCGATCCGCTCGAGCCCGCGGTCGAGCGTCTCGTCGGTGACCGCGAGCGAGAGCCGGGCCCAGCCGGCGCCGCGTGTGCCGAAGCCCTCACCGGGCGCGACGGCGACGCGATGCTCGACGAGCAGGCGTTCGACGGTGGCTGCTCCCGGGAGCCGGAACCAGACGAAGAACGTTCCCTCGGATCGCGCGTCGAGACCGTCGAGCGCGGACAGCGCACGGTCGCGGCGGCGTTCATACGTCGCGCGACGCTCTTCGACGGAGTCTTGGGGCCCGGTCAGCGCCGCGATGCCGGCTTCCTGGACGGGGCGGAAGATCCCCGCGAACGCGTGGTCTTGCAGGTTCTCGATCCTCCGGATCAGCTCCACGCTCCCAAGCGCGAACCCGAGCCGCCAGCCGGCCATGCCGTAGCTCTTCGACATGCTGAACAGCTCGATCCCGACGTCGCGCGCACCTTCGGCCGAGAGGAAGCTCTGTGGCCGGCGGCCGTCGAAGACGAGGTCCCCGTACGCGAAGTCGTGCAGCACCCACGCACCGGTGCGCTGCGCCCAGTCGACCGCCTCCGCGAACACACCTGCCGGAGCCGCCGCAGCGGTCGGATTCGACGGGTAGTTGAGGTACATGGCGTCGGCCGGTGCGTCGAAGCCCGAGAATGAGCCCGGCTGAGCGCCAGCGAGCGCGACGGCCGAGAAGTAGTCGGGATAGCCCGGATCCGGCAACACGATCGTCCCGCCCCGTTCGACCGCGCAGAGGGCGAACTCCATCAGGCCGGTCTTGGTGCCCGGTAGCACGGCGACCTCCCGAGCCGGATCGACCTCGACGCCGTAGACCTCGCGATAGCGGGCGGCGATCGCTTCCTTCAGCGCCGGGAGGCCGGCGAACGGCGCGTAGCCGTGCACGTCGGGCCGGGCCGCGGACTCGGCGAGCGCACGAACGACGTGCTCCGGCGGCCCGAGCTCGGGATTCCCGCGTCCGAGGTCGACGAGCGGCTCCCCCGCTTCGGCCGCCGCGGCGGCTACCCGAGCCAAAAGAGCGGTGAAGTACTGCTCGGGCAGCCGCCGGATCCGGTCCGGGGTCTCGCGCACCCGAGGATGCTATGGAATGCTTCAGGCGGGATGGCGCGATGCGCGCGGTGCGCGGGGGAACTGGAGGAGCGGTTTCGCTTCTGCCCTTGGTGCGCCGCCCCACAGCGCAGGAAGATCGTCGAGTTCTTTTCGCCTCATCCGCGGGACGCGGGCAAGGCGTTACGGGTAACCCGGTACCTCACCGACGATCCGCACGTTCGGTTCAGCGTCTGGAACGAGAGCGGCGTAGCGGAGAGCGCGGTGTCACTCGACGAGCGCGAAGCCTCGCGCGTCGCGCGGTTCCTGCGGCCGACTAGGCCGCCGGCGTCTCTGCTCGACGTAGCTCGACGGGCAGCCGGAAGACGACGTCCTCGTACACGCTCGCGAACGGCGTGATCTCCGGCACGCCGTAGGCACGGAACCAGTCGCAGACTCGCTCGACGAGACGTTCCGGCGCCGACGCGCCCGACGTGACGCCGACGGTCTCGACCTGATCGAGCCAGCGTGGGTCGATGTCCGTCTCATCGTCGATCAGCTGGGCGGGCACGCCGGCCGCACGTGCGACCTCGACGAGGCGGTTGGAGTTCGAGGAGTTGCGCGAGCCGATCACGAGCAGCAGGTCGACCTCGCCCAGCAGCTCCTTCACGGCCCACTGGCGATTGGACGTCGCGTAACAGATGTCCTCGCGCTGCGGGCCGCGGATGTGCGGGAAGCGACGCTTCAACACGTCGATGATCTCTGCGGTCTCGTCCTGCGTGATGTACGCAACCGGAGCGTCGGCCGGCAGGTCGAGGGCCTCGGCCTCCTCGACGGTCTGGACGAGCACGGTCGCGTCGGGCGCTTCGCCCATGGTGCCGACCACCTCCTCGTGCCCGGCATGGCCGATCAGCACGATGCGGTTCCCCTCGGCCGCATAGCGCCGCGCCTGCACGTGCACCTTCGTCACGAGCGGGCAGGTGGCGTCGATCGTGTGCAGGCGGCGTTCCGCAGAGCGTTCGTAGACCGACGGCGCGACACCGTGCGCGGAGAGCACGAGCGTCGCGCCACGGGGCACGTCCGCCTCGTCCTCGACAAAGATGGCGCCGCGCTCTTCGAGCTCGCGCACCACGTGCGCGTTGTGGACGATCTGCTTGCGTACGTAAACGGGCGCGCCGTACAAGGAAAGCGCCCGCTCCACCGTCTCCACGGCGCGCTCGACTCCGGCGCAATACCCCCTAGGCGATGCGAGCAAGACCCGCGAAACCAAACCGCAGGCCAAAGTAGCAACGACGTTCTCCCGGCGCTGTTAAGAACCGATTGTCGTTTCGAGCCTCTTCAGAACAGGAAGAGGCTCGCCGCTCGGGGGGGTCGGTGGCGACGAGCCTCCTCCTAGTGCTCACCGCGGACTGCAAGGCCAGGAACGCGCCGCGGTTCGCATCGCCCAGTGCGGTTGAGGCTAACGAGTCGGCAAGGCCTTTCCAATAGGCCGAACGGCCCATCTTTGGAAACAGGCAGGAGAGGCCGTAACGCAACGGAAAACCGCGCTCGACTGCCCCTCTGCCGCTCCCTACAATCCTAAGCGCCCAGTGTCACAAGCGGATCAAGTTCTGTGGTTCGACGCAGTGCCGCTGCTCGTCGTCGCGGCCGCGTATCTGGGGGCTACCGTCGTACTGGCCCGGACCGGGTGGGCCAAGTCTCTCGATGCGCCCGTCTGGGTCTTTCCGGCGGTCGGGCTGGCCGCGAGCGCCTACGGCGTCCCGCTCGCGGTCGACAAGGAGCTGCCGCCGGGCGGTGTCTGGCCGACCCTCGGCGTGACAGTTCTCCTCGTCGTGCCCGCGCTCCTCGCTCTGACCCCGGCGGCCCGGGCACAGGTCGGCGGCCGCGACCTCGAGTCGATCGCAGCGATCACCACCGCCTTCGCGGGCACCGACGACCCCGCCACGGTCGCGCGGGAGCTGCTCGAGCGGGTCGACCCGCTCGTCTCCGTCGAGCTTGCCTCCCTCTTCCTCGTCGACGACGGGGCTCGCTCGGCCTCGGGACTGATCGGGCGCGTCGGCGGACGCGAGCTCGACTGGTTCCCCGGCGTCCAGATCGAGCTCGAGAGCGAGCCGTCAGGGGTTGCCACCGCCGTGTACGAGGCTGCGCCGTTCGCGGTGTACGACGCCGAGGCTTCGAAGATCGTCAGCACGCGGCTCGTCGCTGCGACCGGAGCGAAGAGCGCGGCTTTCGTTCCGCTGCTTGCCAACCGGCGAGTGATCGGCGTGCTCGTTGTCGGCACGACGTCGCAGCGGCGCGCGTTTTCCACCGAGGAGTTGATGGTGCTGCAGACGGTCGCCGGCGAGGCCGCGCTCGCGCTTGCCCGCACCCACTCGTCGGCCGCCCTTGACGACGCGCTCGAGCGCGAGCGTTTCGTGGCGCGCATCTCGGCGCGCGTCCGTTCGGAGCTGGATATCGACAAGCTCCTTCGGGTCGCGGTGCACGAGACGGGTGTCGCGCTCGAGGTCGACCGTTGCTTCATCCGGCTCAGCGACACGGAAGATGCGATTCCGATCGCGGCGCAGTGGCACGCCGACGGGCTCGCGCCGCTCGAGTCGGGTGTGCGGCTGGCGGTCTCGAACCTCGCGGTGCGACGGCGAGAGACCATCGCCGTTGCGGACGTCGCCAACGCCGACCAGCTTGCGGACCGTTCCCTGGGCGGCATCGACGACCTGCTCGAGCTCGGCTCGCATGCCGTGCTGGCTGCGCCGATCGTCGTCTTCGACCAGCTGATCGGCGTGCTCGCCCTTCACCGTGTCGAGGCGCGTGCGTGGACGCCGGAGGAGACGGCATTGACGGAGGCGGTTGCGCGAGAGATCGGGCTCGCGATTCACGTCGCGCGACTGCTGCGCGAAAACGAGCGGCGCCTCGCGCAGCAGAATGCGTTCTTCCGCATCGCCGCGATGCTCGGACAGTCGCTGTCGCTGTCGGCCACGCTCGACGCGCTCGCGCAGGTCGCGAGTGACGCCTTCGGCGGCGACGCCACGGCCGTGCTGATGCCTCGCGCCGGCGGGCTGGAGCCGGCGTCGTCGTTCCGCGTGCCGGAAGTGCTGTCGCGGGCCCTGAGCATGGGCATTCCCGCAGCGGCGGAAAGCCTCGCGGTCGTCGCCACGGACAGGCGGGTGCTGGTGTCGTCGGATCTCGCCGCCGACGACCGCTTCGACCCGGACTGGCACGCCTTGATGGCCGAGGCGGGTTACCGCTCGCTGCTCGCGGTCCCGGTCCTCAGCCCCCGTGCCGAGCGCTATGGCCTCGCGCTCGTCTTCTTCGCCGGCGGGCGGCTGTTCACGGACGAGGACCTCGACGTCGCGCGTCATCTCGGCGACGCCGCGCGAGGCGCGCTCGAGCGCAGTGAGCTGTTCGAAGCCGAGCGCACCGCGCGGGCGCTGTCTCAACAGCTCGCGCGTACCGGCAGCGTGCTGGCCACCGAGCTCGATCCCACGGCGGTGCTCGACGAGGTGGTGCAACAGGCGCCCGTCCTGCTCGGCGCCGACGCCTGCGCCGTCCGCACGCTCGAGGAGGACGAGCTCGTCGTCAGCGCGGCGTCCGGAGAGGCCGCCGATCAGGCGGTCGGGGCACGGGCGAGCGCGTCGGCGTGGCTCTCGGGCGACGTGTTCCAGTCGAGCGCGCCGCTCGCAGTCGAGGATGCGGCGAACGACGCACGTCTTGTCGAGGTAGACCCGCTCGTCGCGGCGGGCTACAGGGCGTACCTCGGGGTTCCGCTCTCGGGGCCGGAGGGTGCCGTCGCAGGCGTGCTCGCGGTCTATGGGCGCCGTCCGCGCACCTGGCGCGCCGAGGAGATCGAGGCGCTGCAGGCCCTGGCGGGCAACACGTCGGCCGCGCTCGCAAATGCGGAGCTCTACTCGCGCGTGTCGCTGGAGAAGGAGCGCAGCGTCGCGATCCTCGCCAACATCGCCGACGGGATCGTCGCCGTCGACCGCGACGGCCGTGTGGTGCTCTGGAACGCGGCGGCGGAGGAGATCACGGGCGTGCCGCAGGAAGAAGCGATCGGGCGGACGACGGTGCAGGTCCTGCAACGGCAGCTCGAGTCTGCCGGCGACGGGGCGCACGGCGGACAGCGGTTGGTCTCGATCCTGCGCGGAGGCGAGGACGTCTGGCTGTCGCTCAGCGAGGCCGTGATGCGCGATCCGCTCGGCGCGGTGGCGGGGCGCATCTTCGCCTTCCGAGACATCTCCGCCGACCGGATGGTCGAGCAGGTCAAGTCCGATTTCGTCGCCGCGGTCTCGCACGAGTTGCGCACGCCGCTGACGTCGATCTACGGCTTCGCCGAGACACTGCTGCGCCAGGACATCCCTTTCGGCGACGAGGAGCGCCGGACGTTCCTCGGCTACATCGCCTCGGAGTCCGAGCGCCTGACGGAGATCGTCGACCAGCTCCTCAACGTCGCGCGGCTCGACGCGGGCGACCTCCAGGTCGAGCTGGATCGGATCGACGTCGGCTCGGTCGTGTCCGAGGTGGTCGGAACGGTCGAGGAGAGCGGCGACATGAACGGCCACCGCTTCGAGATCGACCTCCCGGAGGAGCCGCTCGCCGCGCAGGCCGACCGCGAGAAGGTGCGGCAGGTCTTCAACATTCTCGTCGAGAACGCGCTGCGCTATTCGCCGGCCGGCGGAACGGTGACGGTGGGCGTTCGCCGCAACGCGGATCGTGTCGAGGTGCGTGTCGTCGACGAGGGCATGGGCATCCCGGCGGCGGAGCGCGAGTGGATCTTCCGCAAGTTCTACCGCGCCGAGTCCGCGGCCCGAGATGGCGCTGCGGGCACCGGCCTCGGGCTGTTCATCGCGAAGGAGCTCGTGACGGCGATGGGCGGACGCATCTGGGTCGACTCGACCGAAGGGGAGGGCTCGAGCTTCGCGTTCGAGCTCCCGGCCGCGCGGGAGTAGGCGAACGAGACGGTGGGTATAGGCACCACAGGGCCGGGATGACGAAGGTTCTGGTTATCGACGACGAAGCGCCGATCCGGCTCCTCTGTCGCGTAAATCTCGAGGCGGAAGGGATGGACGTGATCGAGGCGGCGGATGGGCCGTCCGGTGTCGAGAAGGCGCGTGACGAAGGACCGGACGTGATCCTGCTCGACGTGATGATGCCGGGGCTGGACGGCTGGCGCGTCGCCGTGCAGCTGCTCGAGGACGAGCGGACGACCGGGATCCCGATCATCTTCCTGACCGCACGCGCCGAGTTCCGCGATCGGGCGCGGGGCCTGGACATCGGCGGCGTCGACTACGTGACGAAGCCGTTCAACCCACTCGAGCTTGCGCCGCTCGTCCAGAGCCTGCTGGACCGGATCGACCGCGGCGAGGGTGACGAGTTACGGGCGGAGAAGTTGTCGGAGTTGCGGTCGCTGATGGAGTCCGAGTAGCCCTCGACGTGCCCTAGTGTCCGGCGAAGTCGGCCGTCACGACCGCTGCGCCGCCGTGGCCGATGAACGTGCCGAACGTGATTCCGATCCCCACGCGCCGAAAGCCCGGGCGCAGGAGGACGGCGCGGTGGGCCGGGCTGGCAAGCCAGTGGCCGACGACCCACTGAGGGGTCATGCCGGTCGCCCAGGCGAGGTCCTCGCCGAAGAGGGGTCCGCGGGCGCCGGCGGCAACCGCGCGTCCGGCCAGGGAGCCGTGGGCGAAGTACTGGCGTCGCATCATGTCCGCGGAGTGGCCGCGAGCGGCCCGGACGAGGTGGAAATCGACCCGCAGTGAGGCGAGGCCGTTGCCCGCCCGGACTGCATTCATCGTGCTGAGAAGCGAGGTCTCCGGGCTCGAGAGGCTCCGGGCCTGGGCCCCGGCGACGGGGATCAGGAGGGCGAAAACTACGAGAAAAACGGTAAAAAGCTGTCTTTTAGTAAACATTCGCGGCAGTTTGAAGTCGCAAAACGGAGATCGCCTCCCCCAGAAGGGGGAGATGAGAATGTGCTCCGAGCGGGATCAGCGGGAGGTCTGGGCCAGCGAGATGCCCGCGAGAGTAACGACTGCGCCGGAGAGTTGCAGAGGGGCCAGCGATTCGCCCAGCCAAAGCCATGCCACGACGATGGCGAGGACGGGCTCGAGCATGCCCGTGATGCCGGCGCGCGTCGCCGAGATACGATCGTGCCGAGGACGACCATCCACACCATCAGCGCCCAGACAGGCAGGTGGCTCGAGCCCAGGTTGCCGAGCAGCGAGACCCGATCGTCGACGCGCGCCGCGGGGAAGTTCCACCATGGCGCGAGGACGGACCAGAACAGCGTCGCGAACAGGAAGCCCCAGGCCGAGAGGGAGATCGGGTCGCGCGCCCGGACGCCGCGCTCGGCGAGCAGGATGTAGGCGGCGTACGTGATCGCGGCAAGCGCTGCAGCCGCGAGGCCGGCGCCGTTCGGCCGGTGCGCCTTCCAGATCTCGACGATCAGGAGCAGACCGATCAGCGCGAGCGCGAGCGCGACCCAGATCCGTCGGCGCACGTGCTCGCC
>VAXY01000040.1 GCA_005885085.1 Actinomycetota bacterium | reverse complement strand
CCCCGAGGGGTCAGACCCCAGCCGTTCGCTTAGTAGTCCTCGCGGACGACGCGGCGGCGGCCGTCGGCCGGCCCGCCGAACCCGCCCCAGCTCGACCAGAAGATCAGCGAGAACAGAGCGCCTGCCGCACCGACGGCGAGCAGGATCCAACCGATCGTGTGCAGCTCGATGCCGCTCACCGTCGCGTTCACGGCCCAGATCAGAATCGCGCCCGCGGCGACGAGCAACAAACTGACTCCCATACCCATTTTCCGTGGCTCCTTTCGGTTTTGCAGGGAAAACGCAGAAGCCGGGTGTTTAGATACGGCCGTGCTGGAACTCGAGGAGCGGCGGGACTACCTCTGCCGGCTCAGGCCGGATCGCGCCCTCGAATCCCTCGAGGACGCGCACGATTTCCTCCGGGATCGCGGCCTCCTGACAAGGACGCCCGACTCGGCGCTGCCGAGTTTCTTCGGCGCGTGCCACGAGGAGCCGTACGCTCCTGGAAGCCGCGGCTTCGGGTCGTGGCCGGCGACGAAGTACCCGTGGTACTTCCAGCTCGCCGAGCGTCCTGACGTCCATGAGCTGCGCGTGCACAAGGGGAAGTCGATCCTGTTCACGGACGCGACGCTGCCGCTCGTCGACGGGATCTGCCGCTCCGAGCTCGCCCGCATGGAGCAGCACGAGGAGTGGGCCCGCCTGTTGCGCCATCTCGCGGAGGCCGGCCCGTCCACGCTCGACGACCTGCAGACCGAGCTCGCCCTCAAGCCGAAGGAGCTCAAGCTGCTCCGCTACCCGCTCGAGCTCTGTGGCGCGATCGTCAGCCGGAGCCTCCGCGTCGAGCTGCCCGACGGCCGTCACACGCATACGAGCGAGCTGCTGCGCTACGACCAGGCCTACCCGGACCCGCTCGGCGACGGCGGGGGCGTCGACGACCTCGTCGTCGCGGCGATGCGCGCCGCCGTCGTCGCACCGGAGCGCGAGCTCGCACGCAGGTGGTTCAGCTGGAAGTGGCTCTTCCCGGACGAGCTCGTGGAACGGCTCGTCAGCGAGGGACGGCTGGAGCGACCGGCGTCCGGCTGGGTTGCAGCGCCAGAGTCCGCGTAGCCCGAAACCGCGTCAGGAAGCGGCGATCGTGCGTCACGAGCACCACTGTGCCGCCGAATGTGTCGAGCGCCCGTTCGAGCTCCTCGATCGCGGCGACATCCAGATGGTTCGTCGGCTCGTCCAGTACCAGGCAGTTCACTCCGCGCGCAGCGAACAGCGCCACCGATGCACGCGTACGCTCCCCGGGGGAGAGTGAACCGAGTTCGCGCAGAACGTGGTCGGCGCCGAGACCGAACTTCGCCAGGAGCGTGCGCGCTGCTTCCGCCGCCAAAGCGGCTGCCGACGTGAAGGCATCGAGAAGGACGCCCTCCGCGAGCTCGGCGCGCTGCTGCGACAACTCGCCGAAGACGACACCCGGCCCGACCCAGCGTCGCCCGGCGCTCAACGGGATCCGGCCGAGCACGGCGTCGAGCAAGGTGGTCTTGCCGCTGCCGTTTGGGCCGAGCACGGCCAGGCGCTCCGCCCACGCCAGCTCGAGGTCGGTCGGGCCGAGCCTGAACAAACCGCGCTCGACGATCGCGCCCTCGAGCCGCGCCACCACGTCGCCGCTGCGCCTCGGCGGCGAGAGATCGAGCCGAAGCTCCCACGGCTCGTACGGCTTCTCGACACGCTCAAGCCGCTCGATCCGCCCCCTGTAGGTCCTCTTGACGTCCTTCGACTTCTTCTTCTTGCGCCCTTGGCCGTAGCCGCGCTGCTCCCATTCCTGCATCCGCCGTTGCTGCGCCTCGAGTCGCGCCTGCTCGCCCTCGTACCGCTCGTACGCCTCGCGCTGCCGGCGCAAGGCGCTCGTGCGGGCACGTTCGTAGGCGCTCCAACCGCCTGAGAACTCGGTCAGCCGGTGCGTCCACTCGTCGAGCTCGACGACGCGGTCGACGGTCCGGTCGAGGAAGTCGCGGTCGTGCGAGACAAGGACGACCGCGCCCGGGAGCCCGGCGAGCGTGCGTTCGAGCCACTCGAGCCCGGCGAAGTCGAGGTCGTTCGTCGGCTCGTCGAGCAGGAACACGCCGAGCGGGCGGCGCAGGAACTCCGCGAGCCGCAGGCGTGCGGCCTCCCCGCCCGAGCGACCGGCGGGCATGGACTCCTGTGAGAGGTAGCCGACCGCCAGCGTCGGCGGGGTACGGCGCACAGTTCCCCTGTCGGGCTCGTCGAGCCCGGCGAGGATGCGCAGCAGCGTCGACTTGCCCGAGCCGTTCGGGCCGACAAGCCCGGTGCGGCCGGCCGGTGGCACGACCAGCGTCACGTCGTCGAGGACGAGTTGCGCGGCGTGGTACTTCGTGATGTTCGCGGCGGCAAGCAAGAGAGGACCTCCGTCGAGGCGGGACGGGAAACGGGTGTGTTCTCGCCTAGGTCCTCATAGACGGCGCTACGCGCCGTCCCGGATCGTACCGCGCACCGGAACGACCACGAACCCCGACCCGGGCGCATCGAGGACCGCCACCTCCGCTCCATAATGCTCGGTGATCAGGGTGCGCGTCAGGACGTCCTCGGCGGAGCCGGCGGCCACGAGCTTCCCGTGATCGAGCAAAAGCAGACGGTGGGCGTACTGACCTGCGAGCGTGAGGTCGTGCATGGTCGAGAACACCGTCAGCCCGCGGCTCGCACGCAGCGAATCGACGAGCTCGAGTACGTGCTGCTGACGACCCACGTCCAACGCAGCTGTCGGCTCGTCGAGGAGAAGGATGGGAGCGTCCTGGGCAAGAGCGCGCGCCAACGTCGCACGCTGCCGCTCGCCGCCGGAGAGCGTGTCGAGCCGGCGCCGTGCGAACTGCGTCAGGTCGAGTTGGACGAGCGCCTCGTCGACGGCCGCATGGTCGCCGCGGCTCTCTCCGCCGAAGTAGCCGAGGTGTGGCGTGCGACCGAGCAGGACGTACTCGCGGACGGTAATGCCACCCGGAATCAGTGGCACCTGCGGCACGAGCGCGACGAGCCGTGCGAGCTGCCGGCGGGTCATTCGCTCGGTATCGCCGCCGAACAGGTGCACATGACCCGCGTAGCCGACCAGGCCTGCCACGGCGCGCAACGCCGTGGTCTTGCCGGCCCCGTTCGGGCCGATCAGCGCGACCCATTCACCCTCCTCGGTCGACGACCCGCTTGCCGCCGAGCACTACCGAGAGCTTGTCTAGTGCGAGCGCCGTCATGCGCGGCGCTTGCTCGTGTGCAGCACGACGGCGAAGAAGGGTGCTCCGAAAAAGGCAGTCACGACCCCGATCGGGAGCTCCGCGGGTGACATCACCGTGCGCGCGATCACGTCGGCGAAGACCAGGAAGCCCGCGCCCACCACGACGGAGAGCGGCAACAGGAGGCGGTAGCTCCCGCCGGCGACCAGGCGGATCGTATGCGGGACGATGATCCCGACGAACGCGATCAGCCCGCTGACGGCGACCGCGGCGGCAGTTGCAATCGTCGCAGCCACGACGACGAAGAGGCGGACGCGCCCGACGTTGACGCCGAGCGCGGCCGCTTCCTCGTCGCCGACGGCAAGGACGTCCAGCAGGCGTCGGTGCCCGAGCAGGATCAACCAGGCGGCCGCGGCGTACGGCGCGATGATCCCGACCTCACGCCAGCCCGAGGTCGCGAGTCGGCCGAGCAGCCACGAGTACACCACGTCTGCAACGCCGTGAAGAACGACGCGATCGTGACGCCGGCCAGTACGAGCGCGGCCGGCCCTGCCGCTGCACCGGCCGAGCGCCCGAGCGTGTAGGCGGCGACCACCGCCACTCCCGCTCCGACGAACGCGGAAATCGGGAGGAGGTCCCCCGAGAGCCCGCTCCCGGGTGCGTACGATGCCACGAGCGTCGCGCCGAGCCCGGCGCCCGCGGCCGCACCGAGCAGGTACGGGTCGGCGAGCGGGTTGCGGAATACGCCCTGGTACGCAGCTCCGGCGGCGGCGAGCGTCCCGCCCACGAGCGCGCCGAGGACGACGCGTGGCAGGCGCAATTGCCAGAGGATCGCGTCGTTCGCACCGGAGAGCGGCGAATGCAGCCCGAAGACGTGCGCGAACGTCGCGTGCACGACGTTCAGCACGGCGAGGGGGACTGGACCGACGAGCGCGCCGGTGAGCAACGCCGCGGCCAGGAAGACGACCGAAGCCGGGATCCACAACCGCGGCGTTGCCAGACGCATCTAGCGGCCGAGCTTCCGCAGAGCCTTGGCGACCGCCTGCACGAACTGGACGATTCGTGGTCCCCACCGCGATGCAATCGAGTCGTCGATCGCAACCACCGCACCGGTGCGAACCGCTGCGACACCGTTCCAGCCGGGGCGCTTGGCGACGGCCGCGACGGTCTGACCGCAGCAGCGCGTATCGGCGAGCACGACCAGGCTCGGGTTGGCACTGAGGATGTATTCGGCGGACAGTTGCGGATAGCCGGAGCCGGTCGAATCTGCAGCATCGGCGATGTTGCGCAGGCCGAACAGCTTGTAGATCCCGCCGATGAACGTCTTCGAGGTCGCGCTGTAGAAGTCGGGCGAAAGCTCGTGGTAGACGGACAGGCGCCGCCTCGGCGCCGAGGCGATCGCCCTCTTGATCGCGCGTTTCATCCGGCCGATCAGCGCGGCCGCGGCCCGCTTGTGCCCGGTGACGTTCCCAAGCTGCGCGATCTCCCCGTATGCAGCGGCGAGGTTCTGCGCGCTGGGCTGCACCAACACCCGGATGCTCAGTTTGCGCAGGCCTTCGACGACGCCCCCGGCGTCGTATTGCACGACGACGAGGTCGGGCCGGTACGAGGCAATGGCTTCCACGTTCGGGGTTACCCCGGAGAGCGACGTGTGAGGGGCCTTCTTCGGGTAGTCGGACTGATCGTCGACGGCGACGACCTGGTTGCCGGCGCCGATCGCGAACAGCGATTCCGTCGCAGCCGGCGAGAGCGAGATGATGCGCTGCGGCGGCCGCGCCGTCGCAGGCTGGGCGACGAGGATCGCGGCGAGGGCCGCGACCAAGGGAATGAGTCGGCGAAACACGAATCCTCCTTCCGCGAGGGGTTCGGGTTTGCCGGCGGCGGAGGTCTTCTGACTCGGGGCTCCCTCCCTCGCCGCCTTCCCAGCCCTGAGGCCAGTGGCACGTGGCGCGGTAGCGTGTCCCCTCACAGCGGCGGGACCGTTCCGGATTCGCACCGGATTCCCTTGCCGCTCGCCGGTTGTCGGCCGGAGACTAGCATCGGGCGCCGATGGCCCGGTCGCGCGCGCTCACCGTCTGGCTACCCGTGCTCGCGTGGGCGGCGGTGATCTTCGCGCTCTCCTCGATCCCGAGTCTGTCCACCGGGCTCGGCGTCTGGGACACGGTCCTGCGCAAAGGCGCGCACGTGACGGAGTACGCGATCCTCGGGGCACTGCTGTACCGCGCGCTGGAGCGGGAGGTGCCGGCGCTGGCGGCAGGGATCGCGTATGCGGCCACGGACGAGCTGCACCAACATTTCGTGCGAGGACGCCATGCGTCGCCCGTCGACCTCGGCATCGACGCGGCCGGTGTCGCGCTCGGGATGGTGCTTTGGCTGCGAGTGCGGCAGCGTTGAGAGCGGTCGTGGTCGACCTCGCCGCCCTCGGCGACACCGGCCCGCTTTGGCGCGACTGGCTCGCGGACGCCGGGCGGCGCTTTCGTGTCGACGTGGCCGCGCTCGACGAGCAGCTGCCGAACTGGCGTCAGCTGCTCGAACGCTTCGCGGAGGAACGTGCTCCTGTCTACCTGCGCCGTGACGCCGCTGCAACCGAGGCCCTCCGGCGACTGCACGCGGCGGGCGTGCGAATCGGCGTCTTCACGGACATGCCCGAGGAACTGGCCCGCGTCGCGCTCTCGCACCTCGGCGCCGACGGCCGCGTCACGGTCGTCGAAACCGGCGACGACGCCCGAGCGCGCCTGCTGGAGCACCTCGGCGCTGACGCCACGGTCGTGCGCACGCGGGCGGAACTGCTGAGCCTAAGATGATCCTGTGGACCGGAAGGATGTCGGAGACAGGCAGCTTGATGCACTGCTCGAGCGGCTCGACCGCCTCTGCGCCGAGATGCACTCACTCAACCGGCATCTCGATACGAACGAGCATCTGCTGCGCATCTCCCGCGAGCTGTCGACGCTGAACGAGTCGCTGCAGGCGCTCGCCTACGCCGCGCTGGGCCGGCAGGCACCGACCGTGCGCCGGCGCCGAACCGGCTAGGCCGCCGGCGCGTCGTAGACTCGCGTCAGGCGCTGAGTTTGAAGATGCGGCCGTTGCCGGTGGCGAAGTACAGCTCGCCCGAGGCGTCCTCTCCGAACGAGGTCAGCGACGCGACGCGGAAAGGCTCACGGCGGACATCCGCGGCACCGCCGTTGTCGATGCGCAGGCTCCAGACGAAGCCCGAGCAGTAGTCCCCGAAGAAGTACCGTCCGGCAGCTGCGTCGACGGCCTGGCCGCGGTAGACGTACCCGCCGCTGACGGAGCAGTTGCCGTCGGCGTGGCTGTACGCGTACACGGGCGAGACGAGCTCACCGGAGCCGAGCGCGGTGTTGGAGAACCGCGCCCGTCCCTCGAACGCCTTCCAGCCGTAGTTCGCGAGCTTGCTCACGTGGCCCGCCGCCCGGTAGTCGATCTCCTCCCAGTTGTTCTGGCCGACGTCCGCGATGTACAGGTCTCCGTTGGTCCGGTCGAACGAGAAGCGCCAGGGATTCCGCAGGCCGAGCGCGACCGTCTGCCAGTGCGCGCCCTTGAGGAGTGGCTTGATGCGGAGGAGCTTCCCGAGGCGCTCGCTGGGATTCTGGGCGCGGTTCTGGGGATCGCCTTCCGAGCCGCCGTCGCCCATGCCCACGTAGAGGAAGCCCGCCCAGTCGAACTGCAGCTCGCCACCGTTGTGATTGACGTATGGCTGTCGCACGAACAGCAGCTGCCGCGCGCTCGACGCGACTCCGTGGCCGCTTCGCGAGCGGAACTCCATCACCCTCGTGTTTCCGTGCGTGTCGGTGTAGTCGACGTAGAAGCGGTGATTGCGCTTGTAGTTCGGATGGAACGCGAGCGAGAGCAGTCCCTGCTCTCCGCCGCTCGTAATCCGGCCGCGCAGGTCGATAAAGGTTCCTCCGAGGCGGCCGTTGACGAAGTACACGATCCGGCCGGACTGCTCCACTGCGTAGAGCCGCTTCGGCTCGGCCGGTGTCGACGCGATCGCGGTCAGCGGGCGGAGCCCCTGCGCGAACGGTTGCACCGACAGCTGTTGCTGCTGTTGGGAAACGAGCGCGGCGGAGGCGAGCAACGCGACGAGCATCTCGGCCAACCTACCGGCGTCGGCGCCGTTCGGTTCGAGTCTTTACTTACTTCTTAAGCAGGATCTGCCGGAGCTCGTCTTCCTTGCCGGGCTGCAGGATTGCGAGCACCTGGTCACCGGGCTGGAGCTCGGTCGAACCGACGGCGATCTCCGCCCTCCCGTTCCTCATCACCGAGATCAGGCGTGAGCCTTCGGGGAGCTTCAGCTTCTCGACGGTCTTGCCGGCGCACGGAGAGCTCTTGTCGATCTGCACCTCGACGATCTCCAGGTTTTCCTTCCGCAGCTCGAGCAGATGCACGAGGTCGTGCTCGGGCACCTCGTGCTCGACGAGCCCGAGGATGCTCGACGTCGCGCAGACGGTCGGCGAGATGCCGAGCAGGTCGAAGTGCGGCTGGTTGCGGGGATCGTTGACACGCGCGATTACCTTCGGGACCGCGTACTTCTCCTTCGAAATCTGCGAGATGACGAGGTTGTCCTCGTCGTCGCCCGTGAGGGCGAGCACGAGGTCCGGCGGGCGCTTGATCCCCGCCTTCTCGAGCACGAACAGCTCGGTCGCGTCGCCGTTCATCGCCTGGTGCTCGAACTCGGACTCGAGCCGCTCGTACCGGTCGCGATCCTGCTCGATGATCGTCGCCTCGTGGCCGTTGCGCAGGAGCGTGCGCATGACGTTCGCGCCCGCCTTCCCACCGCCGGCAATCAGGACATACATCTAGGCGCGCACCTCCTCGCGTTGCGGCACGACGCACGTGCGGACGGCGTCGCTCAGAGCGTCGATCGCCGTCGAGGTCGGGCAGATCGTGCGCAGCCCGCGCTTGTTGTAGAACTCGGCCCGCGCCGGGTCGAGGATGCGGACGACCGTGCAGTCGATCCCGAACCGCTTCTGCGCGACCTGGCCGATGACCAGATTCGTGTTGTCGCCGTCGGTGGCAACGACGACCGAGTCGGCCTCTTCGATGCCGGCCTCGCGCAGCACGGCGGTGTCCATGCCATGGCCGACGATGAACCCTCCGGTCCAGTCCTCTCCCAGGCGGCTGAGGGCGGACTCCTTCTCGTCGATGGCCGTTACGTCCCAGCCTTCCGAGGCGAAACGCTTCGCGATCGTCGAGCCCACCCGGCCGCAGCCGATGACGATGAGCTTCACACGCTCAGCGTAGCTCGGCGGTCAACCTTCCTGTCCTGCGCCGTCCCCCTCCAGGACGCCCTGAGGAAACGCGACGATCAACACCTCCGCGGGTGCCTTCTTGAGGACGTAGTCGACCGTGGGCGAGAAGAAGCGCGACTGGCGCCGCCACCGCGGCGCCGAGCCGAGCACGATCAGGTCGGCGCCCTGGTCGTGCGCCTCCTGAACGATCGCCTGGCCGATCGCACGCGCACGCACGGTGCGGCCGTCGACCCGGACGCCGTGATCGGCGCCGAGCAGCTTGGCCTCCGCGATCGACGCCTCGGCCCGCTCCTCCTCGTCGAGGAGCTCGGCGTCGAGCGGCAGCTCCATCGGCACGCGGATCACGTGCAGCGCCTCCACGGCCGCGCCACGCTCCTGGGCGAGCTTCACTGCTGTCGCGATCATCTCCTCCCCGATCTCCCCGAGCTTCATCGGGACGAGGATCTTCGAGAACTCCGCCTCGGCCAGGCCGCGGTGTTCGTCGGCCGAGATGACCGGTTCGAACAGCCCCTCCCCGCGCGAGCGGCGGACGCCGACGTAGATCACGAGCCCGACTGCCAGCCAGGCGGGCCCCGCGTAGCGTGCGCCGACGTGCGTCGCGAGCGCGTCCACCCAGACGACGAACGTCAGCGCGGCACCGATCAGCGACGGCACGGGGATCCGTCCGACGGTGAAGGGGACGCGATACGGCCGCCGGCGCTTCGGGTCGCTGAACCTGAGCTTGATCACGGCCAGCTGCGCCGCGGTGAACGCGAGCAGGACGCCGAAGCTGAAGAGGCTCGCCAGGAAGAAGACGGGATGTGGGAGCACGGCGGTGCCGGCGAGCAGCGCGATCGCGATCGCCGCGGCAGCGACGATCGACTGAGGCGCGACGACCGTCCGCTGCCGCAGCATTCCGAACTTGCGTGGCAGCTGGCCGTGCTCGCCGAGCGAATAGGCCAGCCGGCCGAAGCCGGAGATCGACGTCGTCGCGGCCGTGAGCAGGATCAGCGCGCCCGAGAGACCGACGAACACCTGGACGGGATAGCCGATGAAGCTCGGCACCTGGGCGCGGATCTGCGCGGCGACTCCGACGAGTGGCGCGCGCAGCCAGTTGCTGCCGAGCAGCGTCCCGTGCTCGGCCGGGAAAGCAGAGAGCGCGACCACGGCGATCGCGACGTACAGCACGACGACCAGGCCGATCGCGCCGAAGAGCGACCGCGGGAGATCGCGTCCCGGACGCCTGGTCTCCTCCGCCAGGTTGGCGACGGTCTCGAGGCCGGTGTACGCGAGCATCGCGAGCGGGATCGCGAACGCGATCGAATGCCAGGACGGCGTCACGCCCAGCGAGGTCCCGGCGGTGAGCGCATGCGGCGAGAACAGCAGCGCGAAGCCGAGCGCAACGATCAGGAGCTGCGTCGCGAGGTCGACGAGCGCGACGATCAGCGCCCAGCGGTGCAGGCGCGTGCGGTGAACGAGCCGCACGGCGGCGATGCCTGCGATCACGCCGCAGCCGATCACGACGTCCCAGGGACGGTGAACCTTGGTGAAGAAGGCGCCGGCGACGTAGTGCGGCACGAACAGCGCGGAGAGCGCGATCACGATCAGGTAGTCGAGGAAGAGCACCCAGCCGGTGACGAAGCCCCAGAAGTCGTTGAAGGCGATGCGGACGAAGGTGGCGGCGCCCCCGGTCTCGCGGATCGCGGCCGTCCCTTCGGCATACGAGAGCGAGACGACGATGAAGAGGAGGCCGGCGGCGAACAGGACCGCGGGGGCGAAGCCGAACGCGTGCAGCGCGATGATCCCGAGGGCGAAGTAGATCGACGACGCGATCTCGCCGTACGCGATCGAGAAGAGCGCCGGAGCGTCGAGGACGCGTTGCAGGCGGGGCAGCTTGCGCGCCACTAGTGCCCTTTCCAGTGATGCTGGTGCATTGCTGGGAAGGGCACTTACTGAGGTTATCGCCGCGACCGGAGCAGATAGAGCCGGCCGAGGCCGAGCGCGACGAAGAGCACGCCGAGCAGGTAGCCGAAGGCGGCGCCGCCCTGTGCGGCGGTGACCGCCAGCAGTGCGATCCCGATCCCGACGAAGACCACGCCGAAGAGCGCGATCCCGGACCGGTAGAGGTTCACGCGGCCTTTCGCCCGGCGGCGACCATGACGCGGGAGGGTGCGTGCTTGAGCACGAAGTCGACCGTTTCGCTGAAGACGCCGCGGCCGCGCTTTGCCCGCGGGGCGCCCATGACGATGATCTCGCTGTGGCGGCGGGTCGCTTCGTCGACGATCGCCCGCCCGGCGCTGCGGGCCCTCACGAGACGCTCGTTGACGTCGACGCCGTAGAGCTCGCCGATCGCCGCAGCGGCGTCGAGCGCGTCGTACGCGAGCGCCTCCTCCTTGTCGAGCAGGGTGTCGAGCGGGAGCTCGAGCGGGACGACCACCACGCTGACGGCGGCAATCCTCGCGCGGCGCTCGGCGGCGAGGCGGCAGGCGAGGTCGATCGCCTCCTCCGACGCCCGCCCTGGTTTCACCGGGACCAGGATCCTCCGGTACTCCAGCGCGGCGCCGGGCCCGATGATGACGGGGGCACGCAGCGTCGCCGTCACGGGCTCCCGGATGACGAATCGCCGGTACGCGATGTAGGCCGCGAGGCCGACGACCAGCCACCCCAGCCCGGCCCACCGCGGTCCGGGCTTCTGCACGACGACCACGATCCACGCGATGCCCGTTCCGAGCGCGCCGAAGATCGCGAACAGCGGCCAGTCGACACCTCGGATGCGCAGGCTCGGTCGGATCGTGAACGCCTCGGCGTCGTCCCGCGACTGCATCCGCAGCGCGATCACCGAGACGTGCGCAATCGTGAACGACAGCATCGCACCGAACGCGTACATCTCGCCGAGGAACCTCGTCCTCCCGGGCAGGAGCACGATGATCGAGATCAGGCCGGCGAACACGACCAGCGACAGCCACGGCGTCTTGAATTTCGGGTGCAGGCGCCGGAACACCTCCGGCAGCTGCCGGTAGCTGGCCATGGCGTACGTGATCCGCGACGCGCCGATCACGCCCGCGTTCGTCGCGATGAAGAGGATCGTCGCCGCGAGGATGCCGACGTAGATCTTGGCCGCGCTCAGGAGGTGTCCGTGCAGGCCGAGATGCTCGACGAGGCCGAGCACAGGGTCGTTCACGAACCCTCCCTGGTCGGGCGGCAGACCGAGGAGCGTGCGGTAGCCGTGCCCGGCCTTCTCCACCGGGAGTGCGGAGAGCGCGATCAGCGGCAGCGTGAAGTAGATCGCGAACACCGCCGCAGCGACCCAGGAGATCGAGCGCGGGATGTCGCGCGGAGGGTCGCGCGCCTCCTCCGCCAGGTTCGAGACCGTCTCGATGCCGGTGTAGGCGATCATCGCGATCGGAATCGCGAGGAGGAAGTGTCGCCACGTCGGCGCGACTCCCCAGTGCAGGTTGGCGGAGAAGACGATGTGCGGGTGGAAGACCAGCGCGAAGCCGATCAGGACGAGCAGCAGCTGCGTCGCGAAGTCGATCACGGCCAGGAAGATGTTCAGCCGCGCCGCCTCGCGGATCCCGACGATGTTCAGCAGCACGAGCGCCGTGACGACCGCGACCCCACCGACGATGTCCCACGGGTTCTCGCGCAGCGGTCCCCAGAAGATCGAGAGGTAGTGCGGGACGAAGAACGCCGAGATGGCGATCGTGATGATGTAGTTCAGCATCTGCGCCCACGCCGCCCCGAAGGAGACCAGTTCGTTGAAGGCGTGACGCGCGAAGCTGGAGGAGCCGCCGGCCTCCGGAAAACGCACCGTCCCCTCGGCATACGTCGCGGCGGTGGCGGCGAAGATCAGGCCGCTGATGACGAAGACGAGCGGCGTGAGCCCCAGCGCGATCCCCGCCACCAGCCCGAGCGCGTAGTAGATCGACGAGCCGACGTTGCCGTAGGCAGTCGCGAAGAGCGCCGGCGTCCCGAGCACGCGTTCGAGCCGCTGAGCCCGGCGCCGCCGCCCACGCCGCAGAGGGGCGGAAGGAGTCGGCCCGACGCTCACGACAGGAGCCTAGAACCTCCGCCAGCGGTCACCGACAAAGGACGGGCGCTAGAGCGCAGCCGCTCTAGCGACGGCCGGACTGACACGCCAGACCGCGTCTGCGGCGGTCGCGCGTACCCAAAGTCGATTCACGGCGCTAGCCGTGAATCGAGACGATGAGCGGGATGATGAGGATCGCGACGATGTTGGCGATCTTGATCATCGGGTTGATCGCGGGTCCGGCCGTGTCCTTGTAGGGATCGCCGACGGTGTCGCCCGTGACCGAGGCCGCGTGCGCTTCCGAGCCCTTGCCGCCGTAGGCGCCGTCCTCGATCAGCTTCTTCGCGTTGTCCCACGCCCCGCCGCCCGACGTCATCGCAATCGCGAGGAACAGGCCCGTCACGATCGTCCCGATCAGCAGCCCGCCCAGCATGCGCGGATTGATGATCCCGACGATGATCGGGAACAGGATCGGGATCAGCGCCGGCAGCAGCATCTCCCGGATCGCCGAGCTGGTGACGATGTCGATCGCGCGGCCATATTCCGGCCGAGAGGTCCCTTCCATGATCCCGGGGTTCTCGCGGAACTGGCGCCGCACCTCCGTCACGATCTGGCCGCCGACGCGGCCGACGGCCTGCATCGCCAGCGAGGCGAACAGGAACGGCATCAGCCCGCCGATGAAGAGGCCGGCGATCACCCACGCGTCGCTGAGGTTGAAGCTCACCGACGCGAGCGCGCTGCTCGGATCGGCCTGGTCGTGCAGGCCGGTCGTGTAGGAGTCGAACAGCACGAGCGCGGCCAGCGCGGCCGAGCCGATCGCGTACCCCTTGGTCACCGCCTTCGTCGTGTTGCCGACTGCGTCGAGTGGGTCGGTGATCGCGCGCACGGATTCGTCGAGGTCCGCCATCTCCGCGATCCCGCCCGCGTTGTCGGTGACGGGCCCGTACGCGTCGAGCGCCACGATCAACCCCGTCATCGACAGCTGCGCCATGACGGCGACTCCGATCCCGTACAGCCCGGCGAAATGGTGCGCGACGAGGATGCCGGTGGCGATCACCACCACCGGCAGCGCCGTCGCCTGCATCCCGACGGCCAGCCCGGAGATGATGTTGGTCGCGTGTCCCGTCTGCGACGCGGACGAGATCGACTTCACCGGGCCCCAGCGCGTCCCCGTGTAGTACTCCGTGATCGCGACGAGCAGGAAGGTCACCGCCAGGCCGACGATCGCCGAGACGTACAGGTCGGCGAACCCGAACTTGCCGCCGTCGAACGCCATCGTGACCGGGATGAAGCCGATCGCGGACAGCACGGTCGCGACGAGCACGGCGAGATAGAGCGCGTTCATGATCGACCCGCCGCGCCCGACGCGCGCGAAGAACGTTCCGATCACCGACGCGAGGATCGAGATGCCGCCGATCGCGAGCGGAAACAGCGCGAGGTTGGACGAGGGGAACTGCAGCCCGAGCAGCATCACGGCGACCGCGGTGACGGCATACGTCTCGAACAGGTCGGCCGCCATCCCGGCGCAGTCGCCGACGTTGTCGCCGACGTTGTCGGCGATCACCGCCGGGTTGCGCGGGTCGTCCTCCGGAATGCCCGCCTCGATCTTCCCGACGAGATCGGCGCCGACATCCGCCGCCTTCGTGTAGATGCCGCCGCCGAGCCGGGCGAACACCGAGATCAGCGAACCGCCGAACGCGAGCCCGATCAGGTCGTCGATCGCCGACTCCTTCGAGTTTCCGATCCAGCCCGTCAGCGCCCAGTAGTAGCCCGCGACTCCGAGCAACCCGAGCCCGACGACGAGCAGACCGGTCACCGAGCCCGCGCGGAACGCGACGTTGAGCGCCGGCTTGAGGCCGTGCCGGGCCGCCTCCGCCGTGCGCACGTTGGACCGAACCGCGACGTTCATGCCGATGAAACCGGCGGCGGCGGAGAGGATCGCGCCGACGAGGAAGCCGATCGCCGTCCCCCAACCGAGCTTGTGGTAGAAGCCGAGCAGCAGGAACGGGACGATCGACACCGCCGCGATCGTCATGTATTGCCGTTTCAGGTACGCAGCCGCGCCCTCCTGGACGGCGCGCTGGATCTCGCGCATGCGCTCGTTGCCGGTCGGCCGGCCGAGCAGCCAGACGGTCAGCCCGATGCCGTAGGCGACCGCGATCCCCGCGCATACGAGCGCGAAGAGCACCGCGTGGTCGTTGAAGAAGCTCCCGACGATCAGCGTTCCTACCCCCTCACAAGGTCAGCGCCGAGTGTCCCCGGCGCGGGCAGGTTTCTATCACATGGGGCTAGGCAGCGGCTTCCTGGGCGGGCTTGCGGCCGGGGTCAGGCCGTGCCGTTCGTCCCCTTCGCCGCGTCGGCATAGGCGAGCTGGAGATTGGACGTGACCTGCTTGAAGTCACGCACGAGCTCGTCGCCGACCGTCCCCTCGAGCACGGGGAGCAATGCCCGCAATGCTTCGATCGCGAGGCGCGCCTGATCGAGGTCGCGGTCCGGTTCGGAGAGCTTGCGGTATCCGAGCGACGACACCGTGTACAGCGTCTGGACGAGGAGGTCGGAAACCTGCAGCTTCTGCAGCTCCTCCTCGAGCTGCTTCATCAGCTCCTCGTCGGTCGGCTTCTGCTCTTCAGGCACCAACGAGCTCCCGCGGCCGTCGCACCAGCTCGGCGAACACGTCGCGGTGTGAACCGAGCTGCTCCAGCCGCGCGTATTGGCGCTCCGAGGCGTTCGCCTCGGGGACGGCGAGATACGGAGCGGCGCCGATCTCCTCTGCGACCGGCAGCACCCATTCGATCAGCGCCTCGATCCGCGCGCGCGCCGGGACGACCTCGCCCCGCTCGAAGTCGATCAACCCATTCGTCAGCCCGTAGCGGATTGCGCGCCAGAGATTCTCCTCGAGCAGCCGGTTCGGGAGCTGCGGCAGCGGCTCGCCCTCGTCGAGAGCGCGCGCGAAGCGGGCGCCGAGCGCGTGCATCAACGCCGCGAGCGACTGCGCCTCCCCGAGGTCGGGCTGCGCGTCGCAGATGCGCACCTCGACCGTCGGGAACGCGAGATGCGGCCGGACGCTCCACCACATCTGCGTGTGCTCGTCGATCGACCGGGTCTCGTAGAGGAAGCGCACGTATCGCTCGAATCCAGCCCAGCCGTCGTACACGTCGGGGATACCTGCGCGCGGAAACAGCTTGGTGAAGATCTCCGTGCGCGCGGAGTGGAGACCAGTGACGCAGTCCTCGACGAACGGCGAGCTCGCAGAGAGCGCCAGCAGCTCGGGCAGCACGTTGCGAAACGCGTTGCAGACGGCCACCGCACGGTCGGCTCCCCGGATGCCGATGTGCGCATGGATGCCGAAGCTGTTGTTGCGCCAGACGACGTACTGGAGGATCTCGTTGTTGCGGCGGTAGTGCGGCGTGTCGATGATGCGCTGGTCCTGCCACCGGCTCCACGGGTGCGTGCCGGTGCAGGCGAGCGCGACGTCGAAGCGGTCGGCGAGCTCCGCCAGCTGCGCTCGGCGCGTCCCCATCCGCTCGGCCGTCTCCCCGAACGTCGCGGAGCGCCCGGTCTTGATCTCGATCTCGGACGCGATCAGCTCGCCGACGAGATGCTCGTCGAGCTCGCTGCCGGCCCCAGCTCCCTTGAGCTCCTCGAAGCGGTTCGTCAGCTCGAGCGACTCCGGATCGAGCAGCGCGAACTCCTCCTCCACGGCGATCGTGAAGTCCTGCCCACCGTCGAATGCCTCGCGGGCGAACCGGATCTGCTCTTCCGGGCTCAAACGCTGCGCGTCGCCCACATCACTAGCGTAAATGAAGCGACAGCAGGCGCTCGGCGACGCTCGACCAGCTCCAGCGCTCGACCGCCGCGCGGCGTGCGGCCGCACCGAGCTCCCGCCGCGTCTCGGCGGCCAGCGCGAGCAGCTCGCCGAGCTTCGCGGCGAGATCCCCCGCGTCGCCGCGCGCGAAGCTCGTCAGCGGCCGGAATTCCGCCGGGTACGTCGTCTCGAGCCCGGCCGCGATCTCGGCGAGGCCCGAATGCCGGGCCACGAGCGGCGGCACCCCGGCCGCGGCGGCTTCCGCGGCAACCATGCCGAACGCCTCCGGGAAGATCGACGGCACCGCCACGACGTCCGCGAGCGGGAGCAGATGCACGAGATGGCGATGCTCGAGCGGCCCGGTGAAAAGCACCCGCTCCGGAGCGGCGTGCTCCAGCTCGGCGCGGTAGTCGCCGAAGCCGACGATCACCGCGCGCGCATCGAGCTCGCGCATCGCGTCGAGCAACAGGTGCACGCCCTTGTTGAAGAGCAGCTTCCCGAAGTAAAGGACGGTCGGCTCGTCCGTCGCGAAGAACGCCGCGAAGTGCTCGGCGTTGCCGTCGTCCGGCAGGCGTTCGTTCGCGTTGCCGGGGTTCGCCGGGTCGGCCCGCGCCTCCATCAACAGCCGCTCGAGGGCCTGCCCGCGCTCCTGCGGCCGGAACTCATCGACGTCGACGCCCGGCGGAACCTCGTGCACGCCGTCGACGTGGCCGACGACGTCTTCGAGGACGCCGCGGATGTGCGCGGAACCGACGACCACCGCTTCCGCGTGTGCGAGGGTCTCCGCCCCCCACGCCGCCAGCTCGTCGTTGCCGCGCATCGAGTACTCGAGCTCCGAGCCGTGTGCCTTGACCACGAAGGGTGCGCCGCCGGCGAGACCGACCGGAGCGCCGAGCAGGACGTGATTTGCGAACACGAGATCTGCGGGCAGCCGTGCGCGGAGCGCGGCCGCGTTCCGCTCGACGTAGCGTTCACGCTCCTCGCGCGTGAGGTCCTGCAGCAGCCGCGCCTCGAGACCCTCATAGCGGTCGAGCACGAACACCGGCAAGAGGCCGCCGATGTCCGGCCGCACGACCTCTGCGCCCCCGACGTCATACACGTCAGGGTGTCGCTCCTGGCAGAAGACGACCACGTCGTGTCCCGCGCGGCTCCATTCCCGCGCGAGCGCGCGCGTGTACACATTCGACCCGGTCCCGCCGAGCAGGTAACCGTGCCAGAGCAGGATGCGCATCGACGCCAATCATCGCGGAGGGGGACGGTCGCCCCGTCGGGGTAACCTCCCGGTTTTCCCAGACCCCCTCCACCGGGCCGCTACGCGGCCCCTAGGTCAAATAGAAGTAGAGAGCGTAGAGCAGCTCGACCGCCGGGTTGGACGTGTGCACGGCAACGTCCTGGGGCACGTCGAGCAGCGCTTCGGAGTAGTTGAAGATGATCTTGATTCCCGATGCGACCAGGTCGTCGGCCACGCGTTGCGCGTTGTCGGCCGGAACCGCGACGACGCCGACGATGATGTTCTTCTCGCGGATCGCGTTGGCAAGCCGGCCGTAGTCGCTCACCGGCACGTTCCCGACCGGCCGGCCGACCTTGTCGGGATCAGTGTCGAACACGGCGGCGATGTTGATCCCGTGCTCGGCGAAGATCGGCGAGCTGGCGATCGCCTGGCCCAGACGGCCGGCGCCGATCAGCGCGATGTTGTGCTGTCCCTGGGTGCGGAGGATCTTCCGGATCTCGCCCAGGAGCGAGTCGATGTTGTAGCCGACGCCCCGCTTGCCGAACTTCCCGAACGCGGACAGGTCGCGCCGGATCTGGGTCGCGTTGATGTTCGTGTAGTCGGAGATCTCCTGGGAGGAGATCCGCTCCTTGCCCATCTTCCTCGCCTGGGTCAGGACCTGCAGGTAGCGCGACAGGCGCGCGGCGACACCGACGGTCAGGCGGTCGCCCCCGGGTGCAGCAGCCCTGGCTTCAAGAGTTTGTGACACCCCGAACGCGTTGTATCACGAGGCCCCGAGCGCACGCGCCGGTCACTTTGTGACCGCCGCGTGCGGGCTGCGCCCGCCCGCGCCTCGACGGTGGACGCTGGGTGCTGGTAGTCGCCTGCTTAGCCTCCGGCCTTGGTGTCAGCCCTGGTCGAATGCTTCAACCGACGTCGAAGGGCGACAGGGTCGACGTA
>VAXY01000180.1 GCA_005885085.1 Actinomycetota bacterium | reverse complement strand
ACGCATGCGCGGCACATCGTTGCTCTCGCGATCGTGGTCGCGCTGTTGCTTCCCGGCGTGACTGCCAATACCGCTGAGGCACCATTCGGACAGCAGCTTTGCGGTGTAACTAGTTCGATCCCGCCCCCGTCGGCGCCACGCCCACATTACGTACTCGGCGTGCACGTACTTCGCGGACTTCGAACGATCGAGGGAACCCTTGTAGTCACGTTCACGGCCCCGGCGAAACGCGGAACGGATCGGCTCGTCCTACGCCTCTGGCCGAACGGCGCGCGCTACGCGAGAGCCGGGGCGCACTTGTCGGTGTCACGAGTGCGTGAGGGAACGCGCCCGCTCCCCGTCTCGCATCCGAATCCGACGACGCTTGTCATCTCCCGGCCGGTGCCCGCGGGCGAGCAAGTCGTCGTCTCGATGAACTGGCGCCTACTCCTCCCCCACGGCACCGGCCTGAGGATGAAGGGTGGTGGATACTCTGTACGTCTCGGATCGTTCTTCCCCCTCCTTGCCTGGGACGGCAACGCCTGGGCGCTAGATCCTCCAACCAAGCTTCCGTCCGCCGAAGCGTGGACGACGCCGATTGCTGACTTCGACGTCCGGATAACGCAGCAGTCGGCTCGCCTGCGCGTGCTCGCCTCAGGGCAGCAGGTCGGTGTGGGCAAATGGCGCGCGCAGGCGGTTCGCGACTTCACGCTCGCGCTCGGCCGCTTCAAGCTCGTCAGAGGCACCGCACACGTACCCGCCCCCGTCGGGGTCACCGTCGCTGTAGAGCCAGTCCCGGGCGCGAAGTCGGCACGCGTCTTCCTCCGGCGCGCGATCGTGAGCCTCGAGCGCTATTCCGCACTCTACGGCCCATATCCGTGGCACACGTACACGGTCGTTGGAATGGCCGACCTGACCGGGCTCACGGGCGGCCTGGAATACCCGACCCTCGTCTACCAGCCCGCGGCGAGCGAGAACGTTCCCCATGAGACCGCACACCAATGGTTCTACTCCCTCGTCGGCAATGACCAAGCACGCGATCCATGGCTCGACGAGGGACTCGCCACGTGGACAGAGGCCGCGGTGAACGGCGCGCCACCGTTCACAGACGCGACCATTCCACCCGAGGTCGCCAACAAGATCGGCGAGCCGATGAGCTTCTGGGACCAATTCGACCCACGGCGATACTTCCTCGGCGCCTATCTCCAGACCTACCGGGCGCTTCTGAGCCTCGGCCCGCGGCCGCAAGTGGATTGCGCCCTGCGGCTGTATGCGGTTCGCAACGCCTATCGCATCGTTCAGCCTCGCGACCTTCTCGACGCGCTTCAAACGTTCTTTCCCGACGCCGAGCAGAAACTCAAAGCCTACGGCGCCCGCTTCTAGGCTCGCGCGCGGACGATCGGTTCCCGTACTGCCATGTTCAGTGGAGTGAACCGGGATCAACCCGGTAGGTGACCGCTGATGCGCACGTACAGAGGTTCATCGCGGTGATTAGTCAACGACCCTGAGCGGATCGTCCGGCAGGCGGTGGCCGCCGGCGCGAGGGAATCGTCCCGGGTGAGCAACGAGCACGGCTGGCGGCTCGGCCGGATCATCGACCCATTCGGCCACGAGTGGGAGATCGGCCTGCCTCTGGGAGCCTGGCCCCGAGCTAAGCGCGCGCGAAGAACGAGGCGAGCAACACCTACGCGGCCAAAGCCGACAACAGAGGATGGAGCCTTTATGGAGCCCCGTGGTTGCAACCGGTGGCAAGCGGTTGCAAATCGCGGGGCCGCAAAGGCCGCAGAAACAGGCGAAATCCGTTGCCACCGGCTGCCACCGGTTGCCTGAGAAGTTCCATGGTAAGGAGGGGGTCTCCGGTTCGAGTCCGGAAGAGGGCTTCGAGAAAGTCCTGCACAGCCCGCTTTTCGGCCGCGCGATCGTTTGCATATGTTCCACAACGATCGGTCGTGGAGCCCTTTCTGGAGCACCCAGGTTTTTCGTAAGTGAGATTTGCCGCCTGGGTTGGCAACGGCCGCCTCGTTCGTAATGCATCTTGATCGCCGGCCAGCCTGAACCACAGCGCTTGGTGCCTGTGGGTCACGGCGCAGCAGCGATGATGTTGTCTCTTGAGACTAGAATTCCCTCTGATCATGGCCTGGTAGCGCCCGATGTTCGCGCGCGACTGCGTCATCGAGTCCGACGGCAGAGCGATCGTGCGCGGATCGATCATCGCTCGAGCGATCCATTCGAGCTCCGACTGTCGCGAACCGTGTATCCCCACGGTGCGTATCGCTTATCCGGACGTGAGCCAGCGTGTGTGTCCCTTGTGCGCAGGCGTACGATCGGTCGACAGATGACAGGAATCGTTGGCCGGGATGCTGAGCTCGATGTTCTCCGCGACTTCGTTGCGAGCATCGCCGGCGGAGCCTCGGCATTGGTGCTCGAAGGCGAGGCGGGGGTCGGGAAGACGACGCTCTGGGAAGCGGGCGTCGCCGAAGCGGAGGCGCAAGGTTTCCGCGTGTTGGCTGCGCGACCCGCCGAAAGCGAGACCTCGCTCTCGTTCTCCGGTTTGGGAGACGTGCTGGACACGGCACTCGAGGACGCGCTCGCTCCGTTGCCCGAGGCCCAGAGGCGCGCGCTTCGTCGCGCGTTCGTACTCGACGACGACGAAGACGCGGGCCCGCCGCCTGACCCGCACGCCGTCGGCGTGGCGTTCTTGAACGTGCTGCGGGCGCTCTCCGAGGTAACTCCCGTCCTGATCGCGGTCGACGACATGCAGTGGCTCGATGCGGCGTCGTCGGGCGCGCTCGTGTACGCCGCGAGACGGCTGAGAGCGGAACAGGCCGGTGCGCTCATAGCGCACCGCGCATCGCTCGAAGGTTCTGTGCTCGAAGAGCTCCGGCGATCCTTGGCCGACCGCTTCACCCACGTCGAGGTTTGCCCTCTCGACATCATCGCGCTTCAGCGCGTCGTCCAGGGTCATCTTGGAACCGCGCTTCCGCGTCCTCTTCTAAGCGAGGTGCACCAGGTTTCGGGTGGGAACCCGTTCTATGCGTTGGAGGTCGTGCGCATGCTCGGCCGATCAGGGTTCTCGGTCGAGGCCGGCCGTCCGCTGCCCGTCCCGAAGACGCTCCGTGATCTCGTCCACGGCCGCCTCTTGGCGCTGCCTCCGGACAGCCGCGACTTTCTGGTCGCCGCCGCAGCGCACCCACATCCGACCGTCGCGGTCACCGAGGCAGCGTCCGGCGTCAGTCGACTCGTGGGTCTGACGCCTGCACTCGAGTCCGGCATCGTCGAGGTCGACGAGGGTCGAATCCGGTTCACGCACTCGCTCCTTGCTGCGGGTGCCTACGAGATGGCGGATCCGCTGCGCCGCCCGGAGATCCACGCTCGCCTTGCCAAGCTCCTCGTCGATCCCGAGTCGCGAGCCTGGCAGCTCGCCGCGTCCGTCGGCGAGGCGGACGAGGCCGTGGCGGCCGTCCTCGAGGAGGTAGCGCAGCGGGCACACGCACGGGGAGCTCCCGGCCCCGCAGCTGTTCTTCTCGACCGTGCGTACGAGCTGACACCGCGCGACGATTCCGAGCGGGGGCTCCGCCGCGCGGTCGACGCCGCCTTTCTGCACTACGAATCAGGGGACGCTCTGCGGGCGGAGGCGAGCCTGCGCGACCTGATCGAGCCGCTGACTCCGGGCCGGCTCCGCGCGAGAGCGCTGATGGTGCTCGCGCGCATCCGAACCTACGACGCGCCGGCAGATGCGACGGATCTCTTCCTTCAGGTCGTGGAGGAGGCGGAAGGAGACCTGGAGACGCTTGCCGCCGCGCACGAGGGTGTCGCGTCATGCCTCTTCTGGCTGATGGAGCGACTCGACGAAGCCGAGCACCACGCTGAGGTTGCGTTTGCCCTCGCGCGGGAGCTCGGTAGCGAAGCGCTCGCCGCCGACGCGCTCATTACGCAGCTCGGGGCGGAGGCGCTTCTCGGCCGCCCGACCGCCCCGGCGACGGCGGACGAGACGTTCGGTCTCGATGCGACGGCGCTCGGGTATCGGGTGTTGGATCAACCCCTCGTCGGCCTTTCTGAGTACTGGATCTGGACAGACGCGCACGAACGAAGTCGTGCCATGCTCGTGGAGGGGCTTCGACGCGCGCAGGAACTTGGCGACGAGAGCTCTCGACCGTACCTGCTGTTTCTCCTCGGCCAGGTCGAGAGCATGCTCGGCGAGCTCGAAGGTGCGCTCGTGCGCGCTCATGAGGGGCAGGAGGCCGCCGAGCAGTCAGGCCAGCCGTTCTTCGCTGCGTACAACCTGGCGCTCCAGGGCCTTGCTCAGGCGCAGCTGGGTCGCCCTGACCAGGCGAGGGACGCGGTGCGCCGGGCGCTTGAGCTGACCCGTGAGCGAGGAGGGCAGGTTTGGCTCGTCGCCTCGTCTGCCCTCGGACACCTCGAGCTCGCCC
>VAXY01000179.1:5038-5603 GCA_005885085.1 Actinomycetota bacterium | reverse complement strand
TCGAGCGCCGAGACTGCATTGGCATAGCCGGTGTTGCGCGTGTTGTGCAGATGTACGCCGGGCGCGCCCGCATGTGCGACGAGCGTTCGCACCTGCCGCGGCGTCGCGACCCCGATCGTGTCCGCGAGCACGACCTCGGCCGCGGCGGAGAAGCTCTCGGCGAGGTCCGCGACCACGCCCGGGTCGACCTTCCCCTCATAGGGGCAGCCGAATGCCACGCTGATCGTGATCGTGACCGGCAGCTCAGAGCGCTCGACGACCTCGGCCGCGGCGGCACGGGCTTCCGCACGCGACTGGTTCGCGTTGCGGCGGCTGAACGTCTCCGTCGCTGCCAGGGTGAAGTTGACGCGGTCGAGACCTGACGCAACGAGACGCTCATAGCCCTTGACGTTCAACGCGAGACCGGAGTACTCCGTCCCTTCGCGCCGCTCGATCTGCTCCACGACGTCCTCGGCGCCGGCCATCTGCGGGACGGCGTCGGCGCGCACGAAGCTCGTGGCCTCGACACGCGGCAGCCCTGCCGCTGCGAGCCGGTTGACGAGCTCTGCCCGAGTGGACGCAGGCA
>VAXY01000179.1:4471-5027 GCA_005885085.1 Actinomycetota bacterium | reverse complement strand
CTGCAGACCGTCGCGCGGCCCGACGTCGCAGATGGTGACCGGCATCTCCTACCGCGCCGGCCGCGCAAGCTGCTGGAGCACGCCGTCGACCTCCGCCACGAGCCTCTGTGCGACCTCGACGTCCGCGACCTCGAAGGGCCGGCCGCTGCCGTAGACCTCGACCAGGCCCCAGGCCGCGTCGTCGGCCTCGATCGGCAGCATCAGCAGGGAGTCGAAGCCGAGCTCACGCAGCAGGCTCGTCTCCGCCGGATCGGCGTCCGGATCGGGTGCGTAGACGCTGCGCGGCTCACGCGTCTCGATCACCGTCCGTGTCAGGGGATAGTCCGAGATCAGATAGCCGTGGCCGAGGCGATCCGGCTTGCCCGCGCGCTGATGCTGGACGAGATCGACGAGGAGATCGCCGATCACGCGCGAGATCGTGCACGCTGGCGCGTCGAGAACTTCGACAAATGCGCGTGCGCTGACACCGAGCAGCTCGGCCACGCTGCCCGTCGCTCGCAGCTGCTCCGCCGCGGCGCGGACTCTCTCAGGCGGGTCGACGCTCACGCGCCGATAC
>VAXY01000179.1:0-4415 GCA_005885085.1 Actinomycetota bacterium | reverse complement strand
TTGATGCGGGTCTCCGCTGGATTGCGCCATGGGTAGGTGTCCTTGCCGATGTACTTCTTGGCCAGCTTGTCGATCTGCGCGTCCGCGCCTTCCTCGGTCACCTCCACATGACCGCTGACGGCGACGTACTTGAACGGGTCGTTCGGGTCGACGACCAAGATCGACGCCCGCGGATCGTGCTCGAGATGCTTCGGCTTGGCGCGGCCGAGCGCAGTATTGAACGACACCTTCCCGTCCTCGACATCGACCCACACGATCGTCGAGTGCGGCGACCCGTCCGGGCGAAGAGTCGTCACGGTGCCGACGAACGGATTCCGGTCCAGGAACTCCCGTTCCTGATCCTTCAGTGCTGCCATTCCCCACCTCCTGTTCTCATCCCATCCAACGGCGAGAGGCGTTAGCGTCTTCCCGATGGCCGTCCTGCTACCCATCGGCACCCGCAAGGGCTTCTTCCTCGTCCGAAGCGACGGCGGCAGGAGCTGGGACGTCGAGGGGCCGCTGCTGCCGGGCTGGGCCGTTTACCACGCGATGGTCGACCCGCGCGACGGCGCCCTCCATGCCGCCACCAACAACCCGTTCTACGGAGCCTCGACTCACCGGTCCGGCGACGGCGGCAAGACCTGGGAGCGCGCGGAGGAGCTCGGTCTCCCGGAGGAGAGCCGCCTGAAGCTGAACGCCACGTGGCATCTCGAGCCGGGCGCCGACTCCGAGTTGTGGCTCGGCGCCGACCCGGGCGTGCTCTTCCGCTCGGACGACGGCGGTATGACGTGGCAGGTGAACCGCGGGCTCCTCGAGCACCCGACCCGCGAGCGCTGGCAGCCGGGCGCCGGCGGCATGTGCACGCATTCGATCCAGCTCGCGGACGGAATCATGTATGTCGCGATCTCCGCCGCCGGCACGTTCAGGAGCGAGGACGGGGGCGGCAGCTGGACGCCGATCAACAAGAGCGTCGCGGCCGAGTTCATGCCGGACCCGTATCCGGAGGTCGGGCAG
Source organism: Actinomycetota bacterium (assembly GCA_005885085.1). GTDB lineage: Bacteria > Actinomycetota > Thermoleophilia > Gaiellales > Gaiellaceae > 3-1-20CM-4-69-9. The sequence continues at coordinate 3,422 of VAXY01000179.1, read as the reverse complement.
TGCGTACACAAGCTGTTGGTGCACCCGAAGCGGCCGGAGCGGCTCTGGCAGCAGAACCATTGCGGCGTGTACCGGTCCGACGACCGTGGCGACACCTGGGACCGCCTCGACGGGAATGGCCTGCCGACGAGCTTCGGGTTCCCGCTCGCACTCGACCCCGAGGATCCCGACGTCGCATACGTGATTCCCGAGCAGTCGCAGGAGCACCACTTCACGGCGGAGGGACGCCTCGGCGTCTACCGCACGTCCGACGCCGGGGCCTCGTGGGAGCTCGCCTCCGACGGGCTTCCCGACCGCGCCTGGGTCGCCGTCCTGCGTGAGGGGCTCGCGTACGACGACGACGGCAACATCTACTTCGGCACGCAGAACGGGTCGATCTGGACCGCTCCGCCCGGCGGCGGGCAATGGACGGAGGCCGTCCGCGACCTGCCGCCGATCCTGTCCGTCGAGGCCGCGACGGGGTAGTGGCCGTCGTCCTGCTGCCCGCGGTGCTCGCCGCGGAGGCCGGTGGCCAGAAGCGCTTCGAGCTGGACGCGCCGACGGTCGGCGAGGCATTGCGCGGGTTGCCTGTGCGCAACCTGCTGTTCGACGAGGCGGGCGAGCTGCGGCGCCTGATCAACGTGTACGTCGACGGAGTCGACGCTCGCGGCGGCCGCCTGCTCGAGGAGCCATTGACGCCGACCTCAGAGGTGCGCGTCGTCGGCGCGGTCGCCGGCGGCTAAAAGGACTTAGTGGCTCTGAGCCACTAAGTCGCTGGAAGCCGCGGTGTTGCGACGCTGCGGGAATGGAGCGACCGAGCTTGTGGCTCTGAGCCACGAGCTCGGTCAAGGCCGTCCGGGACGGTGCCGATCCTTGATAGGTGCGACTCCTCGCGGCCGTCCTCCTCGTCGTCGGCGCTCTCGCGGCCGTCGGCTTTGCGCGGCACGAAGACCGGATCCGCCAGCAGGACCGGCTCGCCGTGGTCGCCACCCAGCTCGCGGGACGCGACGTCGGCGTGCACTGCCCGAGCTTTCTCGGCGGTCTCGTCGACACGCACGGCGAAGCAGGGCGGGTCCAGTTCGATGCGTCAGGCCGCCCCGCCGACCACACCGAGCTCGCGCCGGAGACCTGCAAGGCGCTGCGGCATCTCGACCGCGTCGACTTCACGTGCATCGGTCGCGGCAACTGCGGCTTCTCGCAGTTCCAGGCGGCGTGGGCGGCGCACACGCTCGCGCACGAGTCTTTCCACCTGCGCGGCTTCTCGGACGAAGGGGTGACCGAGTGCTACGCGCTGCAGAACACGGCGTTCGTGGCGGAGCAGCTCGGCGTCGCGCCGGAGCAGGCGAAGCAGGTGCAGCGCTGGGTGTACGAGAAGGGCTATCCGAACGAGCCGGAGGAATACCACTCCTCGAAGTGCTACGACGGCGGTCCGCTCGACCTCCGGCCGCAGAGCAGCGTCTTCCCCTAGGGCACCTCGGTGGGGATGTTCTTGATCTTGCCGCTGATGATCTCGGCACGGATCTGATTGACCTTGGCCACCTCGGCCTGCGGCACCTTCGGGCTGATCGTGCCGATGCCGACACCGTTCTTCTTCAGGCCGAACACCATGTTGCCGCCCTTGAACTTGCCGTCGACGACGCTCTTGATCGCCAGATAGACGGCCGTGTCGACGCGCTTGACCGCGCTCGTCAGGATGTACGACCCGAGAAACGACTGGTCGGCGTCGACCCCGATGCCCCAGACGTGCTTCTCCTTCGCGGCGTCGAGCGCGCCGAGGCCGCAACCGCCTGCGACCTGGAAGATGACGCTCGCCCCCTGTTCGATCTGGTTCAGCGCCACCTGCTTGCACTTGGCCTGGTCCTGGAAGTCCTCTGAATAGCCGTTCAGCAGCGTGATTCCCGGGTCGGCCGCTTTCGCGCCGGCCTGGTAGCCCGCGATGAAGCGGTCGACCGGCGGCTGCTTCTGCCCGCCGACGGAGCCGATCACGTCTTTACCCGGCATGCGCTTCTCCTCGAGGCCGGCGAGATAGCCGACGAGGTAGCCCGTCTCCTGCTCGCGGAAGAGCAGGCCGAGCAGGTTCGCCGGCTTGTGCGGCTCCTCCGTCTGGTCGACGTCGACGATCGCGAAGCGTGAGTTCGGGAAGTTGTGCGCGGCGGTGTCGATCGCGGTCGCCTCCGTGAAGCCCACGCCGATCGTCAGGTCGTAGTTCTGGCGCGCGAACGTGGACAGGTTCGGGACGTACTCCTGCGTCGACTTCGCCTGGTAGACGCGCTGCTGGATTCCGAAGTCGTTCTGCGCGCGCAGCAGGCCGACGTACGAAAGGTGGTTGAAGCCGCGGTCGTTCAGTCCGCCGATGTCCGTCACGAGCCCGACCTTGATCTTGTTGCCACCCTGCGTGCCGGTGCTCGACGAGCTCTTCCCGCCGCCGCCGCAACCGGCGACAAGCAGGACGACGACTCCGAGAAGTGCGAGCGATCCCTTCACCATCGACCCTTTCCGCTAAGGTTTACGACTATGGGGCGAAAACTCTGAACGAGCTTAGCAGCTCGCACCGTCCTCCCGCTCACGTGAGCCTCGGGGTCGTCCTACAGGTGCGGGACGGGGTGCTGCAGGTGTTGTTGTGGCAGCGCGCCCGTGCCCCTTTCGAGGGCAGCTGGTCGCTGCCCGGCGGCTACCTCGTGCCCGACGAGACGCTCGAGACCTCGATCCGCCGCCACCTCGCGGACAAGGTCGATGTGCGTGAGCTTTCCCACCTCGAGCAGCTCGAGACGCTGAGCGACCCGCAACGCTCGCCGCAGGAATGGCAGCTCGCGACCGCATATCTCGGGCTCGTGCCGAGCGAGCTCGACCCCCGCGTGCCGAGCGACACCGACTGGCATCCCGTCGACGGTCTTCCCGCACTCGCGTTCGATCACGAAGCGATCGTGCTCGCCGGCCGCGAGCGCCTGCGCGCGAAGCTCTCGTACACGAATCTCGGGTTCGCCCTTGCGCCGGCCGAGTTCACGATCTCCGAGCTGCGCGATCTCTACGCGGCGGCGCTCGGCCACGATGTGTCGGCCACGAACCTCCAGCGCGTGCTGCTGCGACGCCGTGTGCTCGAGGGCACCGGTCGCTTGCGGCCTCCCGGGCCTGCAGGCGGCCGCCCCGGTGCCCTGTTCCGGTTCCGGAAGCAGACGCTGGAGATCACCGACCAGTTCGCGGTGCTGCGGCCGCCGGGACCTGCACGCGTGCCGGTCGCGTAGTCCTCGTCATGGACCTGGAGCCGTCCACGGCTCGTAGAGTCCGTGCGCGATGGCGGGCTCTCAAGGCGACGAGCGCGCCTGGGTGCGGGGCGCTCAGCGAGGCTCGGTCTCCGACCTGGAGTCGCTGTTCCGGCACCACTGGCCGCGCGCCTACCGCGCCGCGTACCTCGTGGTGCACGATGCGGCAGCCGCCGAGGACAT
>VAXY01000178.1 GCA_005885085.1 Actinomycetota bacterium | reverse complement strand
TTGCGGTAGATCGAGTCCGAGGCATTGCGGGTGTCGCGGTTCGGTCTCGCGCTGTAGGGCGTGCGGCGGTAGACGGCATCGGTCAGCGAGTCGGGAAAGTAGAGCTGGCCCGTGTGGACGACGCTGCCGCCGACGTGCACCTTGACGTGGATGTGCACCGTCCGTCCCTGGTACCACCCCGGATAGACCGTGCGGAAGAGCGCGAGGCCCTTCGCATTCGTACGCTGGATGCCGCGCATGAACGTCCGGCTCGACGCACCTGCGCCGAAGCCGGAGTAGACCCCTTCCGCGTCCGCATGCCAGATGTCGACCGCGGCATTCCGGATCGGCCTGCACGTCGTCGCGTCGACGACGAAGGCATGGAGAAGCAGCGGGGTGCCCGCACGGCCCTCCGTGATGTTGCGGCGGAGCTTCTCGCCGGCGATGTAGTACGGGCCTTCGGTCTGCTCGGGGGTGAGGATGCACGACACCGACGCGGCGCTCGAGGGCCCGGGCTTGAGCCCGGCGAGCCCGAGCGCCGTCACGGCGGCGCCGCCGAGCCAGGCTCTCCGGGTGAGCGGCCGCTCAAACATCCGGGAAGCCTCCCGTCGTCAGCACTGTCTCGTCGGTGAGGATCGTCATCGCTTCGTAGCCCACAAGCCCCGCCGTCCATTGCGACCCACGCGAGCCCATCGCGAACGCTGCTGTGGCATACGCGTCCGCCGTCCCCAGCTCCCGACCGACGACGGTGACGGAGAGAACGCCCTTCGGGGCGCGACCGGTGTGGGGATCGAGGACGTGTTCGCCGCGAGCGTATGCGGCCGAGGTCGCGATCGCGAGATCGTCCGTCTCGAAGACGGCGGCGACCTTGTTCCCTGCGAGCGGATGCTGGATGCCGACGCGCCAGGCACGACCGGCGACCCGCATGTCGCCGCCTGCGCTCACGGCGAAGTTGTCGAGCCCGGCGTCCTGCAACAGCTCCGCTGCCCGGTCGACGGCCCAGCCCTTGACGAAGCCGGACGGGTCGAGCTGCCCCGACGCGCGCGCGTCGAAGAACCCGTCCGTCTCGGCGCGGAGCTCTGCGCAGCGTGCCAGCACGAACTGGACCTCCTCGTGCGCGTCGGCCGGCGCTAGCTCGCCGCGGTCGATGCGGGAAATGTCGCTGTCTTCGCGATAGGTGCTGAACGTCGCATTAACCCAGCGCAGCCAGTCGAACATGCGGACGAGGTCCTCGTTGTCCGCGTTCTCGTCGCGGACGTCGACGACGATCGGCATGCCCATGATCTGCTCGACGACGGCGCTCATGCCCTGTGAGCCTTGAGGATCGCGGACTGCAGCGAGCTGGCGAACGCGTCGCTCGTATACGTCGCGCCCGAGACGAGATCGATCCTCGCGCTCTGCGCCTGCAGGGCTTCGCTGCGCAGGATCGGAATCGCGTTGTCGCTGATGTACAAGGACCGTCCGGTGTGGTTCGGGTAGACCGGCACCGAGATGGCCTTGATCTTGCGCGTCACCTTGTTGCCGCTGGTCGTCTTCTTGACGGTGATGACGACCTGCAGCGACCCGTAACGGTCGGCCTCATAGGTCGCGCCCGTGAACTTGCGGATGACGACCTTGGCCTTCGTGGCCGCGGCGGTCGCGTTGGCGACGGGCAACGCGATCGCCGCTGCCGTCACGAACGTCAAGAGTGCTCTTCGCATTGAACTGTGTCCTTTCGTCAGAGGGCGAACTTCTCGGTGTGGATGAAGCGGGCAGGCACTTCGGCACGGCGCACGTTCCGCTCGAGCGCGCCCGCCATCGCCGGCGGGCCGCAGACGTACACCTGACGCTCGGCGATGTCCGGGACGAGCTCGCGCAGGTGTCGCGGAGAAAGGAGCCGCCGCCCGGTACGGGTTGTGTGGTCGCCGACCACGAACAGCAGCTTCAGCCCGCGCTCGTCGGCCAGGCGCTCGAGCTCGCCGCGAAAGACGATGTCATTCTCGTCGACGACCCGGTAGATGACGACGACGTCGCCGCGCATGTCCTCCATCAACGCGCGAATCGGCGTGATGCCGATGCCTCCGGCGACGAGCAGCACCTTCTCGCGCCTGCGGGCCGCCTCCGTGAAGACGCCGAATGGTCCTTCCGCGATCACCCGCGTGCCCGGTTCGAGCTCTCCCAGGCGGGCGGAGAAGTCGCCGAGCGCCTTGACCGTAATCCGCAGGGAACGCCCGTCCGGCGCCTCGGAGAGCGAGAACGGATGAGACGCCCACCAGCGCTTGCGGTCGAGGAAACGCCAGAGGAAGAACTGGCCGGCACGCGCGCCGAGGCGGTCGAGCTGGCGGCCCGTGATGCGGAGAGAGACGACCCCCGGTGTCTCTTCGACGACGTCCACGACGCGTAGGCCCTGCCGGAGCGACTTGGCCAGCGGCGCCGCGAAGCGGAAACCGACGATCAGCGCCAGCGTCGCGACGTAGAGCGCGCGCCAATAGTCGGCGGCCGCATGGTCGTACACGAGCTCGTTCCCGGTCGGAATCTGGTGGAACCACGCGAGCGCGATGCCCGCGTACGCCGCCAGGTGCACCGCGTACCAGGCCTCGTAGCGGAGCCGGCGGCGCACGATCACGACGGAGCTGACGACGACGGCGATCAGCAGCGCGGTGCCGACCGTGGCCGTGATCATCCCGGGATAGATGCCGCCGCCGAGCATCGTCGAGATCTCCTTGGGCAGCGAGATCTTGTCCATCAAGGCGTACCCCCAGACGATCAGCACGACATGAGCCAGCACGAGGTCGAGGCAGGCATGACCGTTGCGCCGGTGCCAGACCGTGAGGCGGTCGAAGCCGATCAGCCGCTCGAGCCAGGGGATCCGGGCCAGCAGCATCAGCTGCACGAGCGCCAAGTAGGCGGCCAGGAGCCCTGTCAGGCGCCCCAGGCTCGTCAGGAGCGCGCCGGTGCTCAGATCCTCGGAGGCGTTGCCGCCGTGAACCCAGAGCCAGACGACGGCCACGGCGTTCCCCGCGAGCACCGCCCAGACGACCATGGCGGCGAGGCGACGACGGGGGGTGCGCGGCGTGCTCCGGGCGGAAACCGCGCTTTCGAGGGCGTAACTGGCCTCAGTCATGCGACCCAGGGAAACAGCGCCACCTAAGAGGTCGCTGAGAGCCGCGTTAAAAGTTGTCTAAGAGTGCGCTTCGATGAACGCCAGGACTTTCGCCCAGGCATCGTCGGACGCGGCGGCGAACTCCTCCTGCTTGCGGTCGAAGAAGCTGTGCGGCGCGCCGGGGTACGTGACGAGCTCGTGCTCGACTCCCGCCTCCTGCATGGCCGCCTCGAAGGCGGCGTTGTCGTCGGCGGTGATGTTCTGGTCGGCTCCGGCTTGCAGGGCCAGGATCGGAGCCTTCAGCTCCGCCGCCCGCTGGGTGGGCCCCGGCGTGCCGTCGCGCCCTGCGCCGGGGCGTCCGTAGAAGCCGACCGCTCCGGCGAGGTCGAGATCCTCGGCGGCGGCCTGCCACGAGTTCCGCCCGCCGAAGCAGAAGCCGACCGTGAAGATCCGCTTGCAGCCCCGGCCGCGCAGGTCTGCGACGGCCGCAGCGACATCACCCTGGACGCCCGCGGGCGTGGTCTGGTCGACGTGCGGCATGTACTCGAAGTCGTCGCCGCGCTTCGCCGCGCCGGCGGTGCGACCGAAGTAGTCGAATGCGACGGCGGCGATGCCTCGCTCGGCAAATCGCAGCGCAAGCTCCTCGTAAAAGCGGTACAGCCCGCGCACGTCGGGCAGGATCACGACCCCGACGCCGGCCCGCTCTTCCGGCAGGGCTCTGAACGCGGCGAAGCGGTTTCCGTCCGCAGCCTCGAGGACGACGTCCTCGTGCGAGACCGCCGCACCCTTGATCACGGGTACCGGCGGCGACGAGTCAGGCTCGAAGCACATGCGCGCGGAATGGTCTCATGCGCCGGTCATACGATGCGCGAGTGTTCGTCGACCCAGCGCCACCAGCAGGGCACCCAGCTGCGATTGCGTTCTGGGACTTGCATCGGGGGCTCTTCGCGCGAGGTTCGACCGTCTGGCTGACCACGGACGGCGGGCGCTCCTTCCGAGTCGTCCTCCGAACGCATAAGCGCATCACAGGCCTGCAGGCTTTCGCCGGCCGCGACGCGATCGTCGATCTCAACCGCCCGGCTGCGCTGCGCACGCTCGACGGCGGACGAAGCTGGAGAGGTTTTCGATACCGCTACACCGCCGACTTCGCCACGACCCGCGTTGCGCTCGGCCTTCGAGCCGGCCGGTTCGAGCTCGTGCGAGGCCTACGCCTGACCCGTGACGGCGGCGCGTCGTGGCGACCAAGGCAGAGCCCATGCGCGCAGGCGGTCGCCTTCTCCGCCGCTGTCGAACTCGTCACGCCGCGCCTCGGGTGGGTCGTCTGCACCGGCCAACCAGGAGCAGGCCAACAGGCCAAGGTTGTCTTTCGAACGACGAACTCCGGCCGCACCTGGCTGCCGATGACCGGGCGGCTC
>VAXY01000177.1 GCA_005885085.1 Actinomycetota bacterium | reverse complement strand
GACACGGAGCTGATCGAGCGGCTCGGTTTGCAGCGCTCGCGCTACGAAGGGCCGACCGGAATCGTGGGCGTGCTGCACGACGCCTGCAACGGCGCGAAGATTCCCTCCGTCAGCCTGTGGGCTGCGGTGCCGCACTACGTGTCGCTGGCACCGAGCCCGCGGGCGGCGCTCGCACTCTGTCAGCGGCTCGGCGACATCCTGGGCACGACGATCGACACGGAGGAGCTCGACGAGGCGGCCGAACGGTATAGCGAGCAGGTCAGCGAGGCGGTTGCGTCCGACGACGAGACCGCGGCGTACGTGGCCGAGCTCGAGGAGCGAGCCGAGATCCTCGAGGAGGACCAGGAGATCCCGTCGGGCGAGTCACTCGCAGCGGAGCTGACGCGCTTCCTGCGTGACCGCGAGCGCGGCAACGGCGGCCCGGAGACCACCGGGCCATCCGAGCAGCCGTAGCCGGCTGTTCTTTAGCCGAACGTAAAGGCGTAAGCCGAAAGGCCGGGAGTGAAGCTGAGCTCCAGCATGCCGTCTCGGGCACTCTTCTGCGTCACGAGCGTGTAGAGGCGGTCGCCGGTGATCTCGACGTCACCCAGCTTCTTGCCGTTGAGCGTGACGCCGGCGACGCCGTGCCCCCCGAGCACGAGGTGCACGCTCTTCGCGAGGAAGTGCAGCCGTAGCCTGGCGCCGTTCCCAGCGAGGATGCGCTCGCTCTCGACCGTCCACGTGCCGGCGTAGGCAAACGAGTCGCCCGCGAGCGACGGCGGGAATTGGTACTTCGCCGGCGTGTCCGTTCTGAGCGGCGAGCCGGCGTAGTTGCCGATCCGCGTGTAGCCGAGATACGACTCGGGCGTGCGTAGCTCGGTCGGCGTGCGGTCGGGCTGGTCGAGCGCCGGTGGTAAGGGCGTGGCGAGCAGCTGCCGGATCTTGTGCTCGGTCTCGGCGTACGCACCCTCGCCGAAGTGCGCGTCTCGAACATGTCCGCGCCGGTCGATCAGATAGTCGGCCGGCCAGTACTGATTCTGGTATGCGTTCCACGTCGCGAAGTCGTTGTCGAGCGCGACCGGATAGCGCACTCCGAGCCTCTTCACCGCCGCGCGGACGTTGCCCAAACTGTGCTCGAAGGCGAACTCCGGTGAATGCACGCCCAGGATGACGAGTCCTTTCGACCGATAGTGCGCATCCCAGCTCTCGAGATACGGCAGCGTGCGGAGGCAGTTGATGCAGGAGTACGTCCAGAAGTCGACGAGCACGACCTTGCCGCGCAGCTCCTGCATCGTCAGCGGTGCCGAGTTGATCCAGGCCGTGATCCGCTGGATGTCGGGCGCGTCGACGTACTTCTTCAGAGGCGCCTTGTTGCCGCTCAGGCTCGCGAGCTTGTTCTTGACCTGGCCGTTGCCCTCGATCGCATCCTGCAGCCAGCTCGCGTAGCCGGGCACCTTCGTCTGCAGGCTCTCGGCCCAACCGTTGTAGATGACGAGGGCCGCGGCGGCCATCAGCGCGCCGCCGGCGATGCGCACCGCCTGTGCGTGGCGGCGAAAGCTCGCGGCGACGCGCCGGCTGCCGGCCGCGATTGCGAGCATCGGCAGCGCCGCTCCGAGTGCGTACGCGATTGCGATCGCGACGAGCCAGCCGCCCACGCGATCGCGGGCCGCGTTTGACGTCAGAGCGGCGAGAACGGGGCCGCCGCAGGGAATGAAGACGAGGCCGAGGCTGGCGCCGAGGAGGAAGCCCCCGCCGGCGTCGCCGGCGCGGCGTCGCGTCAGGAAGGCGAACGGGCGCTCGACCAGCTCGCCGATCCGCGGGACGACCAGGGTCACCGCCAGCAGGGCGAGCAGCACGGCGCCGATCTGAATCTGGTGCTGCTTGCCGATGCCGAGCAGGCCCCACAGCCACGCACCGGCGAGCAGGAACGCCGTGAAGGTCGTGACCAGCCCTGCCGCAATCGCGTACGGGCGACGCTTCGTGCCGGTGCCGCCAGCGAGCACGATCGGCAGCACGGGCAGGATGCACGGCGTAAAGGCCGTGATCACGCCCGCCGCGAACGCGATCGGGACCAGGACGATCACCCTCTGTAGTCCTGGTTACGCGGCAGGCGTTTCAGCCGGTTTCGGCTCGGCCGGAGCCTCGGCCTGCTGCTGGGGCTGCTGGCGCTGCTGCTGCTGTTGCTGCTGGGCCTGGCTCTTCTTGCGCTTGCGGCGCTTTCGGCGCCGCGAGCGGCCCGACGTGAGCTTCGGCTGGGGCAGGTTCTCGGCCAGCGCCCCGGCGACCTCCTGCAGTGTCCCCAGTCGCTCCCGGGCGGCCTCGATCAGCTGCGTAGCCCGAGGCGTGTAGCCCTCCGCCGAGGCCAGCAACGCCACGCCGACGGGGAGCGACAGCTCGAGCGCAGCGTTGACGAGCTTGGCCGCATTCTCCTCGTGCCGGTGTCCACGGGAGTTCGCGAGCGCGCCGAGCAGGCGCTTTGCCTCCGGGAACTCTGCGCTGGCGCGGCGGTCCTGGAGCTTTCGCGACGCGCGGGCCAGCCGCCAGGTCCAGCGCGCCAGGATCTGCTCCGGCGCGTCGGCCTTCCCTTCCGAGATCGCGCGCAGCAGGATGCGCACGCCGCCCATCCGGTCCTTCTCCCACGTCGGCGCCTGCGTCACGAGCGTGACGAGGTCGTCGAAGTCGGCGCGCTCGACCGTCATCGAGACACGGTCCGAGAGCGCGATGATGCGCAGCCGCCGGTTCGGGTTCTCCGCGGCGCACGTCGCGAGGAACTGCTCGAGGCAGGCTCTCGACGCACCGCGAGCGGTGAGCTTCTCGACGAACGCGGCGCGCTCGTCGAAGCGGATCTGACGTCCGGCGATCGTCGCCCAGTAACGCTGCTCGTCCTCGTCGAGATACTTGGGATCGACGCGCTGCCACTCGCGTGTGATCACGGCGAGGCGCCGGCGTACGTCGGGGGTGACCGGGACGAGCCACGGTGCGGGTGTCAGTCGCCGTCGTGCTCGGCGCTGCACGCGTCGCCGTGGCGCCGGAGTCACACGTGCGCCTTCGCGGTAGAAGTCCGCGTCGAGCAGCGAGTGCAGTGAGATCACGCGCTCGTTGTGCGTCGCCGCCTTCGGCACGAAGTCGACGACGATCCCGGCCTCCTTGCGTGGATGTGTCCGCATGATGCGTCCGATGCGCTGCTGGTAGACCCGACGCGAGGCGGTCGGTGCGAGGTGCATGCAGACGGTCGCGCGCGGTGAGTTCCAGCCTTCGGCGAGCAGCATCGCGTTGATGAGCACGTTGATCTCGCCGCGTTCGTACGCCGCGAGCGTCTCCGCGAGACGCACCGGTGGCGTCCGTCCGGAGACGGCCTCCGCCTGCAGACCGGCAGCGCGAAACTCCTGCGCGAGGTTGTACGCGTGCTCGACGCCGGCCGCATAGACGATGCCCGGTGTGTTGTCAAAGCGGTCCCGGTAGAGGCTCGCGGCTGCTTGGTTGAGCGCCTGATGGTCGAGGGTTTTGGCCAGGATCTCCTGGTCGAAGTCGCCGCCGACGATCGGGACCTGGTTGATCGCGGCAACCGGCGGGACCCGCAGGCAGCGCAGCGGCGCGATCAGCCCGCGCCGCGCCGCGTCCTGCAGCGGGAGATCGTCGACCGACGCGGGGAAGACGTCCGA
>VAXY01000181.1:4035-9579 GCA_005885085.1 Actinomycetota bacterium | reverse complement strand
TTGGGCGGCGGTCCGATTTTTGCGCCGGACGACCGCTACGGATGCTGACCGGTATTGGCCGACAGGAGTGTCGCCGGGAGGCCCACAACCCCGAGATGGTGGCGGGCGCTCAGTCCCCGAGATCGTGCTTGATCGCGTACCGCATGATTTCGGCCGTGGTCCGCAAGTTCAGCTTGAGAAGGACGCGGGCTCGGTAGGTGCTCACGGTTTTCACGCTCAGATGGAGCTGTTCGGCGATCTCCGACACGCGTCTGCCGGAGGCGAGCAGGCGCATGATCTCGAACTCGCGATCCGACAGGCCGTGGTGCGGCAGCTGTTCGGCCGGCCGGCCGAGGTCGTCCGCGAGGGTCTCGCCGACCGACGGGCTGATGTAGCGGCCACCCCGGACGATGTGCCGAATGGCGGTGAGCAACTCTTCCGGCGCGCTCTCCTTGGTGAGGTATCCGGAGGCCCCGGCCCGGAGCACCCGGACGGCGTACTGCTCCGCGGGATGGACGCTGAGCACCAGGACCGGCACGTTGGGGCGCTCGCTCTTGAGCTCCTTGAGGAGCTCGAGGCCGCTGCGGCCGGGCATCGTGATGTCCAGCACGACGGTGTCCCACGACTGCTTGCGCGCGAGCGCGAGCCCCTCCGCCGCGCTGGCGGCTTCTCCCACCGTGACGGGAGCTCCGGCCTGTTCCAGAATCTCCCGCAATCCCCTTCGCACGATGGGGTGGTCATCACAGACCAGGATTCGCATCGTCTTGTCTCCCGGTCAGTCCCGGCACGGGATGGTGGCCCTTACCATGGTGCCTTCCCCGGGCGCACCCCGGATCACGAGCTCGCCGTTGAAGGCCCGGGTCCGCTCGCGCATGCCCAAGAGCCCAAGCGACTTTGCACCGGTAAGGACCCCCGGCGGGGTGCCGGCCCCGTTGTCGTGGACCTCGAGGACCACGTTGCCCCGGTTCCTGGCCAGGACGATCCGCACGGCCGTCGCGCGCGCGTGGCGAGCGACGTTGGTCAGGGCCTCCTGGCAAATGCGGAACAGCGCGATCCCCAGGTCCGGGCCGGCCTCTATTCGCCGACGCGGCGCTTTGACGGTGCACTTGATGCCCGTGCGCTTCTCGAACTCCTCCGCATGCCACTCCAGCGCGTCGAGGAGGCCCAGGTCATCCAGGATCGCGGGGCGGAGCTCGCTGGAGATCCGGCGCACGTTGTGGATCGTCTCGTCCACGACCGCACCGAGCGCAGTGGCCTGATCCGACACCCCCCCGGGGTGACCGCGGAGCCGCTGAGCGAGCCGGCTCAATTCGAACTTCAGGCCGGTCAGCGCCTGCCCGAGCTCGTCGTGGATCTCGCGGGCGATGCGGGCCTGCTCCTGCTCCCGCACGGACTGCAGGTGCGCCGAGAGCGCCTGGAGGTGGTGATACGCGTCCTCGAGCTCGGCGGTGCGTTCGACCACGCGTCGCTCGAGATCCTCGTTCATCCTCCGGACCTCTTCTTCCGCGCACTTGCGGGCGGTGATGTCGAGCGCCATCACCATCCCCATGGAGACCTCGCCGTTCTCGCCCGGGATCGGGAGGGTGTGGATGAAATAGATCCGACCGCGGGACGGTACCTCACCGTTCGCCGTACGCCCCTCGAGCGCCCCGCGACACAGCGGCTCGAGCAGCGCCCAGGTCTCGGCGGGGAGCACCTCCCCGATCGTCTTCCCGACCAGCGCTTCCTTGGAAACGCCGGCGGCGTCCAGCACCCCGGCCCCGTCGACGACGATGTAGCGCAGCTCGCGATCGAACAGGCCGACGGCGCCGCTGGGGATGTTGCTGGCGACCGTCCGGTAGAGGTACTCGCTCCGGCGGAGGGCTTCCTCGGCGCGTCGCCGGTCCGTCACATCGATCGCCATGGCGAGCAGTGCGCGGGTGCCATCGACCTGGATCTCCTGGGAGACGAGCTCCACGTCGATGATCGTGCCGCCCTTCTTCCGGTGCCGCCACACGCCGGCATCGACGAGCTCGGGCTGAGGCGATGACGCATGCTCCAGCAGGCTCGGGACGTCGTCGGACACATGGAGGTCGGCGAGCGTCAAGCCCAGGAACTCCTCGCGAGCGTAGCCGTACACCCGCATCGCCCCTTCGTTCACCCCCAGGATCCGGAGCGTCTCCGCGTCGCACACCCACACGGGGTTCGGGTTCTTCTGGAACAGAACCCGGTACGTCTCCTCGGACCGGCGCAGGGCGTCCTCGAAGACCTTCGGCTCCGTCATATCCTTCGGCACGGTGACCGTCCCCGTGGCCGCTCCGCCCGCGTCGCGAAGCGGACGATCGTCCTGGGTGCCGGCGTGGTTCGCCACAGCGTGATTTTACCCGAAACGGAGGCGCGCAACCTGTCGTCGTTTGTCTTACACGATGGCGAGGGGGCGCCATCGCAGACGGCGTCTCTCATCGGACGCTGACGCACGCGCCCCGGCCCCCACCGGCCCGCCGCCCCGTCTCCGGAGCCCGCAGATGCGGGCCGCGACAGGTAGTACGTCTCGTCGGGAGCAGAGCCTGCGGCAGCCGTCGCGCGCGAGCACGCGGCGCCCGTCTCCTGGAGGCGCCCCGGGGGGACGAGCGCAAGTGCCCCGCGATCTGTCGCAGGACCGGCACGCGGAACCACCCCGCAACGGGCTCTCGGTGGATACCGAGAATTCGCTGCCCGGCGGGGAAGTGGAGCCTTACGAAACTTCGGCTCGCGCGATCGTGCCGCTGGCACGCCGCTTGCCCTAGGAGTGCCCAGACGCGGCGGCACGAACCTGAGCCAGGCACCTTGCGCCTTCCTCGCGGCTCGCGCCGCCTAAACGCCAATCGAAGCGCGGCAGGAGGGATTCATATGGTGAGAGAATTCGTACGTTCGTCTCTGTTTCCGTTTCCGCCTTATCAACTCGGGTCCGAAGCCTACATTGCCGAGGCCTGCGGCAAATTCGCCAAGCTCGAGCGCCTCTGCCAGATCGCACAGTCGCGCTCGTGGAACGGGAAGGAAGTCCTCGCAGATCTCCTGAGACGTCACGGTGGAATCCAAGTCGAGCCGCACCAGCGCGGTCCTCTCGCGCGGGTCTTCTCGATCATCCTGTGGGGTGAGCTGGCCGCCTGGGTCATCTCGGCTGACCTCGCGGAACGCCTCGACGACGTCGAAGCCAAAATGGCGGCGACCAGCCAGGCGTTCGACGAGGCGCGCCATTTCAACACGATGCGCGACTATCTGCTCGAGCTCGGCGGCGAGATTCCGCGGCTCGATATCTACACCGCGATGCTCCTGCGAATGCTGATTGACACGCGCTCGCTGCCGCACAAGCTGCTCGGGATGCAGTTGTTGGCCGAGACGTTTGCGATCGACGTGTTTCGAACCGTCGCCGAGCGCCGCATCGAGCCGGTGCTTGCGGACCTGCTGCCCTACTTCGAACGCGACGAGTCGCGCCACGTCGCCCTCGGCGTCCTCTATCTCCCCGAACAATTGCGCCGGCTCTCGCTGCCCGGCGTCATCAGCGTGTATGCCTTTCAGGCGCGGATCTTCGCACTCACCTCGATGACGCAGGCGCTGCTCGCACCCGACTTCGAAGCGCTCGGCATCGATAACAATCAGGTGGCGCGGCGCGGCTTGAAGCTTCAGAAAGAGGCCGTCGAGCAGATGAACGAGACGCGAGGCGTGCTGACGCTGAGTGCGCCGGCCGAGTGGATCACGTTCCAGGCGCTCGACTTCCTGTTCCCGCCGAAGGGTGAACAGCGGAGCACGATCGCGGAGGTCCTCAACACCGCGGGCCGCACGGTCGCGCGGGCCGGCGATTACGCATTGTCGTGGGCCGCGTAGCGGTCGACAGGTGTGCCGCTCAGATGCGGAACGCGCGGGGTCATTGCAAGTCGTTTGTGTGGATCCCGAGAGTCCGGAGTCGGGATTGCAGGGTGGACGGCTTGACCCCGAGGAGCTCTGCCGCGCCCCCGCGACCATAGACACGTCCTCCGGCACGCTTCAGCGCCGCCACGAGGTTCGCCCGCTCCCGACGACGCCATTCGCTCTCCGGGACAATCTCCTCCGGCCCAGGCGGCTGTGTGGCCGGAAGGGGCGTGCCCTCGTGCGCCGCGTGGCCGGCAACGACGACAGCGAGGCGTAGACGGCCGCCGCGGGACAGGATCACGGCACGCTCGATCACATTCTGCAGCTCGCGGACGTTGCCTGGCCAGTCGTAGCGCTTGAGTTGCTCGCACTCGTGTATCGATATCGGTGGCTCGGGAACACCGAGCTTCCGCGCGGCGAGGGAGATGAAGTGCGCCGCGAGGAGTGGGATATCGTCCTTCCGCTCCCGGAGTGGAGGAAGCTCGATCGGAAAAACGCTCAAGCGGTAATAGAGGTCCTCGCGGAAGCGCCCGTTCCGGACATCGGTCTTGAGGTCCCGGTTCGTCGCCGCGATCACGCGCACGTCGACGTTGCGAGTGGTGTCGTCGCCCACGCGCTCGTACTGCCCCTCCTGGAGGACGCGGAGAAGTTTGGGCTGAAGGTCGACCGGAAGGTCGCCGACCTCGTCGAGGAAGACGGTCCCTCCGTCGGCCAGCTGGAAACGTCCCGGCCGGTCGCGCACGGCGCCCGTGAAGGCGCCCCGAACGTGACCGAAGAACTCGCTCTCGAACATCTCTCGCGGTATCGCACCGCAGTTTACCTTGATCAGCGGGCGACGCGCCCGACCGCTGCGCTCGTGGATCGCCCGGGCGACGAGCTCCTTACCGGTGCCCGACTCGCCGAGAATGAGGACGGTGGCGTCGGTCGGCGCGACCAGCTCCACCTGGGGGAGGACCCTCCGGAGCGCAGGGCTCTGCCCCACGATGCTTCCGTAGGCCAGGGCGAGATCGACCTCTTGCCGGAGATAGGCGTTCTCCTCCTCGAGCCGCTGTCGCAGCCGGTCGACCTCCGCCAGGGCCCGCCCGTTGACGATCGCGATCGCCGCGTGCTCGGCGACCGTCCGGAGCCAGCCGAGCTCTTCCTCCGTGATCGGGGCCCGCCGGAAGACCGCCAGGACACCCAGGGCCTCTCCGCGGAGGTTGTCCCGCGAAGCTCTGGATACCCTCTCGCCGCGCCCACTCCGTGCGCTCCCAGTTCTCGGCCGACGCGTCGTTCAGCAAGAGGGGCGAGCCGGTCGCCCCGATCCGACCTACCTTGAACACGCCCAGCGGAAAGCGGCGGAAGTCCCCGTCGAGACGAGACCAATTCTCACCCGGCGACGCCTGTGGCGATCCCGCACTGGCGCTCAGGTGGAGGCAGCGCGTCTGGTCGGGACACTGCGATCTCAGCCGGCAGGAGTCGCAGATGTCCCCGGGGCCCAGCAGCCAGACCCGTGCCAGGGCGATACCGGGTTGCTGGGCGAGACCCTCGACGATGCGCGAGAGCACCCCCTCCTCGGTACGCTCGCCCGCGACGGCGACGGCAATCGCCTGCAGCGCGTCGAGGTTCAACGTACTGACAGGTATCGCCGCGGGCATTGTCTGGCAACGGGGTCTCGGTGCACAGCGAGAATTCGGTGCCGGGCACGAGGGCGGACGT
>VAXY01000181.1:0-4011 GCA_005885085.1 Actinomycetota bacterium | reverse complement strand
CTCATGGATCACCAAAGGAGGACTTCGATGGTCACCGTACTCGAGCTGATCGCGGGTCTCGTGCTCACAGGTGCGTTTACGATCGGGCTGGCGGTGCTCGCCGCATTGGAGCTGGGCCGAATGGCGACGCGTGACGACGAGCAGCGCGAGGTCGAGAGCGCCGCAGGCGACAGGCCGCGGTTCCGAGCCGCCGCATGAGGAAGGCCGTGATGGTTTCGCTCGCCGCGCATAAGCCGGGCGTCTGGGAGCACATGCACACGCGGAGGAGAACGACTCGTGTCCCATGGTGAGGCCTTCGCTGCCTCCTGGCCTCAAGGAGAGTCCTCTTCGCGGGCCCCACCGTCAGGAGCGATCAGTTGGATCAGGAGACACTAAACAATTCGGGAGGATTTCATGGACTTTAGTCTTACGACATGGGCAATCATTCTCACCGCTGTGCTTGCGGCCGGCGGTGCACTTTACTGGTCCCTCAAAGTCTGACGTTGCCAATTTCGATTAAATCGAGTGCGCTTTGCGCCGCACCGCTCACGGGCGCCTGACGCACCATAGGCTCGTAGGCGCCTGTACGAGAGACCCACCGGGGGGAATTCCCCATAGAACGAGGGGGAATTCCCCTCCTGGGTGTGGATCTTCCGAGCGCCCCCCCGTCCGCAAGGTTGTTGCGACGCGCGGGTCAAGCGATGATCGCCCTCCGCGCGCCGGCGGGGCAGAATGCCGGCGTGCTCGCCGACCGACCGCCTCCCCACATCCTGGACGACCGGATTCGGATCCTCGCGGACGCCTGGGCGAGCGACCCCTCGATCGGCGCCGTCTACCTCTTCGGGTCACGTGCCTCAGGCCGTCCCGGCCCGCGCTCGGACGTCGATCTCGCCGTGACACTTGCCGCCGGGCTCGACGCCCGGGCGCGGTGGCGCAAGCGCCTCGACCTCATGGCCGATGCGTCCCGTCGGCTTGGTACCGACGCGGTGGACGTGGTCGTGCTCGAGGATGCGCCGATCGTGCTCGGTCACCGTGTGCTTGCTCGCGGGCGGCTTCTCCGCGAGCCGCAGCCACGACGGCGCGCCGCGGTCGCGGAGGACATCCTCCGCCGTTACCTCGACGAGGAGCCGCTGCGCCGCCTGCTCGATGCCGGTCTCGCGTGTCGCATCCGCGAGGGGCGCTTTGCCGGTTGATCCTGTCGTCATCCGGCGACTTCTCCGGGCGATGGAACGGTCGCTGCGCATCCTGCGCTCGTTGCGCTCGCGGGGCCGAGTCGCGTTCGAATCCGACGAGGTCGTCCAGGACCGCGCTGACCGCCACGCACAGGTCCTCGCGCAGGCGTGCGCGGACGTGGCGCTCCACATCCTGGCAGCCACCGGGGCGGCGGCGCCGGAGACGTATGCCGACGCTCTCGGGCAGCTCGGCGCGGTCGGCGTCGTCTCGCCCGCGCTCGCCGAAAAGCTCGCGGGCGCCGTTCGACTGCGGAATCTCCTGGTCCACGGCTACCTCGAAATCGACCACGGCCGCATGTTCGACGAGCTTGAATGGATCGAGGCAGCGGAATCGCGGGAGGCCATCAGGATCGCGCGCCGTCGAGAAGCCCGGCCTGCCGAGCGGCTGGTACGTGAAGTCGCCGACCGCCGAGGCCTGCCCATAGCCGACGGGCGCGCGATGACGTAACGGTCTCTCCCACCTTGCCGTGGACCGCGACGCGACGATAGGGTCGTGCCAATGAACGACAGCGACGCACACCTCGAACGGATCCGCGCTCAGTTCGGCAAGCAGGCGGAGGTCTACGCACGCATGCGTCAGGCCACCGACGAGCGCTCGCTGAACGCGCTCGTGCAGCTCACCGGCGCCGATACCGACGCGCGCGTGCTCGACGTCGCCTGCGGCCCGGGGTTTCTGACCATGGCCTTTGCCGCGCGGTGCCGCAGCGCGGTTGGCTTCGACGCCACCGAGCAGTTCCTCGCCATCGCGCGCGCCGAGGCCGAGCACCGTGGGCTGCGCAACATCGAGTTCCGCTACGGCAATGCCGAGCAGCTTCCATTCGATGCCGGGACATTCGACATCGTCTCATGCCGGGCCGCCTTTCATCATTTCGCCCGGCCCGCGCGCGTGCTCGCCGAGATGAAGCGGGTCGCTGCCCCGCGCGGACGGATCATGATTGCCGACATGATGTCGTCCGAGGATCCCGACAAGGCCGAGTATCACAACCGCATGGATCGCCTCGTCGATCCGACCCACGTGCGCGCCCTTTGTCCCTCGGAGTTCGAATGCCTGTTCGCGACCGTGGGTCTTGCGGCGCGCTTCCAAGCCACCGTGCCGTTCGACATGGAGGTCGAAGAGTGGATCGCGCACGGCGGCGTCGACGCGTCGACCACCGCCGAGATCCGCGCGCTCGTCGATGCGACGATCGACACGGACCGCTGCGGGCTGAACATGCGTCGCCAGGACGGCGCGCTCTGGTTCACCTATCCGTCAGGCGTGTTCGTCCTCGAGCGCGCTGCATAGTCCATCGCCCGGGGCTCGTAGCCGCCGGCGACGCACCTCCAGGTCTGCCGCCGAGCCGGGTACGACTCAGGCGTACGCGTGGATACTCTCGACGGCTGCCGAGAGGGGTCGCTCGAACAGGAGGTTGAACTCGAGCATCGGGCCGACGGTGCACCGCGTGCACGGGGTCTCGCGATTCCACGCCTCGCGCCAGCCGTGCGCGAGGAGGTCGACCGGCGTGGTCTTTCCCTTGACGTAGACGCACGGGTACGCCTTGCCCAGCGGATCGATGTACACGAAGCCCCGGCCGGCCGCGCAGCGCACCCCGGGCGCATAGTACGCGGAGATGGAGAAGTCCTCCCATCGCGACAGGAACTCGAGATACGCCGACGAGCTGACGATCGGGCGTCCCTTCCGCTTCTCCTCGATGAGCCCCCGCCAGAAAGCGCGGAACCGTTCGTTCGAGACCGAGGACGATACCGCGCCACGCACCACGTCCGTGTCCACGCACTGCGGCTGGAAATGCATGCGGAAGCCGATCGACTCGGCCAGCCGTAAGAGCGCGTCGGTATGCCCGAGGCTGTGCTCGGTCACGACGCAGATCGCGATCACGGGCCTGCCGTCGCTGACCAGCCGGGTGATGGCCGCCAGGACACCGCCGTACGATCCCTCGCCGCGCGCCGCAACGTGCGAAGCCTCGTCGCCGTCGAGACTCGTGTAGACGAGGTCCGCGCGGTCGAGCCGTTCGGGATGCCGAGCGAACAGGGTGAGATTCGAGTTCACGCTCACCCAGAATCCCCGCTCCTTCGCCATCGCGATGATGTCGCCGAGGTCGCGACGCATCATCGGCTCGCCGCCGGCGAGCCCGAGCCGGCGGACGCCCATCTCCCGGAGCCGGTCGAACAGGACTTCTATGCGAGGAAGATCGAGGTTCGTCGGGTCGATGAGGGGACAGTTGCAGTAGGAGCACCGGAGATTGCACCGGTTCGTGACGGCGAATGTCGCCGAGAACGGCCGCGGTGGGCCGTCGACCATGTAGGCGAGGAGGCTGGTCCCGTAGGCGTAGCCGAGCGCGAGCTTGTCAGCCAGCCGCACCGGGCAGTCCCAGGAGATAGAGCCAGACGAGGCCGAAGTAGGCCTTCGTGAGCAGCCAGGCGATTCCCGGGTTGGCGACCGCGAAGAAGAGGACCAGCGGGGTGAACGCGGTCAGGGCGGCCATCGCCCCGACCGGGCCACGCAACGTGATCGACACCAGCGCCGAGAGGACGATGAGGACGTTCCGGGCGAGTACCGGGGAGCGGACGGCAGTCGTCCGAACCCCGCTCGCCGCGTCCGGGACGCGGTCGTCGAGCGCCTGGAACAGGTGGCAGACCGCGGTCATGAGACCGACGAGCACGAGGAGCCGCGGGGGCCCGCCCACGATGCTCGCGTAGAGCGCGCCCCAGAGCCAGACCCACGCGACGTCGGCCACCGGCATGCCCTTGAAGACGGTCGAGTACAGCAGGTTCACGATCATCACGGCGAGGACGGCTCCGCCCG
>VAXY01000182.1:2875-8652 GCA_005885085.1 Actinomycetota bacterium | reverse complement strand
GATCTTCGCGAGCGCCGCGAACGGGGAGGTGTCACCTGGATAGCCCGGCACGAGCGAGCTCAGGAAGCTCGCACCGGAGTTCTCCGAGCGGTAATAGCCGAGCCAGACGGGCCCGGTCGCCGCGGTCGGCGTCGTCAGCGGGAACACACCGCAGTAGTCGTTCGAGCTGCCGATCAGCACATGGGTGTCTCGGGGATCGATGCTGACGGACGGCTCGTTCTGCCTGCCCCTAGATGCGGAGCAGGTATTGAGCACTGCGTCGCTGTACGCGCCCAGACCGGCGAGCGTGTAGGCGCTCGTGTAGCCGCCGCCTTGATCGTTCGTCAGCCGGACGTCAGTGCCGGGTGTCGAAGCTCCGGCGATGCCGACGGCGAACAGTGCCGCGCAAGCTAGTAGGCCGGCGATTGCGAATCGTCTCATTCTCCCCCCTCGATTTTGCCCCTCGGTTAGCGCGCAGGAGGCTATCTAAAACCCGTAGCGCTGCTCCTTCCAGAAATCGGCGTCGTTGTGGTAGCCGTAGCGCTCCCAGAAGCCCGGCTGGTCGGCGGACAGCAGCTCCAGGCCGCGGAGCCACTTCGCGCTCTTCCAGAAGTAGCGCGACGGCACGACGAGCCGAAGCGGCCAGCCGTGGTCGGGCTCGAGCGGCGCACCGTCGGCTTCCCACGCGATCAGGGCCTCGTCGTCCTCCAGCGCCGCGAGCGGGACGTTCGCCGTGAAGCCCTGCTCCGCGTGCGCGAGCACGAATCGCGCGCTCGACTTCGGCCGGACGAGCGTCGTGAGCTCGCGCCAGTGGACGCCCTTGAAGCTGGTGTCGAAGCGGCTCCACCGTGTCACGCAGTGGATGTCCACGGTGATCTCGGTCTGCGGGAGTGCCTTCAGCTCGTCGTAGGTGAGCGTGGTCGGCTCCTCGACCTCGCCGAAGACCTTGAAGTCCCACGTCGACAGGTCCGTCTGCGGGACCGTGCCGGCATGCAGTACCGGCCACTTCTCCGTCAGGTACTGGCCCGGCGGCAGGCGCTTCGGGTCCAGCCCTTTCTCGACGAGCTTGTGCTCTGCTTTGGACCGGAAGAGTGACACCCGAACCTAGACTAGATGGCATGTCGAGCGTTACGTCCCAGGCAGTGGTGCGCCGGCCCCGAGCGTTCATTCGCGTCTCGGGACCGGATGCCGAGGACTTCCTGCAGCGGATGGTGTCGAACGACGTCGCCGCGGCTGACGTCTGCGACGTGACGCCCAAGGCGCGCATGATCGCTCCGCTCCGCATCATGCGCCGTACGGCCGAAGACTTCCTCTTGCTGACCGAGCCCGACCTCGGTGAGCCCGTTCGCGCGCAACTGCTCCGGGCCCGGTTCGCCGCGAAGGTGGAGATCGAGCCCGAGCAGCACGAGTCGTGGCTCGTGCTGGGCGGTGAGGAAGTGCTCGACGAGCGACCCGCCGGCGACGAGGCGAGCGACGCGGACTTCGAGCGGTGGCGGATCGAAGCAGGCATCCCGCGCTGGGGCGCCGAGCTCGACGACCGGGTTCTTCCAGCCGAAGCCGGCCTCGAGGAGACGCACATCAGCTTCTCGAAAGGCTGCTATCCGGGCCAGGAACCAATCGCCCGTCAGCACCACCGCGGCAAGGTCAACCGCCGCCTTCGCATTCTCGAGATCGACGGCGACGCCGCCCCGGGCGACGAGCTGACTCTCGACGAGAAGGTGGTCGGTCGAATCACGAGCATCGTTCCAGGACTGGCGTTGGCATACGTGCGCACCGAGGTCCCGGAAAGCGCGCAACTCCAGATCGCCGCGAAGGCGGGCTCTGCCCGCCTTCGCCGTTGACGGACTCCCGAGCCCATCCGCGCAAAAACATCATGCGCGAAGCGCCGGTTTTTGCGCGGCACATGCGCCCGGCATGATTCGAACATGCGACCTCAGCCTCCGCAGGGCTGCGCTCTATCCCCTGAGCTACGGGCGCTCTGAAGCCGCACCAGTGTAGCGCCTCGCAGGACGACGTCTGCCGCACGCGAATTGGAATGTCGCCATGGCCGGCGCCCCTGACGCACTCACCCTAAAGCGCCACCGGGACATGGAAGGCCGACGCTGGTGGGTTCAGGCCCGGCGTGTGCTGCTGGTCTTGTTGGCCGTCGTGCTCGTCGCCGCGCTGTTCAACGTCTTCGGACAGCGCCCGCACACCTCGATCGCCGCGGCGCCGCGTGCTTCATTGAAGGTGTACGCGCCTGTTCACGCGCGGAGCGGCGTCGTGTACGCCGCGCGTTTCCACATCACCGCGCGCCAGGACATCAAGGATGCCTTTCTCGTGCTCGATCCGGGCTGGGCCGAGGGCTACACGGTCAACGGGCTTGCGCCGCAGCCCCTGACTGAAGCCGACCGTAACGGCCGGCTCGCGTACGGGTTCGGACACATCCCCGCAGGACAGTCGCTGATCTTCTTCATGTCGCTGCAGGTAAACCCGACGAACGTCGGGCACCGTTCTCAGAACGTGGAGCTCGACGACGGCGAGACGCACATCCTCACCATCCACCGGACGATCACGATCTTCCCGTAATGGACATCGTTCCCCGAGCGGTCGTCGCGTATGTCTTCATCCTCTTCCTGATGCGCGTCGTCGGACGTCGCGAGCTGTCGTCCATGGAGCCTTCGGACGTGATCCTCCTCGTCGTCATTGGCGATCTCGTGCAGAACGGGGTGACGCAGAGCGACTACTCGATCACGGGGATCGTTCTCGCCGCGGGAACGATCGGCCTCCTCGCGACGCTCACCGCCTACGCCACCTTCCGATCGTCACGGATTCGTAACGTGGTCGAGGGGGAACCCGTCATCCTCGTGGAGGACGGGAAGCTCATCGAGCGCAACATGAAGAACGAGCGGCTGACGCTCGACGAGGTGATGGAGCAGGCACGCCTACAGCAAGGAGTCGAGTCTCTCGGCGACGTCAGATGGGCTGTGCTCGAGACGAGCGGCTCCATCAGCATCGTCAAGAAGGAGTGAGGCGTGGTCTTGCGCTCTGCCTGGCGGCGGCTGCCCTCGCCGGTTGCAACGGCGGCACCGTCGACAAGCATGCGCTGAAGCGGGACGCCGAGAAGGTCGGATCGCTCGCCACCGAGGGCGAGCTGCTCGCGAACGACATGTCGAAGGGTGCTTCGACGAAGTATTTCGCGCGCATGCATGCGAAAGAACTCTCGCGCGCGGCGTCCAATCTCGCAGACGCGCTTGCGGAGCGCCCGATCTCGCCTGGGATCGAGGCACACGTGCACAAGCTCTCGAGACTGGCGGCGAAGGTCTCCAGTCAGCTCGAGCAGCTTCACCTTCACCCGACGAATCGAGCGATCGCGAAGGCGATGCGGCAGCCGCTCTCCGCAGACGCAGACGCGGCCGACCGGCTCAGCAAGTGAAGATCTTCCAGGTCGCCCTCGGCATCCTCGCCGCCATCGGTGGCTTCGTCGACATCGGCGATCTCGTGTTCAACGTCTCCGCGGGCGCGACCTTCGGCTACCAGCTGCTCTGGGTCGTCGTCATCGGCGTCGTCGGGATCATCGTCTACTCCGAGATGTGCGGTCGCGTCGCGGCCGTGTCCGGCAAGGCGGTCTTCGACGCGGTCCGCGAGCGGCTCGGATTCCGCACAGGGCTCGTCGCGCTGCTCAGCGCGCAGGTTGTCAACCTGATGACGCTGACGGCGGAGATCGGAGGCGTCGCGATCTGCCTCCAGCTGCTGTCGGGCCTGCCGTACAGGTGGCTGATCCTGATTGCCGGCATCGTGCTCGCCGTCGTCGTCTGGGTGACGTCGTTCGACTGGATCGAGCGCATCTTCGGCTACGGGGGCTTGTGCCTGCTCGTCTTCGCCGTCGCTGCGGCCAAGCTCCACCCGGTCTGGAGCGCGGTCGGCCACGGTTTCGTCCCGCACATGCAGACCCAGAGCCCACTCCTGTACGCGTACTTCGCGATCGGGCTCCTCGGCGCGGCGATGACGCCCTACGAGGTCTACTTCTATTCGTCCGGTGGAGTCGAGGAGCGATGGAGTCCAAAAGACCTCGGGCTCAACAAGGCGAACGCGATCATCGGCTACGGCCTCGGGGGCTTCCTCTCGTTCTCGCTCATGATCGTCGGCGGCTCGCTCTTCCTCGACAAGGGCATCGAACCGGAGTTCCTCGGCTCGATCGCGCTC
Organism: Actinomycetota bacterium; assembly: GCA_005885085.1. GTDB lineage: Bacteria > Actinomycetota > Thermoleophilia > Gaiellales > Gaiellaceae > 3-1-20CM-4-69-9. The sequence continues at coordinate 4,488 of VAXY01000182.1, read as the reverse complement.
GGGGCCGAGGTGCCACTCGGCCAGATCGGCCTCTTGCTTGCGCTCGTCGGCATTCTGTTCGCGGTCAGCGGCGCCGCGATCGACACCCTCTTCTCCGGCGCCTACAGCCTCGCACAGTTCCTAGGCTGGGAGTGGGGACGCTACCGCGCGCAGACGGGCGCGCCGCGCTTCACGCTCACCTGGGGCGTGCTGCTGGTGCTCGCGCTCGGCGCCGTCATGACGGGCGTCGATCCGGTGATGCTGACCGAATACGCCGTCATCTTCTCCGCAGTCGCCTTGCCTCTGACGTACATTCCGATCCTGCTCGTCGCAAACGACCGCAGTTACATGCGCGAATACGCGAACGGCCGGCTTGCCAACGTGCTCGGATTGATCTACCTCGCCGTCATCGTCGTGATCTCGCTCAGTGCGGTGCCACTGCTGATCCTCACCAACGTGGGTCAGAATTGAGCGACTCGATCGACCTCGGGCTGCGCGTCGTAGACCGCCAGCTCCTCGACTCTGACGAGCGCCGTTGCGGCAAGGTGGACGACCTCGCGCTCGAAGGTGGGCCCGGCGAGGAGCTGCGGGTGGCGGCGATCCTGAGCGGACCGGATGTCTGGCCGAACCGCGGCGGTCTCCTCGGACGACTGGCCGCGTGGATCGGCGGAGGAGGCCGTGTGCGGGTCCCGTGGAACGAGGTGGCAAAGGTCGACGTTCAGGTGCGGCTCAAGAAACGGGCGCCAGAGCTCGGTCTCGGGCGCGGCGACGATCGTCTGCGACCGCTGATCGCGAAGATCCCGGATGCGGACCGATGAGGACGTTCTCCTCGTTCCTGGGACGAAAGGTGGAGACGGAATCGGGACGTGGCTTCGGCCGCTGCCGCGACCTACGTGCCACGATCGAGCCCGGGAATGCCGTGGTGGAAGGGCTTGTGGTGGGTCGCCGCGGCCTGCTCGAACATTTCGGTGTCGGCGGGCCCGCTGAGCACCGTCGTGACGTCGTTCCGTGGGCGGCGGTTGTGCGGATCCAAGGCGACCGCATCATCGTGCGCGACGGTACCGAGGTGCAGTGACCCTCTTCCTGTCGGAGGGCGACGTCCAGAGCCTGCTCTCCCCCGACGATGCTGTGCAGGCAGTCGAGGCCTGCTTCCAGCGAATGGCGTCGGGGGCCGTGCACCTCGCGCCGCGACGGCGCCTCGAGCTCGAGGAAGGACGTCTCGCCGACATGGCAGCGTCCGATCTGGAGCTCGGGTACGCGGGTGTCAAGACGTATGCCGGATTCCGTGAGGGCACCGCGTTCGTCGTCGCGCTCTTCTCGGCCGACCGGCCGGAGCTCGTCGCACTGATCGAGGCCGATTGGCTCGGCCGGCTGCGCACGGGCGCGGCGAGCGCCGTCGCCGCGAGGCACTTGGCGCGCGAACGTGCGACCACCCTCGGCGTGATCGGCTGCGGAACGCAAGCCGAGACCCAGGTTCGCTGCATCCGCGCGGCGTTGCCCGCCCTGGAGCGCGTGATCGCGTACTGCCGCACCGAGCGGAACCTTCGCGAGTTCTGTGAGAACGTCGGCGCCGAGCCGGGTGAGAGTCACCGCGACGCGGCGGCGCAGGACGTCGTCGTCACGATCACGACCTC
>VAXY01000182.1:0-2864 GCA_005885085.1 Actinomycetota bacterium | reverse complement strand
CAACCCGGCGCACTCGTGTGCGCGGCGGGGGCAAACAACGGTACCTCCCGCGAGCTCGACAACGTCGTCCTCGAGCGCGCCTCCTTCGTCTGTTGTGACTGGCTGCCGCAGGCTCGGGTCGAGTCGGCCGACCTGATCGAGCCCGTCGCGACGGGCGTGCTGGACTGGCTCGAGGTGCACGAGCTGCACGAGGTCGTCGCAGGGGAGCTGCCTGGGCGGCAGTCACCGGACGACATCGTCGTCTTCAAGTCCAACGGGATCGCCGCGTGGGACGTCGCCATCGCCGTCGCTGCCGTCGAGTGCGCCCGCGAACGCGGAACCGGAACCGAGCTTTAGTGCATTGCTGGGAGGGGCACTAACTGGTGCGGGCTGCTTCAAGCTCGCGCCGGCAATCCTCGACCGTCTCGTCGCCGAGTGACTGGATCACTTCGGGGCGGTCGAGCAGACGGAGACGTTGCTGGGGAGTCAGACGGTTCTGCACGTAGCGGTCCTCGAGGATCTCCCCGAGACCGCGGCCGCGGCCGTGCTCGCGAATGACGTAGGCGGCGACTCGCTCCTCGGTGCTCGAACGGGCGAACAGAAAGGAGAACGGGGAGCGCAGCAAGCTCGGGAGTCGCTGCATTACGTCGATTGTATCCTTGCCTTGTGAGGCGGAAATCGACGGAGGGCCGCTTCGCCGAAAGGGTCGTCCACGGCGTCGACGACGCAGGTGCGGAGGAGACGATCGTGATCTGGATCGAGCGCAAGCAGGGCGCGCTCTGGGCCGTTGGCCGCGCTGTCGACCCGCAGCACCGGTCGAGCCACGAGCCCCGGCGCCACGACTATCTCTTTGAGGGCTACGAGCTCGAGGACGCGCTGTCCGCTGCAAACGACGCGCTCGAGGACGACGCCAGCGTCTCCGAACAGGACGGGCGTCCCGAGCATCTGAAGCCCTTCACGCGTGGCGAGCTACTCAAGCCTTTAGAGAACTGGTTCTTCGGCCGCCGCTAGGCCACTCGTGCGGGTCGTGCGTCGGGAAGCCGAGCGCCTTGTCGATCCGCTGCTCGAGCTCCTCGGAGGTGACGTGCTCGAGCCGTTCCGCCTCGTCGTGGACGTCGTCGACGGCCAGTCCGAGTGTCTCCGCGAGGTAGAGCTCGAGCAAGCGGTGGTGCCTGATCACTTCCAGGGCAACGCGTTCCCCGGCCGCCGTGAGCGTGACGCCGCGATACGGCTGGTGTACCGCGAGCCCCAGCGCGGCCAGCTTCTTGACCATCGCACTCGCGGACGCAGGCGCGACACCCTGGCGCTTCGCAAGTGCGGTCACGGACACGCGTGCCCCCTCGACGCCGAGCTTGTAGATCTCGCGCAGGTAGTCCTGGATCGCGTCGGTTAGGGCGGGCTTCGCCATGCACAAAGTCTAGGCTGCCCCGCGTGCTGGTCCGAATCGGCCATTCCGCCGACCCTGACGACGCGTTCATGGTCTGGGCGCTCGCGTCGGGAAGGGTCGACCGGCGCGGCTTCGACTTCGAGCTCGTGCCGGAGGACATCCAGGTGCTGAACGAGTGGGCGCTCGAGGGGAGGCTCGAGGTGACGGCTCTGTCGCTCGCGACGTATCCGCTCGTACAGGACCGGTACGCCCTGTTGCCGCACGGAGCCTCGATCGGCTCGGGATACGGTCCGATCGTGGTCGCGCGCGAGCCGTTGTCGCCGGCTGAGCTGCGCGCCGCCGAGATCGTCGTGCCGGGCCGGCTGACGACCGCGTTCCTCGTGCTCGGGATGGCGCTCGGCGCGCCGTTCGCGCACCGGCCGCTGCCGTTCGACCGCATCCTCGAAGAGGTGAAGTCCGGCCGTGCCGACGCAGGGCTGCTGATCCACGAGGGTCAGCTCACCTACGCCGACGAAGGGTTGGCGAAGGTGCTCGACCTCGGCGAGTGGTGGCTGCTCGAGACCGGGCTGCCGCTGCCGCTCGGCGTCAACGTTGCGCGGCGTGACGTCCCGCGCCTGGACGAGCTGTCGACCGTGCTGCGCGACTCGATCACCGCCGGGCTCGACCACCGAGAGGAAGCCGTCGCCTACGCACTCGACTTCGCGCGCGACCTCGAACGCGACGACGCCGACCGCTTCATCGACATGTACGTGAACGAACTGACGTGCGACTACGGGGACGAGGGTCGGCAGGCGGTCGAGGAGCTCCTGCGCCGAGCCGAGGCAACGGGCGCCTACGAACGGCCCGTGCGAGTCGACTTCGTCAGTTAGGCCGGCGCTACGCTGACTCGGTGAGTCGGGCGGTCGTTCTTGCCGGCGTGCGCACGCCGATCGGGCGCTATGGCGGCGCGTTGTCCGGCGTCCGTCCCGACGACCTCGCCGCAACGGTGATAGCCGAGGCGGTTCGGCGCGCCGGCGCGCAGGCCGAGCAAGTCGAGGATGTCTACATCGGCTGCGCAAACCAGGCGGGGGAAGACAACCGCAACGTCGCGCGCATGGCCGTGCTGCTCGCGGGTCTGCCGGAGAGCGTCGCCGGCGTCACGGTGAATCGGCTGTGCGCGTCCGGCCTCGCCGCCGTCGTCTCCGCGTGTCACGCGATTGCGGCCGGCGACGGCGACCTGTTCGTCGCGGGCGGGGTGGAGTCGATGAGCCGAGCCCCGCTCGTGTTCGCCAAGCCGGAGCACGCGTTTCCGCGTGGCAACCAGACCGTGTGGGACACGACGCTCGGCTGGCGGTTTCCGAACCCGAAACTGGAAGAGATGTTGCCGCTCGAGTCCATGGGCGAGACGGGGGAGAACGTGGCCGAACGCTGGCAGGTCTCGCGCGAGGAGCAGGACGCTTTCGCACTGCGCTCGCAGCAGCGGTGGGCCGCCGCCGCGGAGGCCGGGCGTTTCGACGAC
>VAXY01000174.1 GCA_005885085.1 Actinomycetota bacterium | reverse complement strand
CCGTTCGACGCCGGCCTTCGACCAGCGAAACTCGGGGCAAACCCAGGCGGAGCCGGCATACGCCGCGTCCACGTGCAACCACACCCCGGCGTCGGCGCATGCGTCGGCGAGCGCGGGCACGGGGTCAACGGACGCGATCGACGTCGTCCCGACGGTCGCGACCACGGCGGCGGCGTCGGTGAGGTCGAGCGCATCGACCCGCAGACGGAACTCTTCGTCCGAAGGGGTCTTACGCACTGCGAGCCCGAGCAGCTTCGCCGCCTTGTCGACCGAGGAGTGCGCATGCTCGGAGCAGACGACCACGTTCCGGCCCGTCGTCTCCCGTGCAGCCGCGAGCGCCGCGATCGTCGACGTCGAGGCGGTGTCCTCGATGTGGCCGTGCCAGCCTCCCGGCAGCCCGAGCAACTGCGCGGTCCAGTTCAGCGTCAGGGCCTCGAGCTCGGTCGAGGCGGGCGACGTGCGCCACAGGATCGCCACCGAGTTGAGGGTCGCCGCGAGCAACTCGGCGAGGATCCCAGGCTCGCCCGCGCTGACCGCGAAGTACGCGAAGAAGCGCGGGCTCTGCCAGTGCGTGATCCCCGGCAGCAGGATCTCGTCGAGGTCGCGCAGCACGTCCGCGAACGGCTCGCCCCGCTCGGGCGGCGAGGCGGGCAAGCGCGCACGGATGTCGCCGGGCTCGACCTGGGCGAGGACCGGGAGCTCGCCGACGCGCTCGAGGTACCGCGCTGCCCAGTCGAGCGCGGCGGCGCCGTCCTCCCGGAAGCTCATCGGCCGGTCTTTGGTCGATGAGCGAGGGGAGGGGCAAGAGGGAAAACCGTGAGGTTTCCCCGAAGGCGAGCGAAGCTCACTTTCGGAGTTTCTCGATCTGCGGCCAACTGCGCGCGTTCAGGACCTGATCCTTCGTCAGCCACGCACGGCGTGCCTGCGCGACGCCCATATCGATGTGCTGCAGCGCGCTGAGTTGGTGCGCATCGGTGTTGACGGCGATCTTGACGCCGGCCTCGCCTGCGAGGCGCGCGTGCGTGTCGCGCAGGTCGAGCCGGTTCGGCTGGGAGTTGATCTCGAGGAACGTGCCGGTCTCGACGGCCTTCTCGACGACGCGCTCGACGTCGACGTCTGCGGGACGGCGAATGTTGATCTTCCGTGCCGTGAGATGACCGATCATGTGGACGTGCGGGTTGTCCATCGCGGCGAGCACACGCTCGGTCGCGTTCCGGTCGAACGCCGCGTGGAGTGATGCGATCACCCAGTCGCGCTCGGCCAGCGCGTCGTCCGGCAACGACAGAGACCCGTCGATGCGGATGTTCACCTCGATCCCCTTCAGGATCCTGAACGGCTTCAGCCGATCGTTGAGCGCGTCGATCTCGACGTTCTGCTCGGCCAGCGTCCCGCGCGGGTGGTCCGTGACCGCGAGGTATTGATAGCCGCGCTCGCGTGCCGCGAGCGCCATCCGCTCCAGCGAGTCACGACCATCCGAGTACGTCGTATGGGAGTGCAGGTCGCCCTTGATGTCGTCGAGGTCGACCAGGGTCGGCAGCTCGCCGTTGCGTGCGGCCTCGAGCTCGCCGGCGTTCTCTCGCAACTCGGGCGGGATGAACTGGTAGCCGAGGCGTTCGTAGACCTTCGCCTCGTCCGCGTAGCTGAGCTCCTTGCCGGTCTCGACGACCGTGATCGAGTACTCCGAAACCGAGAGGCCTTCCTTCACGGCGCGCTCACGCAGGGCCACGTTGTGATCCTTCGAGCCGGTGAAGTGCTGCAGCAGGTTCCCGAATGACTTCGGCGGGACGACGCGCAGGTCGAAGCGCAGTCCTTCGTTGGAGAGGACGGTGGCTTTCGTCGGCCCCTTCGCCGCGACTTCGATCACCCACTTCAGCTTGGTGAAGTACTCGATCAGCGCCTCCGGGTCCTTCGCGGTCGCGATGATGTCGAGGTCGCGGAAGGTCTCCTTGCGGCGGCGCGCGCTGCCGGCCTCGGAGACCTTCACGGTGGCGGGGTGCTCGCGCAGCACCGACACCACCGCCAGCAGCGCGCAGAGGCCGTCGCCGAGCAGGCGGCGGTCGGACGGCTCCTGCTTCTTCTCGGCCAGCGCCTTGAGGATCCGCTCCTCTGTCTTCGCGCCGAGGCCGGCAAGCGTGCGCAGCTGCTCCTGCTCCGCGGCGCGCTTGAGGTCGTCGATCGTCGTCACGCCGAGCTCGCGCCAGATCCGCGCCGCGGTCTTCGGCCCCAGGCCGGGGAGGCGCATGAACGAGACGACCTCCGGCGGGACGATCTTCTTGCGCTTCGTCAGCGCGTGCATCTCGCCGTCCTCGACCACCTGGACGATCTTCTCCTCGATCGTCTTGCCGATCCCTTGCAGATCCTTGGCGCGGCCGCTCAGCGCGAGCTCGGCGACCGAGCCCGCGGTCTCGCGGATGCGCGTGGCTGCCTTCCGGTACGCGAGCACGCGGAAGGACGCTTCCCCTTCCAGCTCGAGCAGGTCGGCCAGCAGCTCCAGCTGATCGGCGACATCCACGTTGCGGGGAAGGGCACGGGCCACGCCGTTGAATATACGTAGGTGCCCTCCGCCGTCGTTTGCCTTCCCACGTACAACGAACGCGAGAATCTCGAACCGATGCTGCGTGCACTCGCGGGCAAGGGCGTCAGCGTTCTCGTCATCGACGACAACTCACCTGACGGGACCGGCGGGCTCGCCGACAGGCTCGCCGGCGAGCTCGACTACGTCGACGTTCTTCACCGCGAGCGAAAGGAGGGGCTCGGGCCTGCGTATCTCGCCGGCTTCCGCCGTGCGCTCGCCGACGGGGCAGAGCTCGTGCTCGAAATGGACTGCGACTTCTCTCACGACCCGAACGACGTGCCGCGCCTGGTCGCCGCCGCCCGGGACTCCGACCTCGTGCTCGGGTCGCGCTACGTCGCCGGCGGTGCGGTCGGCAACTGGGGCCTCGTGCGGCGGTTCGTCTCCGCCGGGGGCTCGTGGTATGCGCGCGTGCTACTCGGGACCCGCATCCGCGACCTGACGGGGGGCTTCAAGTGCTACCGGCGCGAGGTGCTGGTGACGATCGACCTGGACGCGATCGAATCCAAGGGTTACGCATTCCAGATCGAGACGACGTACAGAGCCCTCCGCGCCGGCTTTCGGGTGGTCGAGATCCCGATCAGGTTCGTCGACCGCGAGGCCGGGGGCTCGAAGATGTCGAAGACGATCGTCCTCGAGGCGATCTGGAAGGTGCCGGCTCTTCGACTCGCCGCTCTTGCGGGTCGGTTGTAAGCGGCTACTCTGGCGGTCGTGTTCGAGGTCACCGACGCCACGTTCGAGCAGGACGTGCTCCAAGCAGACGCGCCCGTCGTGCTCGACTTCTGGGCACCGTGGTGCGGGCCGTGCCGTGCGGTCGAGCCGATCCTCGCGCAGCTCGAGGCCGACACGCGCGGACGGATCGAGTTCGCCAAGCTCAACATCGACGAGAACCCGCTCACCGCCGCGCGCTACGACGTGCTCTCGATCCCGACCGCCATCCTCTTCGCCGGCGGCGAGCCGAGGGCAACCCTGATTGGCGCCCGGCCGCGCTCGCACTACGAACGCGCGCTAGCGGAAGTGCTCCCAGCCGCCTAGCTCGTGCGGTTCGCCGTCGAGGGTCAGCGCGACGCCCTCACCGGCTTCGCAGCGACCGATGACGGGGAAGCGACTCGCCTTGCCGACCGCGGCCAGCAGCTCGTAGTCCTCGCCGAAGCCGAGATCTTGCAGCTCGGCGCCGTCCGAAAGCGGCACCCGCTCCAGCTCGACGACGACCCGGCAGTGTGAGCGCGCCGCAATGTGCGCGGCGTCGACCGCGAGACCGTCGGAGAGGTCGAGCATCGCGTGCGCGTGCTGCGCCAACTCCTTTCCCTCTGAGAGCCGCAGGGGTGGACGAACGAACGCCTGCCGGCGAAACGCCGCACCCGCGGCTCCGAGCGGACCGGTGACCACCAACGCGTCGCCCGGCCGAGCACCGGACCGGCCGGGAATGCGGGTCGAGCGGCCGACAGCCGTGACGCTGAGGACGAGCTGCTCGGAACGGGACGTGTCGCCGCCGAGCACCGGCACGCCCGTCTCCGCGATCCCCTCGTAGAGCTCGACCACGTCCTCGACCTTCGTGTCGACCGGCGCGGCGAGCGTCACCATCAAAGCCTCGGGGTCGGCACCGGACGCGGCGAGGTCGCTCAGGTTGACCGCCGCTGCGCGCCAGCCCAGATCACGCCAGGAGATCCAGCCGAGCCTGAAGTGCACGTCCTCGACGAGGGCGTCTTGCGTGACGACGAAGCCGTCTCCCACCTGCGCAACGTCGTCCTCGATCTGCTGCG
>VAXY01000173.1 GCA_005885085.1 Actinomycetota bacterium | reverse complement strand
TTCCGGGCGAAAGCGCAGCTTTCGCCCGGGCGTCAGTCGGCGTAGAGGACTGAGCCCACGCGGATCAGGGTCGCGCCCTCTTCCACGGCAACGCGGTAATCCTGGCTCGTGCCCATGGACAGCTCCTGCAGTCCGTGCTGCTGGGCCAGCTCGCGCAGGCGCGCGAAGTACGGGCGCGACGCCTCCGGGTCATCTGTCTCCGGGGGCATCGTCATCAGGCCGCGGACCTCGGAGGAAAGCTGCAGGAGGCACGGCAGGTCGTCCGGGTCGATGCCGGACTTCGACGCCTCGCCCGAGAGGTTGACCTCCACCAGGGCCGGCACGGTCAGCTTGCGCGCGGCGGACTCCGAATCGAGCGAGTGCACGAGCTCGCAGATCCGGTTCACGACCTTCGCCTTGTTCGACTGCAGATGGCCGATGAAGTGCCACCGGAACGTGTCGCCGTACTCCGCGTGCTTGCGCTCGAGATCCTGGGCACGGTTCTCGCCGACGACGTCGATGCCGGCCTCGGCGAGCAGCGCCAGGTTGCCAACGGAGACGTACTTGGTGGCCGCGACGATCGTGACACGGTCGCCGACCTCGTCGCGGATCCGCGCATAGTTCTCGCGCACACGCTCAGGCGACGTAGCCGATCACTCCCTGCCGGCCCGTCGTGCCGCCGTCGCGCCGATGCGAGAAGAACTCTTTGTTGCAAGCCGTGCAGATGTCGATGCGCTCGACGTCAGGAACGCCGGCGTCGCGCAGGACTCGTTCCGCGACCGTCCACAGATCGACGTTGCGCCCGCGCAAGGCCGCGACGCCGAAGCGCGAGCGGTAGGCGGCGGCGATCTCTCCACCCACCTCGTAGCAACACGGCCCGATCCCGGGCCCGACGGCTGCGGCGAGGCCACCGTCGCCCAGTGCCGCGACACCCGCTTCGAGGATGCCCTCGAGCAGTCCGAGGCGGCCTGCGTGCAGCAGCGCGAGCGCTGGTTGCCCCTCCCTGCGTGCGAGCGCAACAGGCAGGCAATCCGCGGTCACCTTCAACATCGGAACGCCGCGCTCGTCGGTCCAGAGGCCGTCTCCTTCCCTGCCCCGCGCGCCCGCCTCCGCCCGGTTCACCGTCGCGGCGTGCACCTGCCGGTTCATCGCCAGACACGACGGATCCGCCCCGACCGCGTCGCAGAGCCGGCGACGGTTCTCCTCGACGTTCTCAGCCGCGTCGTCCGTGAGGAGACCCAGGTTGAGCGACTCGAACGCTCCTTCGCTGACGCCGCCCCACCTGGTCGAGAACGCCACCTCGTACGGCCCCGGCGCATCCCACCAGAGGAGCGGGACGCTCATCCGACGTGCGCCCGGGCCCGCTCCAGAAGCTGCTCGCGCGTGTTCAGCGCCGGCTCGTCGACGACCGCGTCGAGCAGCGAATCCAGTGTGCGGCCGAGCTCCGGGCCTTCAGTGAACCCGAGCTCCAGCAGATCGCTCCCGTCGACGGCGAGGTCCTCGAGCCGGTGCGGCTGTGCGCGTTCCTGCTCGAGCAGCAGCCGGAGCCGGGCCGCCGCGTCGAGCTCGGCCTGCGAGATCCGCTTGCCCCGTAGGTCGGCTTCCTTGAGAGCGACGAGGTCGAAGGCGAGCTCGTCGCCGTGCTCACGCAGGAACCGGCGGGCGAAGCGCTCGTCGACGCCTTCGAGTGGGAACGCGTGCGACCGCACGAGGTGAGTTACATACGTGCGCAGCCGCGCGGGATAACGCAGGCGACCGAGCGCCTGGTGGGCGAGACCCGAGCTGCGCTCGGCATGGTCGCCCTGGGCCCCGGGCTTCCCCGCGTCGTGGAAGAGGGCCCCGAGCCGGACCGGAAGGCTCGCATCCGCGTCGGCCGCCGCCTGTACGACCGCGAAGAGGTGCTCGTCCAGCGGGAGGTGTTGCCGCGTGCTTTGCTGCTCGAACCCGATCGTGTCCTCCAGCTCCGGCAGCAGTGCGGTGAGCACGCCTGTGTCGCGCGCGAGGCGCAGCGCCTCGGCCGGTTCCCGCCCGAGCAGCAGCTTCGAGAGTTCGCCCAGGCCGTCTGCGTCAAGGCCCCCGCCGACACGCTCCCCCGAGACGAGCCGCACGCTCTCGGCTTCGTCCCGCATCTGTTCCAGCGTCGGGTCGTCCGGTGTCAGGCCGAGCTCCGAGACGAGTCGCAGCCCGCGCACGATCCGGAGCGGGTCTTCGGCGAAGCTGCGCGGACCGACCGTGCGCAGCACGCCCCGTTCGAGGTCGCCGGCGCCGCCGAACGGATCGACGAGGTCACCGGTGTCGAGCCGGCGAGCGATCGCGTTGACGGTGAAGTCGCGGCGTGCCATGTCGTCCTCGATCGAGAGGCCCGGATCGGCGACGATCTCGAAGTCGTGGCGGCCGGGACCGGTGCTGCGCTCGGCACGCGGCGGCGCGAACTCGATTCCCGCCGGCGCGGCCGCTCTGACCTTCGAGTCGCGCGGGTAGAGCCGTGCGCCGACCGTGCGGCCCGCGACCTCGAGGTCCTCGACGCGCCCGTGTGGCTCGAGCGCCCGCCGGAGCCCGTCGTAGTCGACTCCGGGGACGACGAAGTCGGCGTCCTTCGACTCGAGGCCGAGCAGCTCGTCGCGGACGGCGCCGCCGACGAGATACGCGTCGAGCCCGAGGCCGCGGACGAAGTCCTCGATTGTGCGGTCCATTCCGCTAGTGCCCCTTCCAGTGATCCTGCCCCGCGTGCATTGCTGGGAGGGGCACTAAGCGAGTGCGATGGCCTCGATCTCGACGAGAGCGCCGGACGGAAGCTTGGCGACCTCGACGGTCGAGCGGGCAGGCGGCTGGTCGCCCACGTGCTGCTTGTACACCTCGTTCATGCCCGGGAAGTCGTCCAGGTTCTGCAGGAAGACGGTCGTCTTGACGAGACGGTCGAGCCCCGTACCGGCGGCTTCGAGAATCGCGCGAACGTTCCTGAGCGCCTGCTCCGTCTGCTCCTGAATCGTGTCGCCGACGATTTCCCCGTGGTCAGGCCTCAACGAGACCTGGCCGGCGACGAAGACGAGCCCTCCCGCCTTGATCGCCTGTGAATACGGCGCTCCTTGGAACGGGGCGGGCGCGGCCTCAGTGCGGATGACCTCCTTCATTCGTCCTCCCTTCTGCGGGGCCTCAGCGCCTGCGCAAGCGCGACGCCGAGCGCCTTGAAGATCGCCTCCAGCACGTGCTGCGTCTCGCTGCCCTCGACGAGCCGCACATGGAGAGTCAGTCCGGCACCCTGCGCCAGCTCTTCGAGGAACCGCGCGGCGAGATCACCTGCCAGACCGGCGATGCGCGCCTGCGAGAGGTCGACGTTGGAGACGAGCAGGGGACGGCCCGACGCCTCGAGCGCGACATGCGCGAGCGCCTCGTCGACCGGGATCACGGCTGAGCCGTGTCCGCGCACCCTCTCCGCGCGCAAAGGCTCGGCGAGGGCCTCGGCAAGCGAGCGTGCGGCCGCCGTGATCTCGACCTCGGGACTGCCCGGCTCGACCTCGAGCGCGAGATCGAAGGACGCATAGACGGCAAGCAGGGAGAGAAGATGGTCGAGGACCGGGACACCCGTCGCGACATTCGTCTCGCCGCGTCCTGCGACGTTTAGCCGCGCGCTCGCACGCCCCTGCCCGGTCGCCGCCATCGGCGGAGACTAGCTCTCGACTCGTTCGATCTGCGCCCCGAGTGCGCGCAGCCGCTCGTCGATGCGCTCGTAGCCCTTGTCGATCTGGTAGACGGCGCCGATCGTCGAGGGCCCGTCTGCGCAGAGGCTCGCAAGCAGCATCGCCATGCCCGCCCGGATGTCCGGGCTCTCCATGCGCTGGCCGCGCAGTTTCGATGGCCCGGTGACGACCGCGCGATGCGGGTCGCACAGGATGATCCGCGCGCCCATGCTGACGAGCTTGTCGGTGAAGAAGAGGCGGTTCTCGAACATTTTTTCGAACATCAGGATCGTCCCGTCGGCCTGGGTCGCGACGGTGAGCGCGACCGACGTGAGGTCGGACGGAAAGGCCGGCCAGGGTCCGTCCTCGATCTTCGGCACGTGGCCCCCGAGATCGTCCTGTACGACCAGCTCCTGCCGCGGCGGCACGCGCGCGAAGCCGTCGCCCTGCTCGACCCGCACGCCGAGCTTTTCGAACGCGTGCAGGATCGAGACGAGATCCGCATCTTTGACGCCGTCGATCGTGACGTCGCTGCCGGTGATCGCAGCAAGTCCGATGAAGCTCCCGACCTCGATGTGATCCGGGCCGATCTCCCAATCGCCGCCCCCGAGCGAGCTGACGCCCTCGATCCGGAGCACGTTCGATTCGATCCCTTGAATCCGCGCGCCGAGCGAGCCGAGGAAGCGGCACAGGTCCTGGACGTGCGGTTCGCAGGCCGCGTTTCCGATCACGGTCACCCCGGGCGTGAGGGCGGCGACCATGACCGCGTTCTCGGTCGCCATCACGCTCGCCTCGTCGAGGAAGACGTCCTTGCAGAGCACCGCCGCGCATCTCGTAACGCCGGCCGATCTCGATCTGGGCTCCCAGCTCGGCGAGGGCGTGAATGTGCGGATCGAGCCGCCGTCGTCCGATCACGTCTCCGCCCGGCGGCGGAGCGCTGACGGCGCCGAGGCGCGCGAGCAGCGGCCCCGCGAGCAGGAACGACGCACGCATCCGGCTGCAGAGCTCCTCGTCGAGGTCATGTTTCGTCACATCCGCGGCATGGACGTGCACCTCGTTCGGACCGGTCCAGTCCGCCTCGGCTCCGACGTCGTTGAGCAGCTCGATCATCGTCTCGACGTCCGCGATTCGCGGCACGTTGCGGAGCGTGACCGGCTCGGTCGTCAGCAGACACCCGGCCAGAATCGGCAGCGCGCCGTTCTTGTTGCCCGCCGCCTGGATCCGGCCGTGGAGCGGTCTTCCGCCCTCGATCACGAACGACTCGGCGGCGTGTCCGATGACGGCTGTCTGGGACATCGCGGTAGCCTACCCACGTCGTGGAAGTCACTCGCGAGCGCGCCTGGGAGACGCTGACGACGCTCACGAAGAGCGAGGCGCTGCTGCGTCACGCGCTCGGCGTCGAGGCGTGCCTCGGGTGGTACGCGAGGCACTTCGGGGAGGACGAGGCGCTCTGGCGAGCCGTCGGACTGCTGCACGATTTCGACTACGAGATCCACCCCACGCTCGACAAGCATCCGCAGGACGGGGCGCCGATCCTCCGCGAAGAGGTCTACCCGGAGGAGGTGATCGACGCGGTGCTGTCACACGCCGAGCATCTGGCGATGCCGCGCGACACGCTGCTGAAGAAGACGCTGTTCGCCTGCGACGAGCTGTCCGGCTTCGTGCACGCGGTCGGCCTGGTACGTCCGACGGGACTCGAGGGCTTGGAGCCGAAATCGGTCAAGAAGAAGCTGAAGCAGCCGTCGTTCGCAGCCGGCGTGCATCGTGACGAGGTCTACGCGGGCTCCGAAGGGCTGGGGCTCGAGCTCGACGAGCACATCCGGAACGTCGTCGCGGCGTTGCAGCCGATCGCCGGTGAGCTCGGCCTGCCGGCGGCGGCTGAGGCGGCGACGTGAGCCCGCGCTTCGAGGCGTTCGGGATCGTGGTGAGCGACATGGCGCGCTCGCTCGCGTTCTACCGAAAGCTCGGCCTCGAGTTCCCCGAGGGCGCCGAGACGGAGGGGCACGTCGAGGCACAGCTGCCGGGCGGCTTGCGGTACATGCTCGACACCGAAGAAGTGATGCGCATGTTCGATCCCGAGTGGACGCGTCCGGCGGGCGGTCACGCCGTCGGCGGAGCGTTCAAGTGCGAATCGCCGGAGGACGTCGACCGCGTGTACGCCGAACTGCTCGGAGCCGGCGGATCACCGCACAAAGAACCATGGGACGCGTTCTGGGGCCACCGCTACGCCCAGCTGAAAGACCCCGACGGCACGGTCGTCGATCTGTTCGCCCCGCTGCCCGACCGGCAGCAGACGTAACAGGTACACGCGCGTAGCCGGGGCCGCTCCCGCCCACCGACAGCCTAGGACGCAGAACGTGACATGTCTGCGACGTGGGTGGGCCCAGACTGTGGCGGCTACGTCGCCAGGCGGGCGACCAGGCGGTCGATGTCGTCTTCGTTCGTCCACCAGCCGCACGAGGCGCGCAGCCAGCCAGTGCCGGGCACGTCGCGTACGACCACTCCCCGCTCGTAGAGCTCCCGCGCGCTCTCCGCGGGATCTGCGCGCGGAACCCACGACACGAGCGTGCCCTGCCCCGGTTCTCCGATCACCTCGTACTCGGCCCCCAGCGCCTTGCGGCAGTACGCGGTCACTTCCGCCGCGCGCTCGTAGCGCCAGTCCGGCGCCTCGTCGAGCGCCGCCTCGAGGCCCGCGAGCATCGGCGGGGCGAGCCAGCCGGAGTCGAAACGCGCGGCACCGTCCTTGGGAACGAAGCTTCCGTCACGTTCGATCGACGTCTGCGCGAAGTACGTCGGGAAGGCGATCCGCAGCGAGTCGGGCTCGCGCACGTACAGCGCGCCGAGCGGCTCCGGCCCGCACAACCACTTCTGGCTCGAGACGGTGTAGTAGTCGAGCTCGCCGACGTCGACGGGAATGGCGCCCACGGACTGCGCACCGTCGACCAGCAGCGGCAATCCCGTCTCGCGCTTCAGCTCGTGTACCGGCATCACCTGGCCCGTCGTCCACAGCACATGGGAGAGCGCGAGCACGCGCGTGCGCGGGCCGACACAGGAGACGATCCGTTCGAGCGCTTCTGCGGTCGGATGGCCGGCGACCTCGGCGACGCGAACTTGGGCGCCGGACACGTGCAACGGCAGCAGCAACCCCGGGTGCTCGGAATCGGTCGTGACGACATCGTCGCCGCTGCCGAGCCCGAGCCCGGCGACGGCGATGTTGCAGCCGTCCGTCGTCGAACTCGTCAGCGCAAGCTGCTCCGCGGTGGCCCCGATCACGCTCGCGATCTGTTCGCGCACACGCGCCCGCAGCGAGACAACGCTCTCGAACCACGCGTGGCCGCCGCGGCCTTGCTCCTGGTCGAAGCGCGAGCGGGCCTCCATCGCGTCGAGCGTCGAGCGCATGAGCGGCCCGAGCGAACCGGCGTTGAGATACGCGAACCGTTCGAGTACAGGGAACAACGAACGAGCCTCGTCGTAGGTCATTCGACCTC
>VAXY01000172.1 GCA_005885085.1 Actinomycetota bacterium | reverse complement strand
ATCCGGCTGCAGCTGACGCTGTCGAAGGCTGCGACGGTCGTCGCAATCCTGCACCGCAGCAACGTGCCGTCCATCGTCGCCGTCCGCGCCGCGCGGACAGGGACGACCAAGCTCACGGTGACGGTGCCGCGGCGCGTGCGAGCTGGTCGTTACAGCCTGAAGGTTGTCCTCGGTACGGGCGTCGACCAATACGCCGTCACTCGGACGATCTCGATTCCCAGGTAGATGGAGACGACTGCGGTTCATGCGCATGGTGTGTCGGCTCTCGACGAGTCGACCGCCCTCGGCGTGCGCGACTGGATTTGGGGTGCGCGAACGATGCTCGGCACGATCGCGGCCAGCACCCTCTTGGTGGTTGCCTGCGGCTTGTTCGTGATCGATGCGGGGAGCCTCGGACAACGGCACGACGTCGGACAGCGGCCCGCCGTCCAGCTGCAGCCCACACAGCTTCGCCACGAGCAAGGACGAGCACCCATACACCGTCAGAGCGCGAACGCGCGCGTCGACGCCGCCCGCCGGCCGCACCTGTCCGCGATCTCCGACCAGGCCCGCACGGTCAACGTCGATCGGACTCCCGCCACAGAGAGTGCCGTGACACCGACGCCAAGCGGCGACGCTCCGAAGCCCGCTCCCGGTCAGGAGCCTCCGCACCTGTCTGCTGTGCCGGCGCCGGCCCCAACCTCTCCGACGACCACTCCGCAGCTGCCTGCGCCGTTGGACGAGCTTCCGTTGCCGTCGCCGACCCCGCTGCCGACCGTCGTCGTTCCGTCGATACCCGACGTGCCGGCGCTCCCTGACGTCTCCACGACGACGTCGATCGTCGGAGTGCCGTGAGCGCGGTCGCTGCCGTCGAGGCACAAGCCGACGTCGGGGCACCCGAGGCGTACGCCGCTCGTCTGTACGAGCGCCACAGTCAGGCCATCTTTCGGCTCTGTGTCAAGCAGCTCCGACGCCGCGAGGATGCAGACGACGCTGTCCAGACGACGTTCATCTACGCGTTGTTGAGCCTCCGGCGGGGGGTCGTGCCCCGAATGGAGCTGCCCTGGCTCCTGACGATTGCCCGCAACGTGTGCTCGACGCGCCGCCGCTCGGGAACGCTGCGTGGTGCATACGAGTCGCCGCACGATCTCGATGCCATCCAGGACAGGCTCGCGACACCCGACCGATCGGACGCTGCATCGACAGAGGACTTCCTGATAGCACTCCGTGCGATTCCCGAGACTCAGCGCAAGGCGCTCCTCCTCCGAGAGTGGAGAGGATTTTCCTACGACGAGATCGCTGCCGAGCTCGGACTTTCACAGTCCGCCACGGAGGCGCTTCTCTTCCGCGCGCGCCAAAACCTGGCGCAGCGCCTCGAGCAGCGGATCGCGGTCAAGACGCTCAACGGCTTGCCGTTCCTCAGCTTCGTCCGGAATCTCTTCCAGACCGGAACGGCGAAGCTGGTCGCGGTCGCCGTCGGTACCACCTTGACGATCGCGAGCGTTCCGACCGCCGCCGTCGGGAGCAAGCACGTCACGGTTCCTCCGACGCGACTCGGCCCCACACCCAGCGCAGTCCGCCATCCACCGCAGGCAACGGCTCGGAGCCCAGTCCGGCGTCAGCCCGAGGCCGCACATGAGCGCGCCGGTGTCGCCCCGTTCCACTCGGAGCCGGCGCCCGCCACCGGAAGAACGCAGACAGGAGACGCGTCGGTCTCCGCTGATCTTGCGCCGTCCCCGGTTCACACCTCCACGCCGCAACCAGTCGCGCCTTCGCCGACCGTCGCACCGCCGACGACGGGCGTCGATGCGATCCTTCCTTTGCCGGTGACAGCGCCGGGCCCGTCGCTGCCGGAGCTTCCTCTGCCCACGCCGAGCATCGCGGCTCCGACGCCGCCGCAGGTCACCGTTCCGGACGTATCGCTTCCGGACCTGCAGTTGCCTTAGGCATCGCTCGCGATGCCGACCGGATGATTTCCGCGACCGACGTGCCGTGACCGTGGTCGTCCGCGGGACCTCCGCCTTCGGAGGAGGCCACACTCGCTTCCGAGCGGACGTGGTTCGCGGTCCGCTCCTGGGTCGGTCGCCGGCCGCAGCAGGGGAGAGAGGTCTCGCTGCGGCGAGGAGCCGCGGCCGGCGATCTTTACGGGTACAGCGGGTAAGGGGCGGCAACGGCAGAAAACTTGCGGCCGCCGCCGCGGCCGCCACACCGCCTACGCGATCTGGTTGCCGCTCGCGTCGACGATCAGCTTCAGGTGCGTCTCGAAGATCGGCTGCCCACCGTTGCCGAGGATGACGTTGTCCTTCAGCAGCAGCGTGCCGGCGCCGCCGTCCTGACCTCCGGCGAGCACGATGCCGGCGCGCTTCGGCGGCGTCGGCTTGTTCGAGTTGCGCACGATCGTGTTGCCGCTGATCTCGAGGCCGGTTGCGACCACGGCCGGCCCTTCGTTGGGCTCGAGCTCGAGCAGGATCCCCGGCCCGGCGTTGTCCTGGATCGTGTTGCCGACGATGTGGACATCGAGCTCCGGCCGGTCGCGCGTGTCGGGCTCGATGTCGATGCCGGCCGCGGGCTGGCCCGGCGGCGCGTCACGCACGCCCTGGATCGTGTTGCGCTCGATGTGCAGGCCGATCACGCCGGTGGCCGAGATCGCGTTGCGCGCGGCGCCGCTCAGGGTCGAGTCGAGCACCGAGACGTCGCCGGCATACGAGTTGCCGTTCGCGCGCCCGCTGATCGTGACGTCGTCCTTGGGGACACCGCCGATGTCGAGGTGGCCGAGCGTGACGCCGTGCCCGAAGACGGCAACGCCGTACATCGGCTGGCCGGGCGAGACGACGATGCGCAGGTTGGTGATCGTGACGTCGACCGGGGCGGGGCTCTTGGGATTCGACCGGTTGACGAAGAAGACCGCGTCGGCTGCGATCGGATCTCCGTCCGTGGACTGCAGGCGCACGGGGCCAAGCCCGAGCGAGACGATGCAGGCGCCGTCGGAGGTGATCGTCGTGTCGTCGTGGGAGACCCAGAGCCCGCGCGTCGCGTAGCACCGGTCGCCCGGCAGCTTCGGCAGGAAGATCGTGCCGCCGCCGTGGTCGAGCCGGGCCTGCAGCCAGGCCGTGTCGTCGCCGCTGCTCGCAGGGGCGACCGTGCGCACGAGCGCAGGCTTCTTGATCGCGCGCGCGTGACGCAGTAGCACGGCGCGGCCGCGGTTGCCGCGCAGGACGTTCTGGCTCAAGGCGACCTCGCCCTTTCCGGCCACGACGATTCCGGCCCGGAGCTTCGCCGCCGCCTTGCCGGCGTTGCCCAGGATCTGGTTGCGGCTCACCTCGATTCCCGACGCGAGCAGCGGCGCGCCGTTCTTCGGGTCGAGATCGAGTGCGACGCCCGGGCCGCCGTTGCCCCGGAGCGTGTTTCCGACGACGTGCGTGTCGAGCACGGGCTGGCCGCGGTCGGCCGAGCGGATGCTGAGCCCGCTCCCGTGTGCATTCGAGACGGTGTTGCCCTCGATGCGGAGGCCGATCGGCCCGTACGCCGTGATGCCGTCGCGTTGCGCGCCCGTGAGCGTGCTGTCGGTGATCGCGATGCGCGCGCTCATGCCGCCCGCGCCGACGAAGCCCGCGCCGACGAGGATGTCGGTCAGCGGCGCGCCACCGACGGCCAGGTTTCTGAGCGTCACCTCGTGGCCGCCGACGAAGATGCCGTGCATCCGGGTCGCCTTCGGCACGCTGATGTGCAGGCCGCTGATGCTGACGCGAGCGGGAACCGGCGCACGGATGTTCGAATGGGTCATGTAGAAGACGGCGTCCGCGAAGTGCGGGTGCTTCGCGCCGGGGTCGAGCCGCGCGGGGCCGGGACCAAGGGCGACGATGCAGGCGCCGTCGGAGCTGAGCGTCGTGTCGTCGCGGGACAGCCACAGGCCCCGCGTCCGGTAGCACTGACCGTTCGGGAGCTTCGGCAGGAAGATCGTGCCGCCCGCGTCGAGCTTCGCCTGGAGCAGGTCGGTGTCGTTGCGCACAGCTGCGTGCGCCGACGCGCCGAGCCCGAGCAGCGCGACGGCGAGGATCGACGCGAATCGGAGACCCCTCACTGGATCGGGGATGGTAGCCCGGCGAATCCCTCGAACCAGGGGCGATTTGGTCCCCGGGCGCACCTACTGTCAGAGCGGCAGTCGGACTGCGGCCCCGGCCCCCCGTCGAAGAAATGGACCGCAATGGACCGCAACCGTCGCATACCGCTCCTGCTCGTCATCGTCGCGGCCGTGCTCGCGGTGGGCGGCCCGGCCTCGCAGGCCGCGCCGACGAAGAAACCGGCGCCCGAGGCCGTACCGGGCGAGCTGCTGATCGGATTCCGCGGCGACGTCTCAGCTGCGGATGAGACGAAGGTCCTGAAGGGTGTCGGCGCGACCGAGAAGAAGAGCTTCAAGCAGATCCACGGCTCGCTCGTGCGCGTCAGCCCCGGCACCGTGGCGGCGACGCTCGACAAGCTGCGGACGGATCCGCGCGTTCGCTACGCAGAGCCGAACTTCTTCGTCCACGCGGACACGACCCCGAACGA
>VAXY01000060.1:26799-42543 GCA_005885085.1 Actinomycetota bacterium | reverse complement strand
GTAGGCGGAGACAGTCGCGATCGCCGCGCCCATCCTCCCGTACGGCGGGATCAGCGCGAAGTTGAGCGCGACGTTGAGCGCGGCGGCGACGCCGGTGACGACCCAGTTCGAACGCGTCTGGCGTGACCGCCCCGTGCCGATCTGCACGACCACGTACGCGCCGAACGCCGCCACCCCGAACGCGAGCGGCGCCACCACGTTCTGCGCCGGATAGAACGGCCTGGTCGTGATCACCTTGAGGATCCACGGCGCCAGCAGGCCGAGCGCGAGCGCGAGCCAGCAGCAGACGTAGACGACATAGGTCAGAACGAAGCTGTACGTCCGCTGCGCCTCGCGGTCGTCCTCGATCGAGTACGCGAACGCCGGCCAGGCCATCCGGAACGCCGTCAGCAGCAGGACGATCGCCGACGCGACCCGCACCCCGATCGAATAGAGCCCGACCTCGTGCGCATCTGTGAGCTTGACGAGGAAGAAGCGGTCGCTGAAGTTCGTCAGCCAGAGGGCAACCGCGGACGGCACGAGCGGCAGGCCGAAGCGGTTCATCGCGCGGTAGAGCTTGCGGTCGAACTGGAGCCCGAGCGCGCGCCTACTGTAGGTGAGCAGCGCGGCATAGACGACCAAGGTTCCGGTGAAGTTGCCCACGAGGACTCCGAGCGGCCCCTTGTCGAACACGACCACGAGCAGCACGGTTGCGGCGATCGTGATGGCAACGTTCGCCAGCGTCGCGATCACGTACGCGGTCGAGCGTTGCTCGACGCGGAACAGCGACGTCATCTGCTCGTAATTCATCGCCGCCCACAGGCCGATGAACGCGGCGATCACGAGCCCGTCGTGGCTGCGGGTGTGGAACAGCACCCAGGAGATCGGTTGCGAGAGCGCCACTCCCGCGACGAGCACGGCGGTCGACGCCGCGAAGACGTACCAGAAGGCCGTCCGCACCACGAGTAGCCGCCGTTCGGGCTCGGCGGAGTCGAAGTAGAAGCGGAAGAACGCGCTTTTCATCGCCTGCGCGACGAGTGCGGTCAGCACGGCGGCGAGCGCAACCAGCGTCTCGATCAGGCCGTAGTCCGTCGGCGAGAGGTAGCGCGTATACAGCGGTAGCAGCAGCACCGCCAGGATCCGCGCGACGATCGAGCCGAGGCCGTAGATCGCCGAGTGGCGGAAGAGCTCCTTCAGCCGCTCGAGCATCAAGGCTGGGGTCTGACCCCGCAGGGGTCAGACCCCTGATCTTCGAAGCGTCCGTGCACGCTCAAAGTATGGAGCGGTACAGGTCGATGAACCGGTCGGCGACCTGCTCGAGGTCGTGGACGCGCTCCACGTAGGCGCGGCCCTCCTCACCGAGCCGCCGGCGCAGCTCGAAGGACTCGACGAGCGGGCGTAGCTTCTCCACGAGGTCGTCCTTCGTCGCGGCCACGATCGGCACCTGCACGCCGAACGCCTCCTC
This sequence comes from Actinomycetota bacterium, assembly GCA_005885085.1. Classification (GTDB taxonomy): domain Bacteria; phylum Actinomycetota; class Thermoleophilia; order Gaiellales; family Gaiellaceae; genus 3-1-20CM-4-69-9. The sequence continues at coordinate 41,099 of VAXY01000060.1, read as the reverse complement.
CGTCTGCCGTACGGCCTCCGGATCGAGGTGCGTGACGACCGGCTTCCCGTACGCCATCGACTCGATCGCGAAGACGCCGTGCCAGAGGTAGTGCATCTGGTCGACGACGATGTCGGCCCGCTTGAAGCGCTCGACCGCCTCTTCGTGCGGGACGCCGTGCACGACGTCGAGCGCGACGGGCAGCTGCTCGCAGGCGGCGATCACGTGTTGCGTGCCCTTCTTCTCGAGATTCGACGGCGCGTGCACGACCAGCGGCCGCTCCCGCTCGACGGGCGGGACCGGCTCGTAGGCGCGGAGGTCGAGCCCCGGCGGCACGACCGCAGTTGCATCCGGCACCCACCGTGTCGCGGCGTAGGAGCCGACGATGGTCGCGTCGAACTTTTTGCGGTACTCGAGCGCGCCGAGCGGCTTGTAGCGGATGTCGTCGCCGAGGAAGTGCATCACAGACCGCTTCCGCGCCGCTTTCAGGATCGGCATGTTCAGCGACTTCGGCACGAGCGTCTTGCCGAAGTAGAAGTGGAAGAGGTCGGTCTGCGGCAGGTAGCGGCCGAGCGCCCGCCACTGCACCAGCTGCTGGCGGACGAATCCCTGCCGCGGCAGGTCGAGATTGATGTCGAACTCGTCCGGCCGCCAGCGCTGCGGCCAGAAGACCAGCAGCCGAGCGTCGACGCCCCTGCGCCGCAGCGCGTTGACGTGTGCCCAGCCGGTGCCGGCGAGGTTGACGGGGAGGTGAAGGATGCGGGCGTCGAGAACGTCCAGAGCCGCAACGATACGATCAGGAGCCTGAAACGCACGCTTTACCGGGCGGCTCGCAACGTGCGACACCCGCGGCGCCTGGTCGAGGCGCGGAAGATCCGAGCTGAGGTCGCCGACTTCCTCGGAGGTCGTGACGTGCTCGCAGCCTACGAGCGCGAGGTACGCGCGAGCGGCCTGCTCGAGCACCTGATCGAGAAGGGCCGCGAGCATCGGGCCGCGGTCGGCGGGAGCGGGCACTCCCTCGGCGCGATCGGGTATGCGGAGGGGGCCTACCTCTACGCGGTGCTGCGCCATGTCCGCCCGCGCGTCGCCGTCGAGACGGGTGTCGCGAACGGCTTCTCGACGGCGTTCTCGCTGCTCGCGTTGCAGCGGAACGGCGAGGGGCACCTCCATTCGGTCGACCTCCCGCGCGAGGTGGGGCGCGACTACGAGCCGGGGACGTTCTACGAGGGCGAGGGGCGCGCCGGAATCCCGACCGGCTCGCAGCCCGGCTGGCTGATTCCCCCGGAGCTGACGCAGCGCTGGACGCTCGTCCTCGGCCGCACACAGGACGAGCTGCCGCCCCTGCTGGAGCGCCTCGGCACGATCGACTCTTTCATGCACGACAGCGAGCACTCCTTCGACTGCATGTGGTTCGAGTTCAACGAGGCGTGGCCACACCTCCGGGCCGGGGGCGTGCTGCTGTCGGACGACGTCAACTCGACGAAGGCGTTCCCCCGTTTCGCCGGCGAGCAGGGCCGGACGCCCGTGCGTCTCGCCCGCGGCATGGCGCTGCTCCCGAAGTGACTTGAAAAGTTAGTAAGCAGTAGCTAAAAATGCCTGGGATGGCAGTTTCGGACCGGAAGACGGCGACGGAGCGTCGCGACGAGATCCTCGAAGCCGCGCTGGTCGAGTTCGCGGCCCGCGGCCTCGACGGGGGCTCGACCGAGGCAATCGCGAAAGCGGTCGGCATCTCGCAGCCGTACGTCTTCCGGCTCTTCGGCACGAAGAAGCAGCTCTTCATGGCCACCGTCGAGCGCTGCATGCGCGGCACGCTCGAGATGTTCCACACCGCCTCCGCCGGCCTGGCCGGCGAAGACGCCCTCCGGGCGATCGGCGAGGCCTACACCGACCGTCTCGCGACCGATCCGACCTATCTGCACTCGCAGATGCAGGCGTACGCGGCCTGCGACGACCTCGAGATCCGCGAGGTCGTGCGGCGCGGTTTCGGCGAGCTCGTCGAATACGCGGAGCGGGTGTCCGGGCTCTCGAGCGAGTCGATCTCGCACTTCTTCGCGAAGGGGATGCTCCTGAACGTGATCGCGTCGATGGACCTGCTCCAGGCCGACGCCGGTTGGGCGCAGCGCCTGATCGAGGGTTGCCGCAAGGACGTCTGAGCTCTTCTTTTTTTCCATCGAAAGTAAGTGACTATTCACAAGCATCTGAAGGAGGATCGATGACAGCAAAGACACGCACGATGTGGACCTTCGCGATCACCTCGGCGGCCGTCTTCATGGCGACGCTGGACAACCTGGTCGTCACGACGGCGCTGCCGGTGATCCGAAAAGATCTCCATGCCTCGATCGAGAGCCTGGAGTGGACGGTGAACGCCTACACCCTGACGTTCGCCGTGCTGCTGCTGACCGGAGCGGCCCTCGGTGACCGTTTCGGCCGGCGCCGGATGCTCGCCGTCGGCCTCTTCGTCTTCACGGCCTCGTCGGCTGCGGCCGCGCTCGCCCCTTCGGCCGGCGCGCTGATCGCCGCCCGAGCGGCGCAGGGCGTCGGCGGCGCGATCGTGACCCCGTTGACGCTGACGATCCTGAGCGCAGGCGTCCCTGCGAACAAGCGCGGGGCGTTCATCGGTGCGTGGAGCGGCATCGCAGGCCTCGCGGTCGCGTTTGGGCCGCTCGTCGGAGGCGCAGTCGTCAGCGGCATCTCCTGGCACTGGATCTTCTGGCTCAACGTCCCGATTGGCGTCGTGTTGATTCCGCTCGCGTTCGCCCGGCTCGACGAGACCTACGGCCCGGCGAACAAGCTCGACCTGCCCGGGCTCGCGCTCGCGAGCAGCGGCCTGTTCGGGATCGTCTGGGGCCTCGTGCGCGGCAACTCGCAGGGCTGGGCGTCGCCCGAGATCGTCGGCGCTCTGACCGCCGGCGTGATCGTGCTAGCGCTGTTCGTGCTCTGGGAGCTCCGCACGGAGGCGCCGATGCTGCCGATGCGCTTCTTCCGCAACCGCGTGTTCGCGCTCGCGAACGTCGCGTCACTGCTGATGTTCTTCGGGATGTTCGGTTCGATCTTCCTGCTGTCGCAGTTCTTCCAGACGGTGCAGGGCTACTCGCCGCTCGGGTCCGGGCTGCGGATCCTGCCGTGGACGATCATGCCGATGTTCGTCGCGCCCATCGCCGGCGCGCTGTCCGACCGGATCGGCGGCGCGCGCCTGATGGGGACCGGGCTGACTCTGCAGGCCACGGGCCTCGGCTCGCTCGCCGCGATCTCGACGCCGACGACTCCCTACTGGCAGCTCGTCGTGCCGTTCATGGTCTCCGGCATCGGCATGGCGATGTTCTGGGCGCCGGTGGCGAACATCGTGCTCGCCGCCGTCCGGAAGGAAGAGGAGGGCCAGGCGTCCGGAGCGCAGAACGCGATCCGCGAGCTCGGCGGGGTCTTCGGCGTCGCCGTGCTGGCCTCCGTCTGGGCGCACTACGGGAGCTACCGGACGGGCGCGTCGTTCGTTCACGGCATGACTCCCGCGATCTGGATCGGGGCCGCGGTCGTCCTGCTCGGCGCGGTCGCGTCGTTCGCGATCCCGCATCGGCGCCGGCAGGCCGAGGCCGTCGCCGGCGAACCGGCCTACGCCGAGGCCGCCTAGGGCTGATCCCACCCGGGTGGCAGGTCTGGGACCTGCCACCCGGGATCGGGCTGCCACTCCTCCCAGCCGGTCGGCCAAGGCGGGTTGTCCAGGATGTAGGAGGCGACGGCCCTGATCTCGGCAGCGCGCTCGTCCGTGACGAAGCCGCGCCGCACGGCCTCCTCGAGCTCGTCCTCGTCGAGCAGCTCCGGCTCGGCGCCGAGCGCGACCCAGACGTCGAGGAGTTCGTCCTCGTAGTCGAAGCCGAGCTCGGTGCGCTCGTGCGGACCTTCGAGGTTCACGTACCAGCCGCGGAAGCTGCGGTCGTCGTTCGTGAACAGGAAGACGGCATACGGATCGCCGCGCCGCTTGATGCGCAGCTGGTCTCGTCCGGCCACACGGAGCTCGTATGTCCAGTTTCCGAACAGGTCGTTTCCGATCGCATACGTGCTGCCGCGCGGGAGCCAGAGAACGGTCCGATGTGGGCCGTCCTCGACGACGATCGTCGGGACGGCGTTCCAGACTCGCCCGCGGAAGAGCTGGCGCAGGACGACTGCTTCGCCGGGGGTGCGGTACGTCAGGGTGCCGAGGCTACTGGCGCGCGCCGGCGAGCTGCTGAACGGCGCGCAGATTGCGCGAGATCAGCTTCGCGGCGTACAGACGGTCGTCGGCCTTGCGAAAAAGCTCCAGCGGACCGACTCCGTCTTCCGGCTGGGCTGCCCAGCCGAAGGTCATGTGCAGATCCTGAGCCGCAAGCTTCACGCGAAGGCGCGCGCAGAGACTCGCCGCCTCGTCTATGCGTCCTCCGGTCAGGATCGCGAACTCTTCCCCGCCGACGCGCGCGAGCTCGTCGCCCGGGCGGATCGCGCGCCCGAGTGCGTCCGCGAGCCGGCGCAGCTCGATGTTCCCGGCAGAGTGGCCGTGCGTGTCGTTGACGGTCTTGAGATTGTCCATGTCCCCGAGCAGCAGCAGGAACCGGCCTCCCGCGGCACAGCGCCGTGCGAGCGCCTCGTCGAAGACACGCGTGTTGAGGATCCCCGTGAGGAAGTCCCGCTCGGCGAGGTTGCGCAGCTGCTCGACGTGGCGCCGGTGCTGGTTGGCGAACCAGCCGACGAGAATCCCGCACGAGGAGAAGGTCACGAATCGGATCGCGGTCGCGGCGGTCAGGACATCACGCGTCGGCAGGCGCGGGGTGACGACGATGGCGAGCGCGTAGAGCGCTGCTGCCAGCGAGCCGCCCAGAAAGCCGCCCTGCGTGCCGCACGCAAGCGCCAGCAAGGCGACCGGGATGTAGAAGAAGTGCCCGATGCCCAGTCCAGGAACCTCGAAGAGCACGAAGCAGGTGAAGACCAGCCCATACGAGACGATCGCAATCGCGAAGAGAAGCCGCCGATGCAGGGTCGCCGCAGACACCAGGCTCACATTCGTGGCGCCCGTCCTCGCGCGCGTCCCTCGTCCGAGTGATCGGGCGCTAGGGTTCGTCGCATGCCGGACACAGAGGCGCGGCCCGAAGCTCGGCTCGTCGAGGCAGAGCTGCCGGCCCCGGACGTCTCGATCGTGGTCACGCTCTACAACGAGGCGGATTCCCTCGACGAGCTCTTTCGCCGGACGCTCAAGGCTCTCGAGCCGGGGCCGCGCACGTTCGAGCTGATCTTCGTCGACGACGGGTCGACCGACGGGACGTTCGCCGTGCTCGAGCGCCTTCACGCCGCCGATCCGCGCGTCCGCGCCGTGCGGTTCAAGCGCAATTTCGGCCAGCATCCCGCGATGCACGCCGGCCTTGCGCGTGCCCGAGCAGACGTCGTCGTGACGATGGACGGCGATCTCCAAAATGCGCCCGAGGACATTCCGCGCCTCGTCGAGGCCGTCGAGGCCGGCAACGACGTCGCGAGTGGCAGGCGGAGAGTGCGGCAGGACCCGCTCGGCCGCGCGCTTCCGTCGCGGCTGATCAACGGAATGCTGAGGCGTTTCACCGGCGTCGCGATCACCGATTTCGGTTGCGCGTTCAACGCCTACCGGCGTAGCGCGGTCGAGCCGATGCTCGGGTCGATCGGGAAGCAGAAGTTCACCAAGGCGCTCGTCCTCTCCGGTGGTGCGAGCGTGATCGAGGTCGACGTCGCGCACGCACCGCGCGAGGGCCCGTCGCGCTACTCGCCCCTGCGGCTGACGCGGATGGCGTTGCACGTCCTGGCGGGCTTCTGGCCGCAGCCGATCCAGTGGATCGGCGTCGCCCTCGGGATCATCTGCTCGCTCGTCGCCGTCGCCCTCGGGGCGTACGGCGTCGTCTACTGGGTCGACAAGTCCAACTTCCCCGGCCCGCTCTTCGGCGGCGTGGCCGTGCTCTTCGTCCTCGGCATCCAGGGCTTCATCCTGGCCCTGGTCGGCGAGTACCTCGGCCGGATCCAGAGAGACGTCGAAGGACGCCCGCTCTACACGATCGAACGCGAACTTTGAACCGCGGCGATGATGGCTTCTTTCAGTTGATCGTGCAGCGCGCCCTTTTTAAGGAGCGCGACCGCGCCGACTTCCTTGGCCTGATCGACGATCTGCGGCTCGTCGAGGCCTGTGACCAGGATGACGTTCGTCTCGGGGCTGCGCTTTCGCAACCGCTTGGCCGTCTCGATCCCGTCGACCTCCGGCATGCGCACGTCGATCACCGCGACCTCCGCACCGCCGTCCACGGCGAGGTCGATCGCGGTCGGCCCGTCACTCGCCGTTCCGATCACCTCCAGCCGGTCGTCGTGGCCGAGCAGGAGCGCCAGCGCGTCGACGAAGAGACGGTGATCGTCGACGATCACCACGCGGACTGGGGTCTGCTGGAAGTCTCTGGCCAACGCTAGGAACCCGAGAGTCTACGAGCACGTTCCCGGGCTCGCTCGCAATCGAAACACGTAACCTGAGCCGCATGCCGAAGCGCGTGCTGGTGACCGGCGGGGCAGGCTTCATCCCGTCCAACTTCATCCACCACCTCCTGGCGAAGACCCCGTACGAGGTGGTGTCGCTCGATGCGCTCACGTACGCGGGCAACCTCGACAATCTGAGCGGTGCGATGTCGCATGAGCGCCTCTCGTTCGTGCATGGCGACATCCGCGACGCCGAGCTCGTCCGCGATGTCGTCTCCGAGGTGGATGTGATCGTGAATGCGGCCGCCGAGTCGCACGTGGAGAAGTCGATCGACGAAGGTGCGCGCGAGTTCGTGACAACCAATGTCGAGGGGACGCAGATCCTGCTCGACGCCGTGCGCGAGGCGCCGGTCGAGCGCTTCATCCTCTTTTCGTCCAGTGAGGTGTACGGCACGGCCGAGCACGCCCCGATGGACGAGGAGCATCCACTCAACCCGCGCAGTCCCTATGCCGCGACCAAGGCGGGCGCTGACCGGCTCGCCTACGCGTACTACGTCACGTACGGCCTGCCCGTCGTGATCGTGCGGCCGTTCAACAACTACGGGCCGCGCCAGCATCCGGAGAAGGTGATCCCTCGCTTCGTCACGCAGGCGCTGCAGGACCGGGAGCTGACGATCCACGGCGACGGTCACGCCAGCCGCGACTGGCTCTACGTCGACGACGACGCGGAGGCGATCGAGGCCGTGATCTCGGCGCCGCTCGAGAACGTCGCGGGAGAGGTGCTGAACGTTGCGACCGGGATCGACATCCCCGTGACCGAGATCGCGGACGCCGTGCTCGGTGCGCTCGGAAAGCCGTCGTCGCTGAAGGCGTTCGTGACGGAGCGGCCGGGTCAGGTCGACCGGCACATCGGTTCCACGGACAAGATGGAGCGCCTGACCGGTTGGCGGGCGCGCACGTCATTCGAGGAGGGCCTCGCGCGCACGATCGCGTGGTACCGCGAGAATGAGGCGTGGTGGCGGGGGATCCTCGAGAGCGAGAACAGGGCAAGCGTCTCCTCGTCCTAGGCGCAGGACCGGCGCAGCTCGGCCTCCTGGCCGCGGCGCGGACGCGTGAGCTGCACGTGATCGCCGTCGACCGGGAGCCATCGGCGCCCGGCTTCCGCTACGCCGACCGGCGGGCGATCGTCTCGACCGAGGACGAGTCCGGCATCGAGCGGCTGGCGCGCGCCGAACGGGTCGACGGGCTGATCGCGCCCGGAATCGACTGGCCGGTGGCGATCGCCGCCCGCATAGCCGAGCGCCTCGCCCTGCCGCACCCGGTCTCTCCGGAGACGGCCATGCTCTCGACCTCGAAGCTCCGTCAGCGCGAGCGCTTCGCCGAGACGGGCGTCCCGCAACCGGCGTACGAGGTCTGTTCGGGCGCAAAGGAGGCGACCGACGCCGCGGGGCGGATCGGCTTTCCCTGTGTCGTCAAGGCACCGGACCGGCAGGGCCAGCGCGGGCTGACTCTCGTCGGCGCCGCGGGCGAGGTGGAGGAGGCGGTGAAGATCGCGCTGGCGGCCTCGCGCAGCGCGACGCTGCTCGTCGAGGAGCACGTGCCGGGGCGCGAGCTGACCGTCAACGCCTTTTCCGCCGGCGGCCACTTCCATCCGCTGACGATCACCGACCGGCTGACCGCCCCGCTGCCCGCGTTCGGGGTCGCGCTGACGCACGCCTGGCCGAGCGAGCTCGAGCCCGCGCAGATCGGCGCGGTCGTCGAGGCCGCGTCGGCGGCGGCCCGAGCGGTCGGGATCGAGAACGGGCCGAGCTACACCCAGGTGCTGCTCGGGCCAGAAGGCCCGCGGGTCGGCGAGCTTGCCGCCCGGCTCGGAGGCGGCCACGACGCGGAGCTCTGCCGCGTCGCGCTCGGAGTCGACCTGAACGGCGCCGCCCTCTCCGCCGCGCTGGGCGAGGAGGTTCCCGCAGCGAGTCTCGCGCCCGTGGCCCGGGTAGGCGGAGCGTGCGTGCGGTTCCTCGTCGCGCCGCCCGGTGAGCTACGCGAGGTGACAGGCGTGGAGGAGGCCTTTGCCGAGGAGGGAATCCGCGGGATCCGCATCTACCGGCGCCCGGGCCACCGCTTCGGGGAGCTGCGACGCGGTGCCGACCGCGCGGGCGCCGTCCTCGCCGTCGGCGGTAGCCGCGACGAGGCGCTGGAGCGCGCGGCACGCGCCGAGGCGATGATTCGCTTCGAGACGGTCGATGTCGAAGCTCTCGTCTAAGAGAAAAACCATGCTCGGCTTCCAGCCGCCGGCGATCGGCGACGAGGAGATCGCCGAGGTGACCGAGACCCTGCGTTCCGGCTGGCTGACGAGCGGGCCGCGTGCGGCGGAGCTCGAACGCCGGATGGCGGAGTTCCTGGAGGTGGAGCACGTGCTCGCGCTCGCATCGGGCACCGCGGCCCTGCATCTTTCGCTCGTCGCGCTCGGCGTCGGCCCGGACGACGAGGTCGTCACCTCGCCGATCACCTGGCCTGCGACCGCGAACGTGATCGTGCACACGGGCGCGACACCGGTCTTCGTCGACGTCCGCGATGACGATCTCAACATCGATCCCGAGCTCGCCGCGGCGGCGGTCACCGAGCGGACGAAGGCGATCCTGCCGGTCGACCTCGCCGGCCAGCCGGCCGACCTCGACCCGCTGCTCGCACTCGGCCCGCCGGTGATCGAGGACGCAGCGCACGCCGCGGAGAGCCGCTACCGAGGTCGCAAGGTGGGCGCGATCGCCGACGCGACCTGCTTCTCGATGTACGCGACGAAGAACATCGCCGCGGGGGAGGGCGGGCTGATCGCCACGAATCGCGCCGACGTCGCGCAGGCGGTCCAGGACCTACGCCAGATGCGCCGAGGCGACGGCTCGGTCTACGACATCCCGGTCCCGGGCTACAAGGCCAACCTGTCCGACGTGCTGGCCGCAATCGCGCTCTGCCAGCTCGACAAGGTCGACCGGCACCGCGAGATCCGCCTGCGCCAATTCGCGCTGTACGACGAGGCTGTCGCCGAGCTCGACGGCATCACGCCGCTCGCACGCGACGAGCGCGACGTGCACGCCCTGCATCTCTACATCGTCCGCATCGACCCCGAACGGGCCGGGGCGACGCGCGACGAATACCAGAGCGCGTTGCGCGGCGAGAACATCTCGACCTCGATCCACTTCCTGCCCGTGCACCGGCTGACGTGGTACCGGGAGCGCCTGCGCGACCAGCCGCGCCTGCCGGTCGCGGAACGCGCCGGCGACGAGATCCTGTCGCTGCCGCTCTCGCCCGCCCACTCGGACGAGGACATCGCGGACGTGGTCGCGGCGCTCCGCCGGGTCCACGAGCGCTTCGCAGCGTGAAGAGAGGGCTGGTCGTCAGGCTCGCCCTGACGCTGGCGATCACCGGCGGTTGTCTCGCCTACATCCTCTGGCAGCTCGACGTCGGGCGGACGGTGCACATCCTCGTCCACTCGCAGCTCGGCTGGTTCCTGGGTGCTGTCGCGATCATGCTGGGCGGCGTGCCGCCGATGGCGTTCCGGTGGCAGAAGCTGCTCGAGGCACGCGGCGTGCACGAGCGCCTCGGCTGGCTGAACCGCGCGTACCTCGTCGCGTACACGGCAGGGCAGGTGCTGCCGAGCGCGGTCGGCGGCGACGCGTCGCGCATCTTCGAGACCGCGCGCCGGCACCCGGGCCGGCTCGGCGACCTGTCGGCGATCGTCGTGCTCGAGCGCGCCCTCGGCGGTGTCGCAACGTTGTTGCTGGCGGCAGTGGGCTTCGCTCTGGCGATCGGTCAGTACGACGTCGGACCGTATCTCTGGGTCGAGGGCGTGTTCGTCGCCGGCACGGTCGTGCTGGCCGTGTTGTTCTTCTCGCGCCGCATGCGCGGCGTGATCCGCCGCTTCGTGCCGCTGCTACGGCGGCTGCGGCTGGAGCGGCCGCTGCGCGCGTTCTACGAGGGCGTCCACGTCTTCCGCGGGCACGTGCGCCTGATGGTGTGGATCTCGGTGCTGACGCTGGCGGTGCAGGCCGTGCGCGTGCTGGCGATCTGGATGGCGGGCAAGGCCGTCGGCGTCGACCTCTCGCCACGGCCGTACTACGTGATGGGACCGCTGCTGTTCCTCGTCCTCCTCGTTCCTTTCACCGTCAACGGGATCGCAGTCCGTGAGGCGTTCTTCGTCAGCTTCCTGACGCAGCTCGGCGTCGAGAAGGAGGCCGCGCTCGCGACGGGATTCCTCTTCTTTGTCGTCACCGTGGGGCTCGCGGTGCCGGGCGCCGTCATCCTCGCCGTCGAGAACCTCCGCGGGGTGCGTGCACCTCGCCCTTCGGAGCTCAGATAGCCTCACGCGCGGCCATGAAGGTTCTGATCACCGGCGGCGCCGGGTTCATCGGCTCGCACCTCGCCGACCGGCTCCTTGCGGACGGCCACGACGTGCGCGCCTTCGACAACCTCGACCCGCAGGTGCATTTGCAGGGCGGGCGCCCGGAGTACCTCGATCCCGAGGTCGAGTTGCAAACCGGCGACGTTCGCGACCGCGACGCCGTTCGCCGCGCGCTGGAGGGAATGGATGCCGTGGTCCACTTCGCCGCCGCCGTCGGCGTCGGGCAGTCGATGTACGAGATCGAGCGGTACACCTCCGTCAACGCGATCGGCGCCGCGATCGTGCTCGAGGAGGCGATCGAGCGCCGTGATGCGATCCGCAAGCTCCTCGTCGCGTCGTCGATGTCGATCTACGGGGAGGGCCAGTACCGGAACCCACGCACCGGCGAATCCGGGCTCGCGCCGTGGCTGCGGCCGGAGAGCCAGCTCGCCGCGCGCGAATGGGAGCTGCGCGCCGACGACGGGACGCCGCTCGAGCCCGAGCCGACCGCGGAGACGAAGCCGCTCCGGCCGACGTCGATCTACGCGATCAACAAGCGCGACCACGAGGAGATGTTCCTAACGGTCGGCGCCGCCTACGGGCTGCCCGCCGTCGCCCTGCGCTTCTTCAACGTCTACGGCGAGCGGCAGGCGCTCTCGAACCCGTACACCGGCGCCGCCGCGATCTTCTCCTCCCGGCTGCTCAACGACCGCCCCCCGCTCGTCTTCGAGGACGGCCGGCAGACACGGGACTTCATCGACGTGCGCGACATCGCGCGCTGCTGCGCACTTGCGCTCACGGAAGACGGCGCAGACGGACGCACGCTCAACGTCGGTACGGGCAGGCCGACGTCGATCTCCGCGGTCGCGGAGACGATCGCGCGCGGTCTCGGCAAGGAACTCGAGCCGGAGCTCGTCGGGAAGTATCGCGCCGGCGACATTCGGCATTGCTACGCCGACACGCGCCTCGCCGCAGAGCTCCTCGGCTTCCGCGCGGAGATCGCGTTCGAGGCCGGAATGCAGGACCTGCTCGCGTGGCTCGAGGGCCAGGAAGCCGAGGATTCGGTGGACGCGGCGCGCGAGGCGCTGGTTGCGCGCGGCCTCGCGCGTTGACCGATCTCAGCGTCTCGATCGTCAACACGAACAGCCGCGAGCTGTTGCTCGCGTGCCTCGAGACGCTCCGCGGCGTGAACGCGGAGCTCGTCGTGCTCGACAACGCCTCCGAGGACGGCTCGGTGGAGGCTGTGCGCGAGCGCTTTCCGGACGTGCGCGTGCTCGTCCAGGACTTCCGCGCCGGTTTCGGCGCCAACCACAACACCGTCATCCGTGCCACAACCGGCCGCTACGTCTACGTGCTCAACGAGGACACGACGGCCGACGACTGGGCCCTGGATCGCATCGTGGCGTATCTCGACGCGAATCCGCGCGTCGCGGTGCTCGGCCCGAGGCTCGTCTACCCGGACGGCCGCCTGCAGGATTCCGCCTGGCGCTTCCCGACGCCGTTCGTCGCCGGCGTCGGCCTGCTGACGGCCGGGAAGGTCGGCGTCAAGCAGTCGCGCGGCAACGCAGTGCGAGGGGTGGACTGGGTGATGGGAGCTGCGCTCGTCCTCCGACGCGAGGCGCTCGATGAAGTCGGGCTGTTCGACGAGGAGTTCTTCCTCTACTCCGAAGAGGTCGATCTGCAGTTTCGCCTGCGCCAGGCGGGCTGGGAGGTGCGCTACTTCCCCGAAGCGACCGTCGTCCATCACGAGTCGCAGTTCAGCGCGGAAATTCCGGAACGGCGGATCAACGAGATGTGGCGCAGCCGCCACCGCTATTGGCGGAAGCACCACAGCGGTGCCGGCGCACGCGTTGCCGCGCTCGCGACGGGCGCTCAGTACGCGGTTCGCGCAGCGGGCGCGCCGCTCGCGCATCGAAGCGCGAGGCGAATGCTCCTGCACGTGCGCGACTCCTGGCGCGTGACGGGCCCCGGGCTGCGCGAGCTCGCCGACGACTGGAACGGCCGTGTGGGCGCTGCGGCGCGGCGCTAAGGGCGCACCCATCCTGCTGCTGTCGCTGCCCCTGCTCGGGGTGGCGCGCCTTCTGCCCGATCACGGGGCGGGACTATGGCTCCGTCTCGTCGCGGCCTCGCTCGTGCTGCTTCTCCCAGGCTCGCTCGTCGCGCGTGCGCTCCGCCTGCGTGGCGCGTCGGCCACAGTCACCTTCGGGCTGGGCGCGTTGGGGCCCGCGCTCCTGCTCGTCTTCCTCGTGCACAGCTCGATCTGGCTAGCCCTCGTCGTGCTTGCGATCGTGGCCGTGTCCGCGCTGCCGTTTGCGCTGCGAGTGGTCTCAGGGCCGCCGGCCTGGGACACCCTGGCCGTCGCGTCCGCCGGCATCGTGCTCGGGATCCTGCTCTGGCACGTCGCCGGGGTCGTCAACGGTGACGCCCTCTTCCACCTCGGCCGCGTGCGCAAGCTCGATGCCTTCGGCGACCTCCACATCCGCTCGATCGACGAGTTTCGCGACGGCGGTCTGCATCCGGGCTACGCGTTTCCGCTCTGGCACGCCTTCCTCGCGCTCGTCGCCAAGCTCGCCGGCACCGATCCGACGCAAGTTGTGCTGCATGAGCCAAGCGCGGTCGCGCCGGTTGCGTTTGCGGTTGTCTACGAGTCCGGGGTCGCGCTCTTCCGCTCGGCCTGGCTTGGAGTCGCCGTTCTCGCAGCCTCGGTGGCCGCCGCGGTCTTTGCTCCCGGCCACGGAGGGTCGTATTCGCTGCTGGCGCAGCCTGGCACGCTCGACCGCCATGTGCTCGTTCCGGCAGCGCTGACGCTTTTCTTCCTCTTCCTACGCCATCCGGGGTGGGCGCTTGCGCTGGGACTCGCGGCGGCCGGTGTCGAGGTGTTCCTGGTGCACGCGAGCACTGCAGTCTTCCTCGGCCTCGTGCTCGGCGGTTTCGCACTCGTACGCGTGTTGCTCGCGCATCGCGATGCGCGTTCCCTCGCGGCAGGTCTCGCCGCGCTGTTCGTGCCGGTCGGCGCAGCGCTCGCGTGGCTGTTCCCGATCATCCGGGAGACGGCCTCACACTCGCCGTCTGCGGAGGAGCTGAGGCGTTCGATCGCCAAGTACGCGGACGAGCTCCACGTCGACTCGCTGCACCGCTATGCGTTGCGACCGGAGGTCGTATCGCGCGGCGGGGCGGTCGCGGTCGCCGGGCTCGTGCTCGTCCCGCTCGCGGCGCTGGCGGCGAGGCAGCGGTGGGCGGCGTTCGTGCTCGGGGGGACGCTTGTCATCCTCGGCGCCGAGCTGTTCGTCTGGGTGTTTCCGCACTTCGCGGACGCCGTGTCGCTCTCGCAAGCGCGGCGGGCCGCCGGCTTCGTCCCGTTCGCCTTCGCGCTGGCGGGAGCGGCGGCCGTCCTTGCCGCGGTCGTCGGACCGCTCGTGCTGCCGGTCGGGCTCGGATCGGGCATCGGCCTGCAGCTGGCCTTTCCCGGCGCCTTCGGGCCGGGTCTGACGACGGGCGGTCC
>VAXY01000060.1:14568-26785 GCA_005885085.1 Actinomycetota bacterium | reverse complement strand
CGCGGTGGTCGTCGGTCTTTTCCTCGGCCGACGAATCGATGCGCGTGGCTGGCTCGCGGCTGCTGCCGTCGTCCTCTTCAGCGTCCCGATTGCCGTGCACGGTCTCTGGCACTGGAGCCCGGCCTCGGCAAGGGATCCGCACGCGCTCACGCCCGGGCTGCTGACTGCGCTGCGGCGCGACGTGCCCGACCGCGCGATCGTCTTCTCCGACCTGGAGACGAGCTACCGGATCGAGGGTTTCGTCCCCGTCTACGTCGCGGCAGCGCCGCCCGCCCACGTTGCGGACACCACCGCGAACGCTCCGTACCGCCGCCGCCTGTCGGTCAACCGCTTCTTCGGCACGGGCAACGTCGCGATCCTCGACCGGTACCACGCGGACTGGCTGGTCGTCGACAAAGACCGTTTCCAGCTCAGGCCGACGTGGCCGTTGACGTACCAGGACGCGCGCTATGCCCTCTACCATCGCCCCGCGTGAAACTCCTGCTCGTGACGATGTACTTCCCGCCGGCGGGCGGCGGCGGAGTCCAGCGTCCGTTGAAGTTCGCGACGCACCTGCCGGCGCACGGGATCGAGACGCACGTGCTCGCGCCGCACGACCCGAAGTGGCTGCACATGGATCCCCAGCTCACGCCGCCGACGCAGGCGTGGATCCACCGCGCCCGCTACCTCGGCCCCCGGGCCCGCAGGCTCGGAGACGAGCTGCACGGCCGGCGCGGTCTCGACCGCCTCTCGCGGCAGGCACGCTCGCTCTCGCGCCGCGTGCTCGTGCCGGACGAGAACGTCGCCTGGAACCTGACCGCGATTCCGGCGGCGGTGCGGATCGTGAGGTCCGAGGGCATCGACGTCGTGCTGACGACTTCCCCGCCGAACTCCGTGCACCTGATCGGAGCGGCGGTCAAGCGCACGACGGGGGTGCGCTGGGTCGCGGACCTCCGTGACTCGATCGCCACCCACCCGCATCGGCGCGTCGAGCATGCGGCCGTGCGCGCGAAGGAGAAGGTCAGCGCGTCGGTGGCGAGGCTCGTGGCGCGGCAGGCGGACGTGATCGTCGCAGCGTCCGACGCGATCGCGGAGGAGGCGCTGACGCTCCATCCGAGCGGCGTCGTCACGACCATTCTCAACGGCGCTGACTTCGACGATTTCGCCGGCCTCGACTACCGGCGCGGCGACCGCTTTCGGATCACGCACACGGGCAGCTTCTTCGGCAAGCGGGATCCGCGGCCGTTCCTCTCGGCCTTGGCCGACTCCGGCCTGAAGGACGTCGTCGCGCGTTTCGTCGGCGACTTCCGGGTTGCCGACCGCGAGTGGGCGGAGTCGCTCCCCCTCGGGCCGCGGCTGGAGCTGCATCCCTACGTTCCGAGGCGCGAGTCGCTCGCCCTGCAGCGCGACTCCGACGCGTTGCTCCTGCTCATCCCCGAGGCGGGCGGGCGCGGTCAGGGCGTACTGTCCGGGAAGGTCTTCGAGTACCTCGCGGCGGAGCGTCCGATCCTCGCCGCCGTGCCGCCGGAGGGCGCCGCCGCCGAGCTGATCCGCGAAACGGGCGCCGGGATCGTGGCGGCGCCGGACGACGTCCCGGCGCTGACCCGGGCGCTCACCGAGCTGCACGCACGCTGGGCGACCGGCAAACTCGACGGCACGGTGCTCTCGGCGGAAGACCGCGAGCGGCTGGGCCGCGGCGCGCGGATCGAGGAGCTGGCCGAGGTGCTGCGAGGCCTCGCGTGAGGATCAGCGGTGCGCTCTTCTTGGCGACGCTGTTCTGCGTCACCTGGGAGAAGGTGCAGTGGAACGTCGCCGGGGCCGTCGGCATCGCAGACGTGCTCACGATCCTGTTCCTGATCGCGTTCGCGTTCGAGTGGGGCGGGACGCGCTTCCCGCGCGCGACCGGGATGGTGCTCGCGATCTTCGCCGCGCTGCTCGTGATCTACCTCGTCGGCTTCTTCAACATCGAGACGAAGCAGTCGCTCGACCAGTGGGGCAAGGGAATGGTGAAGTTCGTCCTGCACTTCCTGTTCCTCGCAGCGGGCGTTTCCTACCTGGCGCGACGGTCGCTCGTGTTCTACTGGCGCGCGGTCGCGGCGCTGACGCTCGGGCTGATCGCGAACGGCGTCTACGGCGTGCTGCAGCTGCTCGCCGCGCGGGCGGGCGTGAACCTCGACCACCAGCTGCTGGCGCCGCTGACCGGCGGCGCAAGCTCGATCAACGTCTACGGCGCGATCGGCGGCACGACTGTCTACCGGCCGAATGCGCTGACCGGCGACCCGAACCACCTCGCCGTGATGCTCTGCGTGCCGCTGCTGATGCTCCTGCCGCTCTATCTGCGCCTCGAGCGTGGTCATCGGCTGCGGGTGCCGCTGGCCATCGTGCTGGCGTTCCTCTTCCTCGTCCAGCTCGCGACGCTGTCGCGCAGCGGGCTGCTCGGGATCGCGGTCGGGCTGCTGATCCTCGCCGTGCCGTATCGCTCACGGCTGACCTCGCGTGCGCTGCTCGTGCCGCTCGGAGCATTGGTAGCGCTCTTGTTCGTGATCGTCTGGGAGCGGCGCCACTACTTCGACGTGCTCGTGCGGTCGCGGCTGCAGACGAGCGGCCGCTCGGAGAGCGCACACTTCGCGGTGTACGACTTCGTCCCGCAGATCCTGCACTCGCATCCGCTGTTCGGGCTCGGGCTGAATACCTTCTCGGTCTACTACGAATTCGTCACCGGCAAGTCGAACTGGGGGCCGCACTCCTTCTACGTCGCCCTGATCGTCGAGACCGGGCTCGTCGGCGCGGTGGCGTTCTTCGTCTTCCTGCGCTACCTGTTCGTTCGGCTGCGTGCGGCGCGTGCACTTGGCCGGCGGCTCGCTGCGGAGGGAGTCGCCGCCGCGGCACGCATCAGACCGCTCGCGTGGGGCATGACGGCCGCCCTCGCGGGCACGATGGCCGCCAACCTTTTCTACCTGACGATGCAGTTCTATTACTTCTACGCGTTCGCAGTGCTCATCCTCGCGCTGCCG
Organism: Actinomycetota bacterium; assembly: GCA_005885085.1. Lineage (GTDB taxonomy): Bacteria > Actinomycetota > Thermoleophilia > Gaiellales > Gaiellaceae > 3-1-20CM-4-69-9. Next base: position 23,792 of record VAXY01000060.1, on the reverse strand, counting down.
CTGGCGTTCGCCGCTCGGCCCGAGCCATGATCACGTCGGCCAGAAAGCGGCTTCGCAACGACACGGCCTCGAGCGTCGTCCTGGTCGGCGTCGCGCTGGCGCTCGGCGTCGGAGCCATCCATTACTACAAGGCTCTGTCACAGCTCGGGCAGACGGCCTCGAGCAACAGCTCGCTTTCGTTTGACGATCGTGAGATCGCCGGGGGAAACAGCGTCATCGTCGACCAAGCCGCTGCGTACGAGGCGCGTAGCTTGATTCCAGTGTCGGCGGCCTACCGGCTTGTGTCCGGGCAGCGGCTGCGGGTACGCACCGAGCTCACCGAGAAGTACGTCGGCGACTGGTTTCGCTACTTCCTCATGCCGCGCCGTCCCCGACCGGATGCGCGGTGGATCATCTGTTACGGGTGCGATACCTCAGACCTCGGCGGGGTGTACGTCGTTCGTTGGCACGACGACAACGGGATCTCGATCGGGCAGCTGCGATGAGCGCACACTCGCTCGTCGGCCTCGTTGCGCTGAACCTCGTCTTGCTCGCTGTCGGAGGTACCACTCTCTATGCGCTACGGGGCTTACGGTCCTGGAACGAGGCGCTGAGGCTCGCGGGCCTGGCCTACATGCTGGGCGTCGCGCTCACGGGCGTTGTCTTCGTGCTCGAGCTGGTCGTCGGGCTTTCTCTCTCCTTGCCGGCGATCCTCGTCACCGAGGCTGCGCTGGCGGGGGCCGGGCTTCTCACCGGTCACGTCTTGCGGAGGCCCGCCCCCGGAACGAAGCTGACCCTGCGCCGGATCTCGTTGGCCGGCGCCGCCTTTGGGGGTCTTGCGATCGTGTACGGCGAGGCCCTCTTCCGCTCAGGGCGCCTCGCCGGGCTGTACGAATTCGACGGCTGGGCGTTCTGGGTTCCCAAGGCAAAGGCGATCTACTTCTTCGGCGGCCTCGACCATCAGTTCTTCGCCGAGTTGCCGGGCTCGTCCTACCCGCCACTTGTCCCAGCCTTCGAGGCTGCGAGCTTCCATTTCATGGGCGCGCCGGACGTCGTGACGCTGCATCTGCAATTTTGGTTCTTCCTCGCGGGGTTCGTAGCTGCAGTCGTCGGCCTTCTCAGCGGTCGGGTGCATGCGCTTCTGCTCTGGCCTCCGATCCTGCTCCTGCTTGTAACCCCACACGTGCTGCGGTACGGACTGCAGGCCGAGGGCGACTTTCTCCTCGACGAACTGATCGCGCTCGCTGCTCTCCTCGTGGGACTCTGGCTCGTCGAGCAGAGAGGGTGGCAGGTGGCGGCAGCCGCCGTGCTGCTCGGCGCGGCGATGTCGACGAAGCGGGAGGGATATCTGCTCGCCGGCTGCATCGTGCTCTCGGCCCTTGCCGTGTCCGTGCAGCGTGCGCGCGCCGTCTGGCCGCGGTTGCTCTTGGCGACCGGCGTTGCGCTCGCTCTCACCGTCCCGTGGCGCGTGCTGCTCGCGGTCCGCAATCTTCCGGGCGGAGGGCCGGAGGCAGGGGGAACGGGCTTGTTCAGCCACGCGGATCGCGCGTGGCCATCGTTACGCCTCACCTCGTCGTCGCCCCGCTCGCACTCGTCGCGATCGCCGCGGCCCTCCTGGCGCGCAGACGGCAGCTCGGTTTCTACGCCTTACTCCTCTTCGCGCTAGCAGTCGCCGCTTTCACCTGGACGACGTGGGCGTTCCCGAGCCTTCCGATCACGAAGGAGGCTTCGTTGAACCCGATGCCGCGGCTCACCGGCTCACTGAGCTTTGCAGCGACCGCAGTCGTTCCGTTGTTGCTCGGTGCCGCCTGGCCCGCTCGAACAGGACGGGCCGTGCGATGAGTCGGCGCCTGCTCCCATGGATCGTGCTGGTGGTGTTCGCGCTCGGCTATCCGCTGGTCGTTCTCGGCGGCGGCGGGCCACGATTTCCAAGCCGGGGAGACTGCGTCCGCCCGGCGACGAGCGACCAAAACATCGAAGCCGTCTTTGGGCGATTCGGGACGACCGCCGCGGCTGAATCGATGCAGCGACGCGCTGCGCGCTCCGGGTTCAAGAACGTTCAGGTCGAGTCGGACGGATGCGGCTTGTTCAAGGTGACGCTTCACGGGATTCCGAGTCTGGAGGTCGGGCGGGAGTTCATCGCCGAGGCGCAGAGAGTCGGTTTTCACCCAATGCTCGAGCAGGCGCCCTGAGGGTCCGTGCGGGTCGCAGTTCTGACGACGTCGTATCCAAGGCATCCCGGAGACGTGGTCGGACGATTTGTCGCGGCTGCGGTGGACAACGTCCGCGCGCGAGGCGTTGAGGTCAGCGTGGTCGGTCCCGAGCAATTCAGAGGGTTCGGACTGACGTACGGGTACGGGATCATGGGCAATCTCCGTCGCAGGCCGTGGCTGGCGCTGTGCGTGCCTGCTCTCCTGGCGAGCTTCGTGCGCGCCGCACAGCGGGTCGAGGCCGACCTGCTCCACGCCCACTGGCTTCCAGCCGGCTGGGTCGCCTCGCGCACCGGCAAGCCCTACGTCGTGCAGGTCTGGGGCACCGACGTCGAGCTCGCCCGGCGCCTTCCTCTGCTGGCGCGCCGGGTGCTGCGCGGTGCGCGGCTCGTCATCGCCGCGTCGACCGCGCTCGCGCAAAGCGCACGCTCGCTGGGCGCCGCCGACGTGCGCGTGATCCCGAGCGGCGTCGATCTGCCGGCGGAGGTTGGCGAAGAGTCGAGCCCGCCGGAAGTGCTCTACGCGGGCCGGCTGTCGGCGGAGAAGGGCGTCGTGGAGCTCGTCCGGGCGACCGCCGGGATGAACCTGGTCGTCGCGGGCGACGGCCCGCTGCGCGCGCACGTGCCCGGTGCACTCGGCTTCGTGCCGCACGACCAGCTGCAGCGGCTCTATGCGCGAGCCGCGGTCGTTGCGTGTCCCTCGCGTCGCGAAGGGTTCGGCGTCGCTTGCCTCGAGGCGATGGCCCATGGGCGCCCGGTCGTCGCGACCGGTGTCGGTGGCCTGCGCGACCTCGTCGTCGATGGAGAGACGGGTCTCGTCGTGCCGCCGCGCGACCCGGTCGCCCTGCGCGACGCGCTGGAACGACTGCTCGCCGACATCGAGCTGAGAAGCAGATTGGGAGCCGCCGCGCGCGAGCGGGCGCGCACACGCTTTTCGTGGGCCGCGGTCACCGACGCGACGCTCGCGGCTTACTCCGATGCCACAGGGACAATGACCACGTGAAGCGCGCGCTGATCACCGGGATCGGTGGCCAGGACGGCTCCTACCTCGCCGAGCTGCTGCTCGAGCAGGGCTACCACGTGGTCGGCCTCGTCCGTCCCGGCGCCGAGTCGTACGACAACCTTGCCCAGATCGCGCACGAGATCGAGTTGCAAGAGGCGGACCTCCTCCACCAGACGTCGCTGACGCAGGCTCTTCGTGTGGCCGACCCCGGCGAGGTCTACAACCTCGCGGCGCCGTCGTTCGTGCCTGCGTCTTGGGATCGGCCTGTACAAACTGCCGAGTTCGCGGCCGTGGGTGCGACGTCGCTGCTCGAGGCGATTCGCACCGTGAATCCGAAGATCCGCTTCTACCAGGCGTCGTCATCGGAGATCTTCGGCGAGCCGCACGAGTCGCCGCAGACGGAGCAGACACCGCTCGCCCCGCTCACGCCGTACGGCGTCGCGAAGGCGTACGCGCATTTCAGCGCGCGCTCGTATCGCCAGCGCTACGGCCTTTTCGCCTGCTCAGGAATCCTCTACAACCACGAGTCGCCGCGCCGGCCGCTCGAGTTTCTGCCGCGCAAGGTTGCGCACGGAGCGGCGGCCGTCTCGCTCGGGCTGCAAGACGAGCTCGTCCTCGGCGACCTCGACGCGCGGCGCGACTGGGGGTACGCGAAGGACTACGTGCGAGCGATGTGGCTCATGCTGCAGCAAGAGGCACCCGACGACTACGTCGTCGCCTCCGGTCAGGATCACTCGGTGCGCGAGCTCGTGCAGTGCGCGTTCTTGCACGTTGGGCTGTCCTGGGAGCGCTACGTGCGCGTCGATCCGGCGCTCGAACGCGGTGCCGCCGAGCTCCATTGGCTCGTCGGGAACCCCGCGAAGGCGCACACGCAGCTCGGCTGGCGACCTGAGGTCGACTTCACACAACTCGTACACCTGCTCGTGGACGCCGACCTGGAACGGCTGCGTACCGGCGAAGCCGCGACTAGCATGGAGCGGCGATGAGACGACTGACCATCGACGGCGTCGACATCGGCGACGACGAGCCCTGCTACGTCATCGCCGAGGTCGGCCAAAACCACCAGGGCGAGGTCGAACAGGCGAAGCGCCTGATCGACGCAGCGAAGGAATGCGGCGTGAACGCGGTCAAGCTGCAAAAGCGCTCCAACCGCCTGCTTTACACGCGCGAGTTCTACGAGCAACCCTACGACAACGAGCTCAGCTTCGGACACACCTACGGCGAGCACCGCGAAGCGCTCGAGCTCGGCGCCGACGACTATCGCGAGCTGCTGCGCCATGCACGCGAGGTCGGCGTGATGCTCTTCGCGACCCCGTTCGACTTCGAGAGCGCCGACCTGCTCGTCGAGCTCGGCGTTCCGGCGTTCAAGTTCGCTTCGGGCGATCTCACCAACACGCCGCTGCAGCGGCACGTCGCCGGGTTCGGCAAGCCGATGTTCCTCTCGACCGGGGGCGGCACGTTGGCCGACGTGGAGCGCGCGGTCGACACGATCCTCCCGCTCAACGACCAGCTGTGCGTGCTGCAGTGCACCGCCGCTTACCCTGCGGCGGTCGAGGACCTGAACCTCAACGTGATCACGACGTTGCGCGAGCACTTCCCGCAGCTGGTGATCGGGCTGTCGGACCACCAGAACGGGATCGCCATGGCGGTGGTCGCCTACACGCTCGGCGCGCGCGTGATCGAGAAGCACTTCACGCTCGACCACGCCCTGAAGGGACGCGATCACGCGTTCTCGCTCATGCCGGAGGGCATGCGCAGGCTCGTCCGCGACCTGCACCGCGTGCCGGCCGCACTCGGGAACGCCGAGAAGCGCCCCCTGCCGATCGAGGCCGACCCGCTGGAGAAGATGGGCAAGAAGCTGGTGGCGGCGCGTGAGCTCGAGCTGGGACATGTCCTGACCGCGGGGGACCTCGCAATCAAGTCGCCGGCCGACGGCGGCCTGCCGCCTTACGAGCTCGATCGTCTCGTCGGACGGCGGCTGCGGAGACCGATCGCGTTCGAGGACTTCGTGACCTTCGACGACGTCGAGCCCCTACCCGAGCACGCCGGAGCGCACGCAACAGCGCAGTCGTGACCGAGCTCGATCCGCTGCTCGAGCGCGTCCGCGTTGCGATCTTCGACTTCGACGGCGTGTTCACCGACAACCGCGTCTGGGTGAACGAGCACGGCGAGGAGCTGCTCGCCTTCTCACGCTCCGACGGCCTCGGCCTGCGCCGGCTCGACGAGGTCGGGGTTGAATACCTGATCGTCTCGATGGAGCAAAACCCGATCGTGGGCGCGCGCGCGCAGAAGCTCATGGTCAACTGCGAGCAGGGCGTGGGCGACAAGCTGGCCGTTGTGCGCGAGCGCACTGAACGTCTCGGCGTTTCCCTGGAGCAGACTGCCTTCGTCGGGAACGACGTCAACGACACGGAGTGTCTGCGCGCGGTGGGGCTCCCCGTCGTTCCGGCCGACGCGTGGCCCGAGGTGAAGCCGCTGGCGCGCTGGGTCCTGTCGCGCGCGGGGGGCGACGGCTGCGTGCGCGAGTTCTGCGACGCCGTCTGGCAGGCGCAACACAGATGAGGGACGAGCGCTTGCGCTGCAGGCCCCCCAAGGCCCAGGCACACGGGTGAACACTGCGGCCGGGATGGCGGTCTTCGTAAGCGACGAGACGCTCGAGCGTGGACCCACGCTCGCGCGCGAGAGCGTGGATGTGACAATCGTGCACGCCGACGAGCTGCAGCAGGACGTCGAGGTGGCGCCGCCGTATCTGACGCGCAGCTACGCGTGCTACCGAGCGCTCTGCGAACGCGATTTCGCAGTTGCGGTCTTTGCCCACGGCGGCGACGCATATTGCGCCGCGCGAGCTCGCGAAACCGGCACTGGACTGTCGGCCACGCGTGTCGTCGTCGACTGCGTCGCGCCCACACTTCGCACCGTCGAAGTTGAGCGCCGACCGTTCCTCTCGAAGAACCTCCTTGGGACCGCCGTCGCGGAGCGGCTCGCGCTCGAGCTCGCCGACGGTTACCTCTGCGCCGACCCGAAGATCGATGAATGGCTTCGCGCGACGCGATGGCGGCTACCGCCACGGGTGGAACTACCGCTCGAGAGCGGTGCCACCCGCAGGGATGACGCCGCTCCGCGTGACCGGCCGCTCGTCTCGATCGTGGTCCCGTACCGCGAGCGCACGCGCTACCTCCCGTACTGCCTCGACGGGCTCGCGCGGCAAACGTATTCGCCCCTCGAGGTCATCGTCGCCGACGACGGCAGCACCTCCGCTGCCGCACGTGCGCAGCTCGAGGAGATCGAGGATCGAACCTGGCCATGGCCTTTACGCGTCCTCCGGTTGCCGGGCGGCGGCCCGCACGCGGCGCGGAACGGCGGTTGGCAAGCAGCGAATGGCGAGCTCGTTACGTTCATCGACGACGACGACGTCCCTTTCGACGACATGACCGCGACGTTGTGGCGCGCCCGAGAGAACTCGGGTGCCGACGTCGCTGTTGGCGGAGTACGGTTCTTTCGTGGCGACGGCCTCCCGGGGCCGCGCCGCGGCGACGTCGTCCGGATCCCGCTCTGCGACCCGCACGAGCTCGGCCTCATCAGCAACCAGTACGGCGGGCCGGTGGCCCTCTGGCCTCGGACGCTTCTGGCCACGCTCGCCGGCTTCAGATCCTCGCCCGTGGAGGACTGGCTGCTGCTGGCGCGTGCAAGCGTCCACGGCGCGCGCATGACGGCACCGCCCGATCCCGTGTACTGGTACCGGCAGACGGCGGCGGGCAGGCACAGCTCCGACCCGGCCAAGATGCGCGACGACGGCGTGCCGCAGCTCGCCGACATGTTCGCGGAGCGTCTGCCGGACGACCTCCGGCTGCTCCCGTTACTGGCGGCGGGCGCATATGCGGAGCTCGAGCGGCGCGCCCGTGCGAACCGGCCGCGAACACGCGCTCTGCACAGCCGCCTCCGACTGCTGGCACGGCGCAGCCGCGAAGTCCAGGCCGACGAGGGCGCGCCGGCGGTGGCTCGGGACGCGCTTCGTTTTCTCGGGCGTACCATCGCGCGGCGATGAACGATCTGTTCTCACTGGAGAAGCGTGTTGCGATCGTCACCGGAGGTGCCGGACAGCTCGGCGCCGAGATCGTGCGCGGACTGGAAGAACGAGGTGCGCGCGTCGCGGTCTTCGATCTCGAGGCTGAAGAGTTCAGCGTCGACGTCACCGATCGCGAAGCAATCGAGCGCGCGACGAAGCACGTTGCCGAGAAGTGGGGCGTGCCGCAGATCCTCGTCAACGCAGCGGCAATCGATTCGCCTCCGGACGCGCCGGCGGAAGAGGTCGGACCGGTCGAGCAGTATCCCGAGGAGTCGTTCGATCGGGTGATGGAGGTGAACGTGAAGGGAACCTTCCTCTGTTGCCAGGTCATCGGCGCGCGGATGGCCGAAGCCGGGCGGGGCTCGATCGTGAACATCTCGTCGGTCTACGGAATGCTCTCGCCGGTCCAGGACGTCTACGACTTCCGCCGGGTCAGAGGAGAGACGTTCTTCAAGCCCGTCGCCTACTCCGTCTCGAAGTCCGCGCTTTACAACCTCACGCGATACCTCGCGACATACTGGGCCCGCAACGGCGTGCGGGTGAACACACTCACGCTCGCGGGCGTGTGGAACGATCAGCCCCAGGAGTTCGTCGAGGCCTACACGGCGAGAATGCCGATCGGTCGGATGGCCGACGCACGTGAGGTTGTCGGACCGGTCGTGTTCTTGGTCTCAGACGCATCGACCTACGTCACGGGCGCGAACCTCGTCGCCGACGGCGGCTGGTCAGCCTGGTGAGTTCACGGACGGCGCGAGCTCCCTGCACAACTGCACGAATGACATGTCGTGCGCGTACCAGCGCTCGAGATTCGCCCGCCCGACGTCGCTGAGCTGAGTCGAGAACCCGGCCGGGGTGCGGTGTGCAGCGGTCTCCTCGTGCGGAAGGCGGATGTCCGGCGGTAGGCCGAGCTTGTGCTTCAGCAAGCCGAACTCGTCGTTCAGCCGGTCGGTGAAGCCGATGAAGAACAGATCGGAGATGCGTGCGCGGAAGGTCTCCTCGTCCTCGAACCAGTACGAGTAGGGCGTGTTGACATGGCCGATGCCTCGCATTGCATCCTCGGCCTGCCGCCGTTCCTTTCCGTCTGCGGACGACAGCGCCCTAGCCAGCTGATCGGGCGTCTTGAAGATCGCGAACGCGACCTTCTCCTCCTCTCGCCACGGATAGTGATAACGCGGCCGGTCTTCACGGAGGCGGCCGTTGAACGCGCTGACAAACCGCTTCAACGGGTCGCGGATCACGAACATGAACCTCTCGCCGGCGGGCACGTCCCGCAGCGTGAGCGTGTGCCCGCCGAAGAGGAGCCGGTAGCGGCACGCCTCACTGTGTTCGAGGAGCGTTTCGTTCAGCGCCGTGCCTCCCGTCTTCCCGATGTGAAAGACGTGTAGGAGCGGCCGCGGATCGTCGACGCTAGCCACGCCGAAGCCGCGACTTCACCCGCCGCAGAAGGCCGAGACGTACCTGCCGGGGGCCGTCGGGGCGCTCGGAGGCACGTGCGAGCGACGCCGCGAGCGTCGCGGCGAACTGCGGCAGGTCGGTGCCATTCGCACCATCGCGTTCGAATGTCTCCAGGACGGCCAGCCCGTCTCCGGGAACGTCGGCGACACGACCCGGATGCCCCAGGTGCGCCGAGAGCGGCTCCGGAAGAGCCACGATGCGGGCGCCGGCGAGTGCCAGCCGCGCAAACAGCGTCCAGTCCGGATCGACGGCGCCGTCCGTCGCACTTCCCTCGACCGCGAGCTCGGCGCGGACCAGCCCGAGCACCCCGTACTGGTTCTCTGCCAGCCCCAGCGGCCCGGGGTCGCCGAGAAACAGCTGCACACCGTCGGGGTCGTCGGCCGGACGAACGGCGACCGTGACGACGTCCGCGCCCGAGGCGGCCTGGGCGGCGACCAAGACGTCCAACAGCCCGTCGACGGGCTGATCGTCGTCGTCGAGGAAGACGACCCAGTCTGCGGCGGTGCGGGCCA
>VAXY01000060.1:0-14490 GCA_005885085.1 Actinomycetota bacterium | reverse complement strand
CCTCATCGCCTGCGACGACGGCGACATGTGTCGCCGGTCGCACGCCTGCGGCGGGGGAAGGCCGTACGGCGTCGACGAGCTCGAGCCAGGCGTCGAGCGCTTCACCGCCGTCACGGGCGGGTCGCGCCGGCGTGAAATGGGGGTTTGTGAGGGCACGCGCGAGAGCTGCGGCGAGGTCGTCGGCCGTCGGGCGGCAGAGCACGCGGGCATGGTCCGACTCGGCCACGAGCTCGGGAATCCCACCGGTTGCGGTCGCGATGAACGGGATGCTGTACTCGACGCACTCCGCCACCGTGTTCGGCGAGTTGTCGAGGAGCGACGGCATCACGGCCAGCGTCCCCGGCCGTTGTAGCTCCGCGAGCGCCTGTTCGCGCGCGAGCGCCGTCTCGATACGAGCGGCGCCGGCTGTCTTCGCCGGAAGCGCGCTGACGATGCGGTCGCGCGGCCATCGCTTGCTTTCGCTGCCGAGGAAGAGCAGTTCGACGCCGTCGAGCAGCTCCGAGTCGAGCTGGTTCACGCCCGCGAGGAAGATGCGAATGCCTTTCCCCTCGCGCAACTGTCCGAAGAACGCGAGGCGGCGGATGCCGCCGCCGTCTGCCGTCCCTCTGCGTGGCTCGCCTAGGGCGGTCGACTCGCGGAGGTACTGGATTACGCGGGCCGACTCCGGCACAGGCCAAGCGTGGTGACGCATCCACTCGAGCAGCCACCTGCTCGGGCTGACGACGACGTCCGCGAGCGCGAGCGAGGTTCGCTCGGCAATCTGCTCGCCGAAGCGCTCGAGGGTGTCGGGAACCTTCTCCGCAAACGCCGACAGCACCCTGCCCGGGCCGTGGCAGTACACGACGAAGGCCGTCTCCGTCAGCGCACGTCCTGCTTGGCGGGCTCGCAGCGCCGCGTACCCGAGGCCGCGCCAGTCGTCGACGACCACGACGTCGGGCGGGTTCTCGCGCAGGACCTCGAAGATCTCGAACGGTGCCGCGAGATAGGGAGGCCGAACGCCGGGGTTGTGCTCGACGACGCGGATGTTGACACCCGCGGACTCGTAGCTGCGCGTCCACTCCGGACTGAGTGGTCCGATGTCCCGTCCGCTCGCGACGAGGAGCTCGACCTGATGCCCATGGCGGCCGAGTGCAACGGCAAGCAGCGAGTCGGCTGTTCCCGCGCCGCCGGTGCCGGCTCTGCCTAGCAGCTCGCTCGCGACGATCGTGATCCGCCGTGTCTTCATCGACCGAGATGTCGGCGAACTCGCTGAGCGAGCTGTCGGATGCCCCTTCCGTCCGTAGGCGCCACAGAGCCCTGCGCGTCGCCGGCGGCGAGTCCGGCCGCCAGCCGCGCGAGCGGGCGGAGCTGGCCTGGAAGGGCCTGCTCGTGGCGACCGAGCACCAGCAGCGCATCGGCGGGATGCTGCTCGAGGCTGCCGGGCGGATCGGTGCGGGTGAGCAGCGGCATGGGGATCGAGACGATGTGTGCGCCGGCGAGGTGCAGCCCGGCGAGGAGCGGCCAGTCGGAGTCGCCCTCCACCGGCCAGGGGGTGCCGAGGCCGTCGATCAGCGAGCGACGGATGAGCGCGGGTGTGCCGTAGCTGTTCGAGAGCAGTCCGAGGCCGCCCGGGTCGCCGAGGAAGAGATGCTGCCGGGGCGAAGAGCGAAGACGCAGACCGCTAGTGACGACGTCGGCGCCCGAGACGGCCTGGGCATGGACGAGGGTGGCGACGAAGTCCTCGGCAGGCTCGTCCTGCTCGTCGAGGAAAACGACGTAGGGTGCGGCGCCTGCCTCGAGCCCCGCCTCACGCTCCCCGGAGTCGACGACAGTGACGTTGATGTTGGGGTAGTTCTGCCGCCGGAGGGCGGAGAGGCAACGCGCAAGCTCGTCCTCGGCGCCGCGCCGGACGACGACGACGTCGACGGCGGGCCGCCCGGCCGCTGGCTGCCGCCGCGGTGGCTGCGCGCTCCCGACCACTTCAGCCCACCTCTCGTACGCGCCGTGGGCGTCGAACGCCGGGCGAGCCGGCCGCAACGCGTCCGCGTCCGACAGCGCGCAGCGCAGCGCGACCGCGACTCCCTTGGCTGTCGGTTCGAACAGCACGCGCCGATGGTCGTCGGGCGCGATCAGCTCCGGCGTCGCACCGGCGTTGCTCGCGATGAACGGGATGCCCCGCTCGAGGCACTCGTAGACGGCGTTTCCGAACGTCTCCCCCAGGGAGGGCATCACCGCGAGCGTGCCCGCTCGTCCGAGCCGTTCGAGCACCTCCGGCTGATCGAGATCGGTCGCGAACGAGATCCGGCGAAGGGCCGCTCTCGCGGTGTCCGAGAGAAGCGCAGTGATGCGCTCGGGAGGCCAGGCACGCGTGGGCGCACCGAGGAACTCGAGCTCGATCCTCTGAAGCAACTCAGGCTCGAGTGCGTTCAGGCCTGCGGCGAACGGCTTGAGGCCCTTGCGCTCTTCGAGCCGGCCGAAGAAGGCAATGCGCTCGACTCGCCCGTCGGCGACCGCGGTTCGCGGTTGTTGCTCGCCGGTGGCAGCGGAACGCGACAAGTATGGAATCACGAGCGTTCTGGACGGCAGCCGCCACCCCTGCTGCTGCATCCATTCGACGACATATTTGCTGGGGCTGACGACGATGTCCGCGAGCTCGAGCGATGCTCCCTCGAGGGCGCTGACACCGAGCAGATACGGAAAGACACGCACCATCCGAGAGACATCCTTGATCCAGAGCCTGGTGCCGTAACAGACGACCACGAAGAGCGTGTTCTCAAACCCCAGTCCCAGCTGGCGCAGTCGGAGCGCGACGTAAGCGGGAGCCGCCGTGTCCTGCGTGATGAGAATGTCCGGCGGGTCCGCGCGTAGTGCATCCGCCGTCTCGGGCATCCGCGCGAAGTAGCGCGGCTCGACCGTTTCGTCACTCCCGGACACGAAACGCACTCGGATCCCGGCGCTGGCGTAGATGCGACCCCACTCGGGATCGATCGCTCTCGTCGGCGGGGTGCCGAAGTGGAGGATCTCGACGTCGTGACCCATTCGCGCGAGCGCGAGGGCGAGGAACGTCGTCCCCGTGCCGATGCCACCCACTGGTCGGCTGCCGCGTAGCTCATTGGTCACGAGAGTGATTCGCCGGGAAGTCATACGCTGATCGTCACCATGAGTCGTAGCGGAACCCTAGTGGCACTGTCGCCGCACCTCGACGATGCAGTGTTCTCGATCGGCGCGTTCCTGCACTTGGAGGCGCGCCGTGGCACCGGCGTCCGCGTCGTGACCGTGTTCGCGAACGATCCCGCCGCTACTGGTCCCGCCGGATCATGGGATGCAATGTGCGGCTTCGCGTCGGCAGGCGCTGCGGCACGGGCGAGGCGCACAGAGGATCGGCGTGCGTGCGCCGTCATCGGGGCGGAGCCGCACTGGCTCGCCTACGGCGACGAGAGCTACGGGCGACCCACCGACGACGACGACGTGTGGCGGGCGATTCAGGGCGCGGTTGCGGGCTGCTCGCTGCTGGTCGTCCCCGGGTTCCCGCTCCGACAAGCAGACCATGCATGGCTCGCCGAGCTTGTGCTGCGGCGTCGGACGGAGCTTCCGTTCGCGCTCGGCTTCTATGCAGAGCAGCCGTACGCGCGCGCGGCGTTGGCGCGTGGACAGAAGGCTTTGGCGCCAAGTCGCCTCGAGTTCGAGCGCGTGCCCACCGCCGCAAGCGACCGCCTCACGAAGGTGCGGGCGGCGGCGCAATATCGCTCGCAGTTGCGCGCGCTCGGCATGTCGAGGCTCGTCCGCACGTTCGCCGAGGAATGGCTCCGTGGCGGCGAGCTCCTCGCATTGCCGTCCTAGCGACGAGCTCGGACGATCTGTCGCAGCGACGGGCGACGGACGAGGGCCGGCGCGGGCGGCCGGGCAGCGGCCGCGAGACCGGCTGCGAGCCGCGCGAGCGAACGGAGGGAGTCCGGAAGTGCGCGTTCGAACCGCTCGGCAACGAGGAGCGCATCCGCGGGGTCCCGTTCGAGGTTCCCCGGCTCGGCACTGCGCGTGACGAGCGGCACAGGGACGGAGACGATGCGCGCCCCGCCGAGACTCAGCCGCGCGAGCAGCGGCCAGTCCTCCTCGACGTCGGCGAGGAGCGACCGTCGAATCAGCGCGACGGTTCCATAGCCGTTGAAGAGCAAGCCGAGGCCGCCCGGGTCGCCGTGGAAGAAGTGCAGGGTCTCCCCGCTTTCGTCTCGGACGCGCAGGCCGCAGCTCACGACGTCGGCGCCCGAAGCCGCTTGCGCGCGCTTGAGCGTGTCGAGCAGATCGGGACCCGCCTCGTCCCCATCGTCGAGAAACAGCACGAACGGCGCCGCCGCGCCGGCAACTCGTCGCTCCCGGAGAACATCCACGGCCGGCAGGTCGGCCCCGGCGTCTGCACGCGGCGCCGGCCGTATTTCGACGACCTCCGCCCAGGCCGACAAGGAGCCTGTGCTGTCGAGTGCGGCCTGTGCAGGCCGCAGTGCGTCCGCGCTCGTCAATGCCTTTTGCAGCGCGTTCTCGACACCTCTCGCAGTCGGTTCGAACAGCACGCGACCGCGGTCCTCGGGGGCGACCAGTTCCTGGATCGCAGCGGCCGTGCTCGCGATGAACGGAATGCCGTAGTCAAGGCATTCGCGAACGGTGTTCCCGAACGTCTCTTCGAATGACGGCATCACGGCGAGCGTCCCCGGACGCGCCAGCCGGGCGAGGGCCGCCGTCTGGTCGAGATCCGCCTCGAACGAGACCTTCACGTGTTCGGAAAGAAGCGCCTTCACGCGCTGCGGCATCCACGCCGGCGTCGCTCGCCTGATGAAGTCTACCTCAATGCCGTCGAGCAGCTCAGCGGGAAGCGCGTTGAGGCCTTCGATGAAGGGCCTGATCCCTTTCCGCTCCTCGAGCCGGCCGAAATACGCGACGCGCTGGAGGCCCCGGGCGCTGCCCTCCGCGCGCGGTTGCGGCTCCCCGGTGGCGACGGAACGCGTCACGTGCGGGATAACTCGCGTGTCGGCAGGGACTTGCCAGCGCTGCTGCCGCATCCAGTCGACGAGGTATTGACTCGGGCTCACGACGACGTCGGCGAGCTCGATCGACGCCTGCTCGAGCATCGTGACGCCGAGTGCGCCCGGCAGGACACGCACCTTCCGTGCAGCGTCGGTGATCCATTGCCGAGTCCCGTGGCAGTAGACGACGAACAGCGTGTGCTCGAATGCCAGACCGAGAGCGCGCATCCGGATCGCCGTGTACGCCGGTGCCGCGAGGTCCTGCGTGATCACGACGTCCGGCGGATCGGCGGCCAACACAAGCTCCACGTCGCGCATGCGCCCGAAATACGGTGGCTCGACCCGCGTGTCGCTGCGCGTCAGGACGCGGATGCTGACACCGGCTTCCTCGTAGAGGCGTGCCCATTCCTCGCCGAGCGGCGTGCGCGGAGCATCCACGCCGTAGAGAAGCTCCACCTCGTGCCCGAGCCGCCCGAGGCCGAGAGCGAGAAACGTCGTCGCGGTGCCGATTCCGCCCGTCAGCGTGTAGCCGAGCAGCTCGTCAGTGAGGAGGGTGACTCGCACAGTCGTCAGACTTGCAGATGTATGGCGACCACCGTGGCTCTCGAGGACGTCTGGAACCTGATCGGCGGCGAGCGTGTCCCGGCGCGGGCCGGAACCTTCGAGAAGCTGCGGCCGGCGGACGGGACACTGCTCTGCCACGTGGCCTCATCGGGCTCCGAGGAGGTGGCGGCGGCCGTCTCGGCGGCGGTCGCGGCCCGGCCGGCGTGGGCGGCCCGGACGCCGGTCGAGCGCGGCGAGGTCATCCGCGAGATCGCGCTGGCGTTGCGGGTGCGGCGCGGGGAGGCGGCAGAGATCGTGGTCGCGGAGACAGGCAAACCACTTCCGCTCGCGCTCGGCGAGAGTGACGCCGCCGTCGAGATGGGCTTCTTCGTCGCGGGCGAGGGCCGGCGCCTCTACGGCCGCACGACGACCTCGTCGATGCCGAACCGAACCGTGATGGCAACGCGGCGGCCGGTCGGGGTCGCTGCGCTCATCGTCTCCTTCAACACCCCGCTGCCGAACTACGCGTGGAAGGTCTTCCCCGCCCTCTTCTGCGGCAATACAGCCGTCCTGAAGCCCTCCGAGCACACGCCCGCGTCCGCAGCCTTCTTCGGCGAGCTGTGCCAGGAGTTCCTGCCGGCCGGGGTCCTGAACGTCGTGCACGGGCTCGGCTCGGAGGCGGGGCCGCCGCTCGTCGACTCTCCAGGCGTCGACCTCGTGAGCTTCACGGGCTCAACCGAGACTGGGCGCTTGATCAACGAGCGGGCGGGCCGCCGGCTTGCCAAGGTCGCCCTCGAGCTCGGCGGCAAGAACGCGCTCGTCGTCTGCGACGACGCCGACCTCGAGCGAGCCGTCGAGTGGTCGCTGGCGTCGGCGTTCTCGAACGCGGGTCAACGGTGCGCGTCGGCGAGTCGACTCGTCGTCTTCGACTCGGTGTACGACGACTTCCGCGACCGCTTCGTCGAGAGCGCGCGGAGCTACGAGACGGGGCCGGTGATCAGCGAGGCGAGTCTGGAACGGATCCTCGGCGCTCTCGCCGGTGCGCGCGTGCTCACGGGTGGCACGCGCCTCGACCGGCCCGGCTCGTGGCTCGCACCGACCGTCCTGGAGGACGTTGCGCCGGACGCACGCCTCTCCTGCACGGAGCTCTTCGGCCCAGTGACGATCCT
The DNA here is from genome assembly GCA_005885085.1 of Actinomycetota bacterium. GTDB lineage: Bacteria > Actinomycetota > Thermoleophilia > Gaiellales > Gaiellaceae > 3-1-20CM-4-69-9. The sequence goes on along the minus strand of VAXY01000060.1, from coordinate 7,784 downwards.
GTACCGCGTGCGCGACCTCGAGGAAGCGATCGCGCTCGTCAACGACTCGCCCTACGGCCTGACGTCTGCGATTCAGACGGCAAGCCTGCATCGGGCAATGCGCTTCGCCGATGCGGTTGAGGCCGGCGTCGTGGTCGTCAACGGCGGCACGCACGGCAGCGAGCCGCAGATGGGGTTCGGTGGGGTCAAGCAGTCCGGCACCGGCTGGCGCGAGGCGGGCGTCGAGGCGCTCGACGTCTACACCGACTGGAAGTACGTCAACCTCATCGCCGATCCGGCGCAGACGTGACCGTTGCCGTCCTCGGACCCGGTGCAGTTGGCGGCGTGCTCGCGGTCAGGCTTGCGCGTGCGGGCGTCCGCGTCGTCTGCATCGCCCGTCCGGACACGGCCCGCGTGATCAGGTCCGAGGGACTGTCCCTGAGACATGGCCATGACGTGGAGGTCGTGCGGCCGGAGGCGGTTTCGGAGTTGCGCGACCCGGTCGAGCTCCTGCTCGTCACGGTGAAGGCGCCGGCGCTCGACGATGCGCTCGAACGCGTGCAGGCGCGGGCCGCGACCGTCATCCCGCAGTTGAACGGGATCGAGCACATGGAGACGCTTCGCCGCCGCCTCGCCGACAGCCGCGTCGTCGCGGGCAGCATCGGTTGGATCGAGGCCTGGCTCGAGCGGCCCGGCACCGTCGTGCAGAACACGCCGCGCGTGGTGATGACGCTGTCCTCCGATGCCGACGCCGCAACCACGGAGCTCCTGCGGCGCTCCGGCGTCGACGTCCGCGTCAACGGGAGCGAGGCGGCGGTCCTGTGGGAGAAGCTCGCGCGCCAGGCTCCGGTTGCCGCGGCGACCGCGCTGACGCAGCGGCCGATCGGCGAGCTGCGCAGCGATCCCACCTGGCGCCCGCGTCTGCAGGAGGCGATCGGGGAGACGTGCAGCGTTGCCGCGGCGGACGGAGTCCCGCTCGCGGCGGACGCGGAGTGGGAGATCATCGAATCGATGCCCCCGCTGCTCACGAGCTCGACAGCGCGCGATATTGCGGCCGCTCGGCCGTCGGAGCTCGACGCGATCACCGGCGCGGCGGTGCGTGCAGCGCACCGGCTCGGCGTTCCGGTGCCCGTGCTCGAGTCGCTGCTGGCGGAGGCGGAGGAAACGTGCCGAGTGCGATCGCGCTGATCCCCGCGCGCTCGGGCTCCGAGCGCGTGCCGAACAAGAACATCCGCACACTCGCGAGACACCCGCTGCTCGCGTACGCGATTGCGACAGCACGTCAGGCGGGCATCTTCGATCGCATCGTCTGCTCGACCGACAGCGGAAGGATCGCCGACATCGCGCGCCGATACGGCGCCGACGTCCCGTTTCTCCGACCGGCCCAGTTTGCAACCGCGACGTCGCCGGACATCGAATGGATCACTCACGCGCTCGAGCAGCTCGACGAGCACTACGACCTCTTCGCAATCGTCCGCGCAACGAATCCGTTCCGCGGCCCCGACGCCCTCCGTCGTGCGATGGAACTGCTTCTGGCGACGCCCGAGGCCGATTCGATTCGAGCGGTCGAGCTCGTCAAGCAACATCCGGGCAAGATGTGGGTGATCGAGGGCAAGACCATGCGACCCTTGCTCGACCAGTCGCACCTCGCGGTTGCGTGGCATGCCGGCCAGTACCCGGCGCTGCCTGTGGTGTACGTGCAGAACAGTGCGGTCGAGGTCGCCTGGACACGTGTCGTCTCACAGACGGGGACGCGCGAAGGGCGCATCGTGGCCCCCTTCCTCGCCACGGGACACGAGGGCTTCAACGTCGACGACGAGGAGGACTGGGAACGTGCGCGTGCGCTCGTCCGCTCTGGCGCAGTCGAGTTGCCAGAGGTCGAGCGACCGCGGCCTCCGTATCCTCCCGCCGGATGAAGGTTGCGAGTCTCGAGACGCTCTTCTGCGACGCCGGCTGGCGTCCCTGGATCTTCCTGAAAGCGACGACCGACGATGGCGCAGTCGGCTGGGCGGAGATCACCGACTCGCATGGGTCGCCGCGCGGACTCGCCGGGATCGTCGAGGATCTCGCCCCGCTCGTCGTCGAGCGCGATCCGCGCGCGGTCGAGCGGATCGTCTGGGACCTCTTCCGCGCGACGCGGCAAAGCCCGGGCTCGGTGATCCAGAAGGCGATCGGCGGGATCGAGAACGCATTGCTGGATCTGAAGGCAAAGGCGCTCGGAATCCCCGTCTACGAGCTCTTCGGCGGCCCCACCCGCGACGACGTCGACGTGTACTGGTCCCATTGCGGCACGACCCGCGCCCGGGCGTGGCAGGTGACGAATACCGACAAGCTCGCGTCGTACGACGACGTGGTCGCACTAGGCCGCGAGGTCGTCGAACGCGGATTCAAGGCGTTCAAGACGAACATCGTCGTCCCGGGCGATGACCCCCAGGTCCTCATGCCCGGCTTCCAGGGCCCAGGTCTCGACCGGAATCCTTCCACCGAGCTCGAAGCCGCTCTCGTCCGCCTGCTCGACGCCTTTCGCGAGGGAACGCAGGGCAATGCCGAGCCGATCGTCGATCTGAACTTCAACCTCACCGCCGAAGGCGTCCTTCGCATCGCGCGTGCGCTCGACGGCCGCGGTCTGATCTGGCTCGAAGTCGACGCCTTCGACCCGAACGCACTCGCGGCGATCCGTTCAACGGCGTCGATGCCGATCTGCTCGGGCGAGAACCTGTACACGAACCGCGGCTTTCGCCCGTTCCTCGAAACGGCTGCCCTGGACGTCGCTTCCGTGGACGTGATCTGGAACGGCTTCCACCAGGCGAAGAAGATCGCCGACCTGGCGGAGACGTTCGAGGTAAATTGCGCGCCGCACAACTACTACTCGCACCTCGCCACGTTCATCTCCGCTCAGTGGTGCGCATCAATTCCGAACGTACGTATGATCGAAGTCGACGTCGACGACGTTCCCTGGCGCGAGCAGCTCACCACGGCGGTGCCCGAGATCCGCGACGGTACGCTGACGATTCCGCCGGGTCCAGGCTGGGGAGCGGACGTGAACGAGGAGGTCCTGGCAGAGCACCCATGGCCGTGACGCTGCAGCTGATCCCTCGCGCCGAATTCGACCGCGCCCGCGATGACCTCGCGCTGATCGCCGACATGTGCCGTGCGAATGCGCTCGTCGCCGTCAAGCGCGCCGGGTCGGGGCACCTCGGCTCGAGCTTCAGCGCACTCGACATCGTCGTCCATCTCCTCTGGCGGGAGCTGAACGTCGCGCAGCTCGGGTGGGAGCATTCGGATCGCGACGTTTTCTTCTCGTCGAAGGGACACGACGTGCCGGGCCTCTACGCTGCGCTGCACGGGCTCGGGGTCATTTCTGCGGAGCGCCTGCTGCGCCTGCGCCGCCTCGGTGGGCTCGACGGGCATCCTGACGTCGGCGTGCCCGGGATCGAGGCGAACTCCGGCTCGCTCGGCATGGGGCTTTCGAAGGGACGCGGAATGGCGTGGGCGAAGCGCTTCCTCGGCCGCAGCGGTCGAGTCGTCGTGATGACGGGCGACGGTGAGCTGCAGGAGGGACAAAACTGGGAGGCGTTCGCGGCCGCCGCGCATCAGGGCGTCGGCAACCTCTGGGCGATCGTCGACCGCAACGAGCTGCAGTCCGACAGGCCGACGGAGGAGATCCTGGCGCTGGGCGACCTCGAGTCGAAGCTCCGCTCGTTCGGCTGGCACGTCGTCACCTGCGACGGGCATGATCACGATGCCCTTGCGCTCGCGTTCGGCGATTTGCGTGCGGCGCCCCAAGAAACGCCGAAGGCGCTGATCGCGAACACGATCAAGGGTCGCGGCGTCTCGTTCATGGAGCATCCGGTTGCACTGCGCGATGGGGGCGGCACGTACCGCTGGCACGCCGGGGCGCCCGACGACGAGCATTTCGAGCGGGCGCACGCCGAGCTGCTCGCCCGCATCCGCGAGAGCCTTCCGGACCTGCAGCTCGAGTCTGCGCGGGCGCTCGAAGGAGCAGCGGGCGAGCCCGAGTCGGGCATCGGCGTCCGGCGGGTCACGGACGAGTACGTCGCTGCCGCATACGGCGACGCCCTCCGCCAGCTCGTCGACGAACGGCCCGAGCTTGTCGTGCTCGACGCCGACCTCGCGTCCGACTGCCGCATCCGCACAATCGAGCTGGAGCAGCCGTCGAGGTTCGTCGAGGTCGGCATCGCCGAGCAGGACATGGTCTCCATGGCCGCGGGGCTCGCACGCCAGGGTTTGCTGCCGGTGGTGAACTCGTTCGCAAGCTTCCTCGCCTCCAGGGCGAACGAGCAGATCTACAACCAGGCGAGCGAGGGCACGAAGGTCGTGTACGCGCTCCACTACGCCGGTTTGATCCCCGCCGGCCCCGGCAAGTCGCACCAGAGCCTCCGCGACATCTCGCTGCTCGCAGCAGTGCCGAACGTGACCATCGCGCAACCGGCGAACTCCGCCGAGACGCACGCGCTGCTGCGCTGGGCCGTGGAGGACGCCGCCGGGGACGTGGCGCTCCGTCTGGCGATCGGGCCGTCGCCACGGCGAATCGATCTGATCGGCGAGGTGGTTCCGGGCCGCGGGACCGTTCTGCGCGAAGGGTCGGACGCCGTCGTCTTCGCCTACGGGCCGGTGCTGCTCCACGAGGCCCTGAGCGCGGCGGAGCTCCTCGGCACGCTGGCTCAGGTCGTCAACATGCCCTGGCTGAATCGCGTCGACGCAAGCTGGCTGGCGGAGGCGGTCGAGCCCTTCGACGAGATCTTCGTCCTCGAGGATCACGCGCCGGTCGGCGGGCTCGGCGATTCACTGCGGAGGTCGCTCGCCGGCCGTGCGCTCACCGTGCTCGGCGTCGAAGGCTGGCCCGCCTGCGGCACCCCCGCGGAGGCGCTGCGCTTCCACGGACTCGACGGCGCGTCGCTTGCCGACCGCATCGCCCTCGCGCTCGGCGCGCGCACCGGCTTGTGAGTCCCGTCTGGCTCGTCCTTCCCGACCCCTTCTCCTCGCGGCTTTTCTTCGACACCGGCATCGTCGAGCAGCTTCGGACGCGCCTCGGCGACCGGCTCGAGCTGATCCTGGAGGACGGCGGTGCGGCCTGGGCCGAGCGCGCCCCCGAGGTGCGTGTGACCGAGCGCAGCGCGCTGGTGTCGGCCCCGCCGCCGTTGCACGAGCGAGCCTGGCGACGGGCAGACATCTGGCTCGACCGGCGGATCGGGTTCTATCCGCTGTCGCTCCGGCACAGTCTGCGCCACGGGTTTCACCGGCAGCGCATGCGCCCGGGACACTCCAACTGGTTCCTCGACCCGACGCTCTCCGGCCCGCTGCCGCGCTGGGTACGGCTCGATCCACTGATGACGCGCTGGCATTACGGACGCCTGCGCTACGTGCCGCGCGCGCTGCGCGAGCGGCTTCGGCGCGAGCGCCCTGCGATCGTGCTCGCGAACCTTCAGATGCATTCGGTCGTGCCGTTCGTCGTCGCCGCCCGCCGTTACGGACTGCCGCTGATCGGCCACATCGCGAGCTGGGATCACACGGTCGGCAAGGGAATCGTCGCGCCGTCTGCTCGGCGTTACATCGTTCAGAACGAGCTGATGCGCTCCGACCTGGTGCGGTACCACGGCATCGACGCCGAGCGCGTCGTCGTTACCGGCTGGCCGCAAACCGACGTCTTCCACCGAGCGCGCCCGCGCTCCGAATACGCCGAGGTTCTCCGGCGGCTCGAGCTCGACCCGACTCGCCCGCTCGTGATGGTGATGGGCAACACGACCACGAACGCCCCGTACGAGGCGAACTTCGTCGACCGGCTCGTCGGCTGGTGGAAGGAGAGCGGCCGTCAGCGCTTCTCGCTGCTCTTCCGCCCGCATCCGCGTGACGGCGACTGGCGAGAGCGGTTCGCGGCTGCGCTGTCGGAGCCGAACGCGGCCGTGCAGGAGCCGAGCTTCGCAGATCTCGCGACGCTCGCGGTTCTCCTCCAGCACACAGACGCCGTCGTGACCAATGCGGGAACGATCCTGCTCGACGCGCTCGCGAACGACCGCCCGGCGGTGTGCACGCTGTGGGACGAGGGCGCGCCCCCCGGCGAGAGCTGGGCGGTCAAGAACGTCAGCGGGGAGCACTACCGACCGCTCTTCGACTCGAACGCGTTCTATCGCGCAACGTGCTTCGAGGAGGTCGTTGCAGGAATCGAGCGCGCGCTTGACCGACCGGACGAGCTTGCGTCCGAACGGGGGCGCGTCGTGCGTCTCGTGCTCGGCGAGATCGATGGCCGCGCAGCGGAGCGCGTCTCGGAAGCGATCGCGACCGGCGTGGCATGAGCGCGCGGCTTCCCTCGCTGTCGATCCTTGCAGCACTCGGGTGCTTCGGCTTCTTCATCGTCGTCTGGGTCGCCTACTTCTGGGTCGCCGGTGACACGCCGTTCGTGCTCGACGGAAGCAACGCGTTCCTCAACTGTCTCTCGCAGCACGACTACTCGGCCTGCGGCTACACCGGGAAGCTGAACTACTGGGGCCTGATGAGCCCGGTCGGAGACTGGCCGTTGCTGCAGCATGTTCCCGATCTGATCGCGATCAAGCTCGGCGCCAACGGTCACCCTGCGCGCGAGCGGATCCTCGAGTTGCTGAATGTCGTCGGCATCGTCGGCGCGATCGCTCTCGCGTGGGTCACGCTCGCGCGGGTCGGGCAGCGCGCCTGGTTCTGGGGATTTCTCTTCCTCGTTCTGACGAGCCCGCTCCTCTGGTACACGCGGACGACGGCGGCCGAGCCGCTCGCGACGGCCTACCTCGTGCTGCTCGTCGCGGCGACGGCTCTGCGGGCGCCGGGACCGGTGATCGCCCTCGCTGCGATCGCGGCGTGCTGGACGAAGGAGACCTCCTACCCATTCGTCGCGGCGCTCGGGGCGATCGGCCTGGTACTCGCCCAGCGCAGGATGGGGCGGCCTATTCGAGCACAGCTGCTCTGGGGGATCGGCGGAATGGCGGTCGGGTTCACGCTCGCCTCGCTCTTCAACGAAGTCCGGTTCGGCAAGGTCCTCAATCCGAATCTCTTCGAGCGCCAGCTCCACACGAACGGGACCGGGCGGCAGCTCGAGTACGCAGCCGGCCTGCTCGTCTCGCCGAGCGGCGGCATGTTCGTGTTCTGGCCGACTGTGAGCGTTCTGATCCTGACCGGCTGCCTGCTGCCGGTTCTCTGGCGGCGCAAAGGCGTGTACGGACGGCCTGCGCTCGTGCTCGCCTTCGTCGTCGCCGGACTGATGTTCGGGCTCGCCTCGTGGTGGACGCCCTTCGGCTGGGCCGGCTACGGCCCACGGCTGTTCCTTCCCTGGGGCCTACCGCTGGCTCTGATCGTGCTGGTGGCCTACGCCGAGCCGCTCGGCCGGATCGCTCGGCGCGTCCTTACGCCTTTGTGGGGATTGGCGCTCGTCTTCGCCGTCGCCTTCGCCTTCACGCTGCCGCACATCGGCCACATGTGGCGGCCGCACGCCACCGATCGCTTCTTCGACCAGCCCAAACCTCGTTGTGACGCTCCCTGGCGGGGTGGCGAGGCGAAGTGGAACAAATGCCAGCATGAGCAGATGTGGCTCGACCGCCCAATGCCGCTCTACGCGCTCCACGGACTGCGGTCGCCTGCCGGCATCGTCACGGCCCTCGTCGTCGCAGCCGGCCTGCTGGGCTGTCTCTTCCAACTCCGGCGCGGTCTCGCAGTCAGCGGCGCGAGAACAGGAAGTAGTACGTCGGAAAGCGATCGTGTAGCCCGCGCTTCTGCATGAAGTCCGAGACGTATTTCGGTCGCATTCGCACCAGCTCGTA
>VAXY01000176.1:588-5672 GCA_005885085.1 Actinomycetota bacterium | reverse complement strand
TTGGGGTCGATGGAGACCTCCACCTCCTCGGCTTCCGGCATCACCGCAACGGTCGCGGTCGAGGTATGGACACGCCCCTGCGACTCCGTCTCGGGTACGCGCTGAACTCGGTGCGTGCCGCCCTCCCACTTGAAGACGGAGTACGCACCGTCGCCCTTGATCGCGAAGGTGATCTCCTTGAAGCCGCCGGCGTCGCTCGGGCTCGAGCCGAGGTGCTCGATGTTGAAGCCGCGCCGCTCGGCGTAGCGCGTCAGCGCCCGGTAGAGGTCGCCGGCCCAGAGCGCCGCCTCGTCGCCGCCCACCCCCTGACGGATCTCGATGATCACATCCTTGCTGTCGGCCGGATCGGTCGGCGCGAGTGCGACGCGGAGCTCTTCCTCGACCGCGTGGCTGCGCTCCTCGAGCTCGGGCACCAGCTCCCGGAGGACGCCGTCACCGCGCGCTGCCTCGAGATCGTCGTGGGCGAGCTTGTGAGGGCCCTCGAGCTCCTTCAGCCGCCGGCCCGCTGCGGCCGCTTCCCTGTGGTCGTTGTAGACGGCAGGGTCCGACATGCGCTCCTGCGCTTCCTGGAAGGAGCGTTCGAGCTCGTCGACGAGTTGTTCGATGTTGCCGGCCATCGCCGGCCCAGGTTAGCTCTGCAAGCCTACGACGTCGCTTGCGACGTCGTTTGGAGGCCTTGTCGGCCTTGCCGGCAAGGCCGGCTTCAGGTGCTCGTCGCCAGACGAGCACGGAGGGTTATTTCCGGGACGCCGGCGAGCGCTTTGGAGACAGGGCAGTTCTCCTTCGCCGTTTCAGCAGCCTGCTGGAAGGCACCGTCGTCCATCCCGGGCACGGTGCCGGCGACGGAGAGGGCGATCTTCGTGATCCCCTCGCCGGGCTGGAACGTCACCGTCGCGGACGTCTTCAGCTCCTCGGCCGGATGGCCGGCCTGCCCGAGCCCGTTCGAGAGCGCCATCGAGAAGCAGCTCGCGTACGCGGCCGCGATCAGCTCCTCCGGGCTCGTCTTCGAGCCGACATCCTCGGAACGCGCCAGCCAGTCGACGTCGAGGCCGCCGATCGCGCCGCTCGTGACGGAATCGATGCGGCCGCTGCCGCTCATCAGGTCGCCGTGCCAGGTCACCTCTGCCTTGCGGTCCGTCGCCATCAGCCGTCTCCCTCCAGGGTCGCATTCACCGTCACCTGCGCGCTGGCCTCGATCAGCTTCGAGAAGGGACAGCCCTCGCTCGCACTGCTCGCCAGCCGCTCCAGGGTCTGCTGGTCCATTTCTTTTACACGCGCGCGCGCGAGAAGCTCGGAGGCGACGATCCTGTGCGAGCCGTCCTCCACCTGGTCGAGGGTGACCGCTGCGCGGACGTCGAGGTGCTCGGGCGGCGTGCCGGCGTTGCTCAGCTCGCTTGCGAGCGACATTGCAAAGCAGGCGGCATGCGCAGCGGCGAGCAGCTCCTCGGGGCTCGTCTTGCCGTCAGGCTTCTCGATGCGACTCGCCAGCGAGTACGGCAGCTGCTCGAACGCGCCGGTCGCAGCGCTGATTGCGCCGCCGCCCTTGGCGACAGTGCCCTCCCACGTGACCGTCGCCTCGCGCTGCACGCGCGGCATCAGGCCATCACCTCGACCTTGCGAGCGTCGGCCTCGACACGGCCCTCGAGTGCCAGGACCTCCTTCAAGGCTCGGATCGAGACCTCGATCTGGTCGAGTGAGGGCTGCCTGGTCGTTAGCCGCTGCAGCCAGAGTCCGGGCGCGAGCAGCGTCATCAGGATGCGGTTGCGCTGGTGCTTGCCGGCAAACCTGATCAGCTCGTAGGCGAGGCCGGCGATCACGGGCAGCAGGAGGATCCGGGTCGCGATCAGCCAGTACCAGTGCGGGCGACCGAAGAACGCGAACACGAAGATCGCGATCACCATCACCCACAGGAGGAAGGCGGTCCCGCAGCGCGGGTGGATCAGGCTGTGGCGCTGGACGGTCTCCGGCTCGAGCTCCTCGCCCGCTTCGTAGGCGTTGATCGCCTTGTGCTCGGCCGCGTGGTACTGGAACACGCGTCGCAGGTCGGGGAAGAGCGAGATCGCGGAGAGGTAGATGACGAAGATCGTCACGCGGATCAATCCCTCGACGATCACGAACCAGCCCGTGCGCTTGATCCCGATCCAGTCGGTGATCAGCGCGGGCGAGACCTTGAAGAGCAGGACTGCGAACCCGATGGCGATCGCGAAGGCAAAGATCAGCTGCGCCCGGGTCAGCTCGGTCACGACCTCTTCGCCTTCCTGGCCTTCTTCCTGTGCGGCGTAGTTCGCGCTGATCGCGAGTGCGCGAAAGCCGATCGCGAGCGACTCGCCGAGGGCGATCACGCCGCGGATGACGGGCAGGCGGAAGACGAAGTGCCGCGCCATCGGGGACGCGATCGGCTGGTGGACCTGCGCGATATCGCCGTCCGGCTTGCGCACGGCGACAGCCCAGTTGGACGGCCCGCGCATCATGACGCCTTCCAAGACGGCCTGTCCGCCCACGGTTGTCATGAGGTCGTGCCGCTAGCCGCGGCGAGCGCCGCCGGCCTTCTCGAGCCGGCGTTGGAAGCGCTCGACGCGCCCGCCCGTGTCGACCAGCTTCTGCTTCCCGGTGTAGAACGGGTGGCAGTTCGAGCAGATCTCGACGTGGAGCTCGGGCTTCGTCGAACGCGTCTGGAACGTGTTCCCGCAGGAACACGTCACGGTCGCGAGGACGTAGTCGGGATGAATCTCAGCCTTCATCTTCTGAAGCCAGGATAGCAGCGGCCGTTTTCGGGGCGACGTTGCCCCCGGAGACGACCGCAGCCACGGTTTGGCCGCGCTCGAGCTCGACGGCACCGGAGAGCAAGGCCGCGGCGGTCGCGGCGCCGGCGACCTCGCACGCGAGCTTCATCCGGCCGTACATGAACCGGAAAGCCTCCCTGAGGGCATCCTCCGTGACGAGCACCGACTCGACGCCGAGCTCGGTGCAAACGCGGACGCAGTTCGCTCCCGCGTAGGGGCCGTTGAGCCCGTCGGCGATCGACTTCGCCTCGACGGTGACCGGCTCGCCGGCCTTCAGGCTTTCGTGGAGCGCCGGCGAGCGCTCGGGTTCGATTGCGACGACGCGTATACCCGGCTTCATCCCCTTCACGGCCGTCGCGATCCCGGACACGAGCCCGCCGCCGCCGACCTGGACGAGGATCACGTCCGCCTCCGGCGCGTCCTCGAGCATCTCGACGCCGACGGTTCCCTGCCCCGCCATCACGAGCGGATCGTCGTACGGGTGGACGAGCGTGCGGCCGCTCGACTCGATCAGCTCGTCGAGCCGCTCGAACGCGGTCGGGATGTCTGGCGCCGCGGTGTCGATCGTCGCGCCATAGCCGCGCGCCGCCGCGATCTTCATCGGGCTCGCCGTCTGCCACATCACGACGAGGGCGTCGATCCCCTCGACCCCGGACGCATACGCGAGCGCCTGGGCGTGGTTGCCGGCGGAGATCGAGATGACACCGCGCTGCTTCTCCTCGTCGGTCAGCGTCGCGAGCTTGTTGAGCACGCCGCGCGGCTTGAACGACCCGGTGCGCTGGAACAGCTCGGCCTTGAACCGGACGTCGGCGCCGATCCGCTCGGACAGCGTGGCGGAGCGGAACAGTGGTGTGCGGTGCAGGCGTCCGCCGATCCGCTCGCGTGCCCGGTGGACGTCGTTGAGGGAGATCAGCGACTCGGTCGTCGTCATCAACCCCAGATCGTAGGCTTCGGGCGCCTTGTTCTGGACGATCGTCACCATCGTGCTGGTCGTGCTCTGCCTGTTGCTGATCGTCGGCCTGCCGATCTTCCCCGGCCGGAGACGAATGGGCGACCTCCAGGAAAAGGGGTTCCGCCTCCGATCAGGCCTCTGGAAGAAGGAGGACGCCGACCGGCTGCGCTGACGACTTAGTGGCTCAGAGCCACTAAGTCCGGAAACCGGTTTCGCTTCGTGCCGCGCGGTTGGGAAAAACGAGTTAGTGGCTCAGAGCCACAAGCTCAGGTGAGGGTGTACTCCGGGCCGCTGCCGCCCTCGGGCGGTGTGAGGCGACCGCCTTTGGCGGTGATCGCACCGCACTGGACGCAGTTCGACGGCGTCACGTTCACACCGTCGGCGCCTGCCTCGTAGACCTGAGCCGGGCACATGCGCTCCCACATGCGCGCCAGCTCCTGCGGAACGTCGCGGCGGAGGACGATGTGGTTCGGCTGGTCGTCGCGTGTCTTGTTTCCCGACGCGAATACCGACGAGAGCTTGTCGAACGTGAGTTTCCCGTCCGGCCCGGGATAGGTCTGCGCGCGGTCGCTGCGGATGAGCTCCTGCTCGGCGTCCCGCTCGGTACGCGAATTCCCGGGCGGGAATCGTCCCTTCGTCGCGGTCATCGCACCGGCGAGCGCGCCGCCGAGCCAGAAACCGCGCCCGAATGCCTGGCGCATGTTGCGCACCTCTTGCAGGTCCTTCCAGACGAAGCTCTGGCGCAACGCCTCGTCGTAGACCGCGAGCGCGCCCGGCGTCCAGGGCGTCTGACCGCGTTGCACTGCGGCGAATGCAGCCTCGGCCGCGAGCGACCCGGACTCGACCGCGTAGTGGATCCCCTTCAGCGCCGGCACGTTCACGAGGCCCGCGCCGTCGCCGCAGATCAGCAGGCCCGGCGCATGCAGCCGTTGCGGCAGCGAAAGGAAGCCGCCCTCGGGAATCGTCTTCGCGCCCCACGCGACACGCTCCCCGCCGTCGAGCAGCTTGCGGACGAGCGGATGCGTCTTCAGCTCCTGCAGCAGGTCGTGCACCGACAGCTCGGCGTCGCGGTAGTCGAGCCCGACCACCATGCCGACCGTCACCATGTCGTCGCCCATCGGGTAGATGAACGAGCCGCCGAACTCGCGGTACTTCGCGGCGGCGCGCAGCGGCCAGCCCATCGTGTGGATGACGCGGTCGAGCGGGCGTGCCACCTTCCACACTTCCTTGACGCCCAGCGCCCATGCCTGCGGGTTCTCGCCCGCGAGGCCGAAACGATTGAGAGCGATGCCCGTGAGATGTCCCTGCGTTCCCTCGGCGAGCACGGTCACGCGGGCGACCACGTCGGC
>VAXY01000176.1:0-353 GCA_005885085.1 Actinomycetota bacterium | reverse complement strand
GACTCGTGCTCGACCGGTCCGTAGAACGGCATCTCGTCGATGCGCTTGCGTCCCTTGAACAACCGTCGCAGCGCCCGTGGATTCACGACCGCCCCCGACAGCAGGTGCGACCCCGGCTGCTTCCCCTTCTCGAGCACCGCAACGGGGACTTCGCCGAGCCGTTCGCGGACCTCGGGTGCGCCCTCGAGCAGCTGGCCGAGGCGGATCGCGCAGGCGAGTCCCGCAGGACCGGCGCCGACGATCAGCACGCCGACCTCGATCCGCTCGTCGTCCGGATCCATCGGCGCCGCGAGGTAGTCGCTCGGGTGAAACGGCGGCGGGAAGTCGGACGGCTTCGTCATGATCCCTTGCGC
>VAXY01000175.1:5300-5635 GCA_005885085.1 Actinomycetota bacterium | reverse complement strand
CGCCGATCTTCGTGATCACGTCCGCGTTCCCGTACTTCTGGCTCGCCCTGCTCGCGATCTGGTTCTTCTCGATCAAGCTCGGCTGGGTGCCGGAGAGCGGCGGGTACGACGTCACTAGCACTGTCGGGTGGTCGTGGACGTTCATCGGCGACGTGTTGCGCCACTCGATCCTGCCGGCGTTCACGATCCTGATCACGTCGATCGGCGGCTGGATCCTGACGATGCGGAACAACACGATCTCCGTGCTCGCAGAGGACTACGTGCGCATGGCGAGGGCGAAGGGGCTGAAGCCGTGGCGGATCATGTGGACCTACGCCGGGCGGAACGCGATCCTG
>VAXY01000175.1:0-5230 GCA_005885085.1 Actinomycetota bacterium | reverse complement strand
GTCTTCAACTATCCCGGCGTCGGCTGGATGTTCCTGCAGTCGGTCGAGAACCAGGACTACGCGCTGATGCAGGCGTTGTTCCTGCTGCTGACCGTGGCGGTGCTCGTGGCGATCCTCGTCGCCGACGGCGCAACCGCCCTGCTCGATCCCCGGACGCGCGACCGCTCATGAGCGCTCAGGCGATGACGGCGACCGTCGAGCCGGCGACGACGCCGGGGCCGGACCCGCCCCTCGCGGAAGCGCGGCGCGGTTTCGGCGCCGACCTCTGGCGCGCCGTCGGTCGCAACCGGAAGGCGCTTGCAGGCCTGATCCTGCTGGGCTTCTTCCTCGTGCTCGCGGTCTTCCCGGGACAGGTCGCACCGCACGATCCGAACGCCGAGGTCTACCAGCCGGCTCTCGGCCCGTCCGCCCACCACTGGTTCGGAACGACGGCCTACGGACAGGACGTCCTCTCCCAGCTGATCTGGGGCACGCGGCAGTCGGTGATCATCGCCTTCGCCGTCGGCGGGCTTGCGACCGCTCTCGCCGTCCTGATCGGAGTGTCGGCCGCATATCTCGGCGGCATCGCGGACGGCGTGCTCTCGCTCGTCTTCCCGCTGATCATCGTGATCGCGGCGTACGAGAAGAACTCCGGCCTGTTCACGCTCGTCGTCGTGCTCGGGGCTCTCGGCTGGTCCTACGGCGCCCGCCAGCTGCGCTCGCAGACGCTATCGCTGCGTACGCGTGACTTTCTCGAGTCGGCGCGCGTCAGGGGCGAGCGGAAGTCGTACGTGATCGTGTTCGAGATTCTTCCGACGATGACGTCGCTGATCGTCGCGACGTTCCTCGGTGGCGCGTTGTATGCCGTGCTTGCCGCCGCCGGCCTGCAGTTCATCGGGCTCGGCGATCCGAACAGTCAAAGCTGGGGCACGATGCTCTACTGGGCGGAGAACAATGAGGCGCTCGGAGCGAACATGGTGCTCTGGGCGATCATGCCGGGCATCTGCGTCGCCGGGCTCGGCGCCGCCTTCGCCCTGCTCAACTACGCGTTCGACGAGATCAGCAATCCGGCGCTGCGCATGCGGCGCCTCGACCGGCAGATCGATACCGCCAGGAACGAGGCGCCGGTGCGCCGGGACGGCCCGCCGGAGCCCGACGGGATCCTCGCAGTCCGCGGGCTGACCGTCGCGTACGCCTCCGACGACGGGCCGGTGGTCGCCGTCGACAATGTCGACCTCGACGTCGGCCGAGGCGAGTTTCTCGGCATCGTCGGCGAGTCCGGCTGCGGGAAGTCGACCTTGCTCTACGCGATCGCACGGTTGCTCGGCCCGCCGTTCGCCGGCCAGATCATGAAGGGCGAGATCCTCTTTCAGGGACGTGACCTGGTGGCTCTGACCGAGCGCCAGTTGCGGCACGTCCGCTGGCGGGAGTTTTCGGTGGTGATGCAGAGCGCCATGAACGCTCTCAACCCGGTCCTGTCGATCAGAGCGCAGATGCGTGACGCGTGCAAAGCCCATTCGAACCTGACCGCGAAGGCGATCGAGGAGCGCTCGAAGGAAGTGCTGCGACTCGTCTCGATCGATCCCCTGCATCTCGACAGCTATCCCCACCAGCTGTCGGGTGGAATGCGACAGCGCGCCATGATCGCGATGGCGCTCCTCTTCACGCCGGACCTGATCATCATGGACGAGCCGACCTCAGCGCTCGACGTCGTCGCGCAGCGCTCGTTGATGGTGCAGATCAAGGAGTTGCAGCACAAGCTCGGTTTCGCGGTCGTCTTCGTCACGCACGACATGTCGCTCGTGAGTCATTTCTCCGACCGCGTGCTCGTCATGTACGCAGCTCAGGTGGCGGAGTTCGGAAAGACGCGGCAGATCTTCGAGCACGCACGCCATCCCTACACGCGAGCGTTGCTGGACGCGTTCCCGTCCATTCACGGACCGAAAGTTCATCTGGCCGGGATCCCCGGGACACCGCCGGATCTCTCGCGGCCGCCGGCGGGTTGCCGCTTCGCGCCGCGCTGTCCCCACGTGATGCCGCGCTGCACGTCGGCCGTGCCGCCCCTGTTCAACGTCGAGCGCGACCTCGTCCGCTGTGTCCTCTACGAGAACGGCGAACTGCCGGAGGGCGCTCTCGCGACCGCCTCGCAGGGAGCGGTGTGACCGAGCCGCTGCTCCGCACCGAGGGCCTCACGCGGCACTTTCGCGTCGGCAAGCTGCTGTCCGGGCAGACATTGCACGCCGTCGACGACGTCGATCTGACGATCGGCAGGGGCGAGATCGTCGCGCTGGTCGGGGAGAGCGGCAGCGGGAAGAGCACGATCGCCCGGCTGCTCGCGCGCGTGTACAAGCCGACGAGCGGCGAGATCTACTTCGAAGGGAAGCCGCTCAGTGGAATGCGCTCTCGCAGGCAGCGCCTCGCGTACTGCAGCGACGTGCCGATGGTCTTCCAGGACCCGTACAGCTCGATCAACCCGGCGTACCGGATCGCGCACGCGATCGGCCGCGGGGTCAGGCTGCATCGCCGCGGGCTCGGCCACAAGGGGCGGCGACTCGAGGTGGAGCAGGTGCTAGATGCGGTCGGGCTCGTTCCGTCGGGCGCGGCCGCGCGGAAGTTCCCGTATGAGCTGAGCGGCGGACAGCGCCAGCGGGTCGGATTCGCGCAGGCCCTCGCCTTCCGGCCGAAGCTGATCATCGCCGACGAGCCCGTGTCGATGCTGGACGTCTCGATCCGGATCGGAATCCTCAACCTGATGAGCGAGCTCCGAGAGCGTGAGGGCGTCTCGTTCCTCTACATCACGCATGACGTGGCGAGCGCGCGCTACATCGCCGACCGCGTGCTCGTGATGTACGCCGGCCACCTCGTGGAGGAAGGGCCGACCGAGGCCGTGCTCCAGCGCCCCAAGCATCCGTACACGCAGCTCCTGCTCTCTGCTGTGCCTGATCCGCGCGCGGAGCTCCGCCTCTCCGACAAGACGGACGTCGGCGAGCCGCCGAAGGTGATCGATCCCGGCGAGGGTTGCCGCTTCCAGCCTCGCTGTCCGTTCGCGATCGAGCGCTGCGAAGTGGAGACTCCGCGGCTGCGGCCGATCGGAGTGCACCGTCTGGTGGCGTGCCACGTCGCCGAAGCGGATGCCGAAGATCTGCATCCTGACGACGCTCACCTGGCGCTCACGGATTCCTGACACGTGTGCGCTAGCGTCGTGGCAAGGTGACCGCGCCGCTCGAGAGCGATGTCGCGACGTTCCAAGCGCCGCCGGAGGCGCGCCTGGAGTTCATGCCGGGAGAGGTTGTCGTGCGTGTGCATTCCGAGGCGTTGCAGGCGAGTGCCGCGGCCGTCTCCGAACCATTCGACTGGCTCATTCGCGAGGCCGGCGCGCACCGGGTCGAGCCCTTGTTCGATTCCGACAACGACGAGCTCAGAGGAATGACGCTGGTGGAGCTGGCCCAGCCGGTCTCGCCGGAGTTGCTGCAGCGCGTCGAGTCGTCGCCGGCGATCGCGTTCGCCGAGCCTGTGCCCGCGCGCTGGCTGTCCACGGCCGCAGCTGCCGATCCGAGACGCAACCGGCAGTGGGGGCTGCGTGCAATTCGCTGGTTCGAATCAGATCGGCCGGCGCCGAACGACATCACGGTCGCGATCTGCGACACCGGTGTGGACGGCGCGCATCCGGATCTCGACGGCGCCGTGGTGACGTACGACCACGAGGGCGCCGGCGCGACCGACATCGTCGGCCACGGAACCCACGTGAGCGGGATCATCGCCGCTCGCCCGAACAACGAGGCGGGCATCGTCGGGGTCGCGGGCTGCCGACTCGCGATGTGGAAGGTCTTTCCCGATCAGCCGGTCCAGGGGAACTTCTATGTCGACGGGACGAGATTCCTGCGCGCGCTGAACGCGGTCGCCGCGTCGGGTGCGAAGGTCCTCAACCTCTCGCTCGGCGGGACGCAGCCGTCACAGGCGGAGCAGCTCCTCTTCGATCGCCTCGAACGTGCCGGTGTCACCGTCGTGGCGGCGATGGGCAACGACTACGCCAACGGCAATCCCACGGAATACCCCGCGGCGTACGAGCACGTCCTGGCGGTCGGCGCAGCCGCCGAGACCGACAGGCGCTCGCCGTTCTCGAACACGGGCGCGCACATCGGTCTCGCCGCGCCGGGCTCCGACGTCCTCTCGACGTTGCCCACCACGGCCTCCGACTTTCGGCCCGACACGAGGTACGCCTCGTGGAGCGGCACGTCGATGGCGACGCCGCACGTCGCCGGCGCTGCTGCGCTCGTCGCCGCGGAACACCCGGACTGGACGCCGGCCGACACGAAGCAACATCTGCGCGACACCGCCGCGAAAGCCGCAGACATGGGCGGGCAGTCGTTCACGCAGGCGTACGGCAGCGGGCTTCTCGACGTGGAGGCCGCGCTGGGATGAGGATCAGGTTCAAGTTCCGTGGCAGCGCGAATCCAGCCGAGCAGGAGGAGGTGCTCGCCGGGCTGCCCGCGGAGGCAGAGCGTCTGTTTCCGGAC
The DNA here is from genome assembly GCA_005885085.1 of Actinomycetota bacterium. GTDB lineage: Bacteria > Actinomycetota > Thermoleophilia > Gaiellales > Gaiellaceae > 3-1-20CM-4-69-9. The sequence goes on along the minus strand of VAXY01000175.1, from coordinate 734 downwards.
GAAACCGATCCCGAGCTCGCGGCGCTCTACGTCACGACGGTCGCCGACGCGCACGGTGCGAAGGCGCTCCAGCAGCTGCAGCGCTCAACGGCGGTCGAGTTCGCCGAGCCGGAGGCCGAGCGGCGGCTGCACCTGCCGGAAGAGCTCGAGGACGGCTGAAGAATCCCCTCATTCCCTCGAACGTGTTAGCTCGATCGGGGGTAGACGAGGCGCCCTTGGATGACGAATCTGTTGTGTGGAGAACCTGCGGCGATGACGATGTTCGAGACGACCCCGGCGGCGCCCGCCGCCCCGGCCATTCCCCCTTACAGCTCTGCCGAGATGCGGAGCTATCCGCTTGGCACGCTCGTCTATCGCGCAGGCCTGATGTCGCTCGACACCGTCAACCGTGCGCTGGCCGAAGCGGCCGAAAGCGGCCGGCGGCTCGGCGAGGTGCTGCTCGAGTACGGGCTGCCGGAGCGAGAGCTGACGCGGCTGCTCGCTGCGCAGCAGGGGCAAGAATTCGTCGACCTCGACGCGAACCCGATCGACCACGAAGTTGCCTTCCTACTTCCGCGCGCCGCCGCAGAGATGTATTGCGCGCTACCGCTCAAACGGGAGGGCGACTGCGTGATCGTCGCCGTTCCGGACGCGGACAACGCGTCGCACCTGACGCGGCTGCGCGAAGCGCTGCACGGGCCGATCCGGCTTGTGACGGCGGCGCGCTCCGACATCAAGGACGCGATCCAGCGCAT
>VAXY01000170.1:5016-10664 GCA_005885085.1 Actinomycetota bacterium | reverse complement strand
GACCCAGCCCTTCTTGATCAGGAGCGAGGGATAGCGCGAGTTGTCGGTCATCACGATGATGTCGCGGTCGATCGACTGGCCGCGCGACAGCGGGCCCTGGATCTTCCCGAAGTAGGTCGCGTTGTCGTTGATGTCCTCGGTGTACTGCACGTGCACGCCGGTCTTCTTCTGGAACTGGGTCAACGACGGGTGGCTCTTCGTCTTCTCGTTGACGTCGATGTAGAGCGGCCAGTTCCCGAAGCGGAGTGTTTTCGCGAGCGTGTGACTCGTGCTCGAGCTCGCCGACTTCGAGCTCGAGCCTCCGCACGCGGCGAGCAGGCCGGGAACGGTGAACAGGGCCCCGCCCGCGGCAGCGCGCCGCAGTAGCTCTTGGCGGGTCAGGACGTCGGTCATTCGGATCCCTCCAGTGAGTCGACGACGAAGGTTGAGTCTGGGCTCCAGCTGAGCGTGAGACGCTGCCCGGGTGCGGCGCCGTTCAGCGCCGGTGAGGCGTTCTGCCTGTAGACGGTGAGCCTGCCGCACTCGGTGTCGACGATGTACTGCGTCGCGACGCCGACGTAGGCCTGTTCGACGATGGTGCCCTCGAGCGCGTTCGGATGTCCGGCCCCGAGCTCGATCTTCTCCGGGCGGATCCCGACTGCGACCTGCCCGGTGCGGCCCGCGAGCGCCTCCGGTCGAACGCGCACCTCCGGCCCGCGCCGGAGACGCACCGTGTCGGTGCCGCTGACCGTCCCGGAGATCAGGTTCGAGGCCCCGAGGAAGCCCGCCACGTACGCGCTCGCCGGAGTCTCGTAGAGTTCGGTCGGGCTCCCGAGTTGCTCGATGCGCCCGTGATTCATGACGGCGATGCGATCGGCCATCGTCATCGCCTCTTCCTGGTCATGCGTCACGTGGATGAAGGTGACGCCGACGTCGTGCTGAATCCCCTTCAGCTCGAGCTGCATCTGCTTGCGCAGCTTGAGGTCGAGCGCGCCGAGCGGTTCGTCGAGCAGGAGCACCTGCGGCCGCGCAAGCGCGACCCGCTGCTGCTGGCCGCCCGAGAGCTGGCGCGGCTTGCGCTTCTCCATCCCTTCGAGCCCCACGATGCGCAACATCTCGCGCACGCGGCCGCTGAGCGTCTCGCCGCGAACCGCGCGCCGCCGCAGGCCGAAGGCGACGTTCTCGAACACGGACAGATGCGGGAACAGCGCGTAGGACTGGAAGACGGTGTTGACGTCGCGCTTGTAGGCCGGCAGCCCGCTCACCTCGCGCTCGCCGAGGTAGATCCGTCCCTCCGTGGGCTGCTCGAAGCCGCCAATCATCCGCAGGGTCGTCGTCTTGCCGCAGCCGGAGGGACCGAGCAGTGCGAAAAAGCTGCCGGTCTCGATGTCGAGGCTGAGATCGTCGACGGCGACGACGTCCTCGAAGCGCTTCGTGACGCCGTCGAGCCGGACGTCGGGAGTGCTGCTCACTTGTGCACTCGCGTCCAGGCCTCTGCGAGCACGTCGCCAAGGATGGACACGATCTGGTCGAACTCCTCCTGCCCGGCAATGAGCGGCGGCGAGATCTGCACGACGGGGTCGCCGCGATCGTCGGCTCGGCAGATCAGGCCACGTTCGAAGAGACGCGGCGAAAGGAAGTCGCGCAGCAGCCTCTCGCATTCGTCGTCGTCGAAGCTCAACCGCGTGTCCTTGTCCTTCACGAGCTCGATCGCGTAGAAGAAGCCGGTGCCCCGCACGTCCCCGACGATCGGGAGGTCGAGCAGCTGCTCGAGCGTCGCGCGGAAGGCGTCCTGCTGGTCCGCCACGTTCTCGACGATTCGGTCGCGCTTCATGATCTCGATGTTCTTCAGCGCAATCGCCGACATGACCGGATGCCCGCCAAACGTGATGCCGTGCGCGTACATGCTCGTGTCGCGCATGAACGGCTCCATGACGCGATCGCTCGCGACGACCGCGCCGATCGCGGCGTACGACGACGAGAGCCCCTTCGCGATCGTCATCAGGTCGGGCCGGATGTCGTAGCGGTCGGACCCGAACCACGCGCCGACCCGGCCGAACCCGGTGATCACCTCGTCCGCGCAGAGGAGGATGTCGTAGCGGTCGCAGAGCTCGCGTACGCCGCGCCAATACCCCTCTGGCGGCGTGAACGCCCCGCCGGCGTTCTGCACCGGCTCCATGATCACCATGCAGATCGTCTCAGGGCCGCCGGCTTCGATCGTCTCCTCCAGGTCGTCCAGCAGGAATTTCGTGAACTGCTCCTCCGTCTCTTCCGGTGGACGGTGGAAGCGGTTTGTGTTGCGGACGTGCAGGACTTCTGGCACCAGCGGCTCGAAGGGCGCGCGGATTGCCGCGATGCCGTTGATCGAGAGCGCGCCCATGGTCGTCCCGTGGTAGGCGATGTTGCGGGAGATCGCCTTCCACCGCCGGCCGCCGGTCGGCGCGGCTTTGGCCTCGTCGACACGGGTCGGCGGATCTCCCAGGCTCGTCACGATCGCGCGGCCGCGCTGGTCGCCGCGGGCCGAGTAGTACTGGCGAGCGAGCTTCCAGGCCGACTCGACCGCTTCGGAGCCCCCTGACACGAAAAAGAGGCGGTTGAGATCGCCCGGTGTCAGGGACGCCACCTCGGAGGCGAGCTCGATCGCGCGGGGATGTGCGTACGACCAGTTCGTGTAGAACGGCAATTCGCGCATCTGCGCCGCCGCCGCCTCTCCCATCTCCTCCCCGTAGCCGTAGCCGATGTTCACGGAGAAGAGCCCTGCAAGCGCGTCGAGGTACCGCTTCCCGTTCGCGTCCTCGAGGTGACAGCCGTCGCCGCGGACGATGATCGGCACGTCGGCACCCTCGAACGCGCTCATGCGTGTGAAGTGCAGCCAGAGGTGCTCGCGCGCGGCGCGCTGAAGGTCGAGTTGGACTGGCGCGGTGGTGGTCATTCGGCGATCTCCAGCGCGAGGGAAGGGGCGGAGGGGGAAACCGTGCGGTTTCCCCCTCCTTTCTCCTCAGCGTTCGCGGCGATCCGAGCGGCGCGGGCGCTGAGACGACCCTCGAAGAAGGAGGATCGCGGGGGAAACATTGTTTCCCCCGCGGGGGCTAGCCGCAGGCGAGCGGCGCGCTGAAGGTCGAGCGTTGCGGGCGCGGCGGTCGTCATGGGTGCGTCCCCCAGTCGTAGAGCTGCTTGACGAGATCGAGGTAGAGGAAGGTCTCGGTGGATACGACGCCCTCGAGAGCGCGCATCCGGTTGGTCAGCTCGAGCAGGCCTCGCCGGTCGTCGGCGACGACCTCGACGACGAGGTCGTACTGGCCGGCGGTGACGACGACATAGTCCGCCTCCGCCCAGCTCGAGATCTCGTCTGCGACCGGCCCGGGCGAGCCGGTCGTCTTGAGGCCGACCAGGGCCTGCTCGAAGCCGAGGCCCAGCGGGTTCGTGACGCCGACCACCTGGAGGATGTCGTCCGCGCACAGGCGTGCGTAGCGTGCTCGGATGGTCGCCTCGGAGACCCCGAGCCGCCCCGCGATCGCGCGGAAGGACTCGCGCCCGTTCGCCTGGAGTGCCTGGATGATCCCCTGGTCGAGCGCGTCGATGCGCCTGGGGGCGCTGACGGCACCGCGGCGGCCGTCGAGAACCGCCTGCGCCGGTTGAGCCGCTGCTCTACGCAAAGCGAGGCGATTCGTACCACGCGGTACGCAATCGGTCAATGCAAGGGCCGACTTGAACTCGCAATGCGAATGTTGGATGCTCCATCGCGCAACCGACCCTTGGGGAGGTCTTCAGGTGGCGAGGACACCGCTCGCGCAGCGCATCGAGCAGGCATACGCCGAGGTCGCCGAGCGGCGGACGACGAGGCGCGAGCTGCTGAAGAGGACTGCCGTTGCGGGAGCCGCGGTTGCCGGTGCGAGCACGATGGGCCGCTTCGCGAAGGCGGCCTACGGCGCGACGCCGCCGCGGATCGCGGTCGTAGGCGCCGGGCTGGCGGGCCTGACCTGCGCCTACCGACTCCGGCAGGCCGGCTTGAACGCCGACGTCTACGAGGCGTCGATGCGGACCGGCGGGCGCTGCTGGACGATCCACGACTTCGACCCGCTCGTCGCCGAGCACGGCGGTGAGTTGATCGACCAGGGCCACAAGGCGATGCGCCAACTCGCGCAGGAGCTCGGGCTCGACCTCGACAACCTGCTCCAGGCCCAGCCGAACGGCAGCGAGGACTTCTACTGGGTCAACGGCGGCAAGTACGAGTACGCGACTCTCGTCGAAGACTTGAACGGCATCTACCAGAAGATGCACAAGGACGTCTCGGCGGCGAGCTACCCGACGCTCTGGAACAACTACACCCAGCGCGGCTGGGAGCTCGACCACATGTCGATCATCGACTGGCTGAACGAGACGGTGCCGAACGGCGGCGCGACCTCGAATCTCGGCCGCGTGCTCGACATCGCGTACAACATCGAGTACGGGGCGGAGTGCAGCATCCAGAGCTCCCTCAATCTCCTCTACCTGCTCGCCTACTCGGGGCAAGGCCAGTTCCACACATTCGGCCCGTCGAACGAGAAGTACCACGTGCGCGGCGGCAACGATCAGGTCGCAAGGCGGCTGAGCGATGCCCTCGGGGGCCTGATCCATCTCGGCACGGCATTGACGTCGATCAGGCTCAGGTCCGACGGCTCGTTCGGGCTGACCTTCAGCCAGGACGCCGGCACGCTGACCAAGACGGCGGACCACGTCGTTCTGGCGCTGCCCTTCTCCCTGCTCCGCTCGGTCGACTATTCGAACGCCGGTTTCGTGCCGCTGAAGGCGACAGCGATCAAGGAACTTCCGATGGGGACGAACTCGAAGCTGCACGTCGAGTTCAAGGACCGCTTCTGGTACGGCGCCGGCAACAACGGCAACACGTACGCGGACACGGGCTACCAGAACACCTGGGAGGTCAGTCGGGCGCAGGGCGGCGGCACCGGCAAGGGAATCCTCGTCGACTACACCGGCGGGAACATCGGCGCGAGCTTCGGCAGCGGGACGCCCTCGACGCGGGCGAAGCAGTTCATGTCGCAGCTGAAGCCTCTGTTCCCGGGCGTTGACATCCCGTCGCACGCGACCGGTAACGCAACAATCGACTTCTGGACCGGCTACCCGTGGACGAAGGGCTCGTACTCGTACTGGAAGGTCGGGCAGTACACGGAGTTCTCCGGGATGGAGAAGGAGCGCCAGGGCAACTGCCACTTCTGCGGCGAGCACACGTCGCAGGACTTCCAGGGGTACCTCAACGGCGCGGTGGAGACGGGCGAGCGTGCCGCGAACGAGATCCTCGGCGATCTGAAGCACGGCTGATGGCGATCAGCGCGCGAACCGAGTCGGAGCGGATCGCCGCCGAGCGCGAGCGGTACGTCGCGCGCGGCGTCGCGACCACGCCGCTCGTCGTCGCACGCGCCGAAGGCGCCCGGGTCTGGGATGTCGACGGGCGCGAGTACGTCGACTTCGCCGGCGGCCTCGGCTGTCAGAACACGGGGCACGGGTTCGCCGCTGGGGCGATCCACGAGCAGGTCGACCGCTACCTGCACCAGTGCTTCATGGTCGGGATGTACGAGCCGTACGTCGAGGTGTGCCGGCTCCTCGACGAGGTCTGGCCGGGTGACACCGAAACGCGCTCGCTGTTGCTGAACTCAGGCGCCGAGGCGGTC
>VAXY01000170.1:2938-4982 GCA_005885085.1 Actinomycetota bacterium | reverse complement strand
GGTCAAGATCGCCCGGGTCGCCACGGGCCGTCCTGCGGTGATTGCCTTCGACCACGCCTTCCACGGCCGCACCAATCTGACGCTGGCGCTGACGGCGAAGGTCATCCCGTACAAGGACGGTTTTGGCCCGTTCGCACCGGAGGTGTACCGGGCCCCCGCCCCGTACCCGTACCGCGGGGTCACGAGCGACGATGCGCTTGTGGCTCTGAGCCACTTGTTCAAGCAGGATGTCTCGGCCGAACATGTCGCCTGCGTCGTGCTCGAGCCCGTCCAGGGCGAAGGGGGGTTCATTCCGATGCCCGAGGACTTCCCCCGGCGGCTGAAGGAGGTCTGCGACCAGCACGGGATCCTCTACGTCGACGACGAGGTGCAGTCGGGTGCCGGCCGGACGGGTCCCGTCTGGGCGATCGAGCACTACGGCGTCGAGCCAGACCTCTTGGTGAGCGGAAAGTCGCTCGGCGGAGGCCTCCCGCTCGCGGGCGTCACGGGCAAAGCCGAGGTGATGGACGCCGTCCCGCCCGGCGGGCTGGGCGGGACGTTCGGCGGCAATCCCGTCGCGTGTGCGGCGGCGATCGCGGTGCTCAACGAGGTCCGAACGGACGCCTTTCGCGCACGCGCCGAGGAACTCGGCCGGCGCACCCGCAGCCGCCTCGAAGACTTTGTGGCTCAGAGCCACTTGCTCGGCGAGGTGCGTGGGCTCGGCCCCATGCTCGCGATCGAGTTCGAGGAGCGGTCGGCGGAGGCGGCGTCGCGCGTCACCGCGGCGGCCCGGGAGCGCGGGCTCGTCCTGCTCTCGTGCGGGATCTACGGGAACGTCATTCGCATCCTCGTGCCGCTGTCGATCGACGATGCGCTGCTTGCTCGGGGGCTCGACCTGCTGGAGGAATCGCTTGGCGACGCAGACGCTGCCTGAGCGCCGCTCGGTCTCAGCGACAATCCCCTCCGCAGTGGACGTCCGTCTCCTCGGCGTGCGCAAGACCTATGGCGACGTCGTCGCAGTCGACCGCGTCGACCTCGAGGTCGAGGCAGGCGAGTTCTTCACGCTGCTCGGCCCCTCCGGCTCCGGCAAGACGACGACGCTGCGCCTGATCGCCGGCTTCGAGCGCCCGGACGAGGGGCGCGTGGAGCTGAGCGGCGTCGACGTCACCAGCCGCGCACCGTACGAGCGTGACGTGAACACCGTCTTCCAGGACTACGCGCTGTTTCCGCACATGACCGTGGCCGACAACGTCGCGTACGGCCTTCGCGTCAAGAACGTGCCGCGCGCGGAGCGCCGGCAGCGCGTCCACGAGATCCTGCGCGTGATCCGGCTGCCGGACGTCGGCGACCGCAAGCCGATTCAGCTCTCGGGCGGCCAGCGCCAGCGCATCGCGCTCGCACGCGCGCTCGTCAACGCACCGAAGGTGCTCCTGCTCGACGAGCCGCTCGGCGCGCTCGACCTCAAGCTCCGCCAGGAGATGCAAACCGAGCTGAAGCGCATCCAGCGGGAGGTCAGCGAAGTCGGGATCACCTTCGTCTACGTGACGCACGACCAGGAGGAGGCGCTGACGATGAGCGACCGCCTCGCCGTCTTCAACGAGGGCCGGATCGAGCAGATCGGCACCCCGGCCGACGTGTACGAACACCCGGCGACGGAGTTCGTGGCCGGCTTCGTCGGTGTCTCCAATGTCCTCGAACGCGACGGCCGCAGGTTCACGGTGCGGCCGGAGAAGATCCAGATGCACCTCGACGGGACGGGCGCGGGCGAACCCGGGCGGATCCGGGACGTCGTCTACGTCGGCATGTTCACGAGATACGTCGTCGAGCTCGACTCCGGGGGTGAGCTCACGGTCGTGAAGCAGAACCTCGAGACGTCGTCCACCGACGCGCTCGAGTCCCGGGGCAGGCCGGTGCGCCTCGAGTGGCGTCCCGAGCACACCTTCGACATGGAACGACCAGGAGGGCAAGCATGAGGAGGATTCGCAGGAGGCACGTGCTCGTCGCGGCGATCGCCGGCGCGCTCTGCGTGCCGGCGTCGGGAGTCAGCTCTGCGGCGGACAGCAGC
>VAXY01000170.1:0-2880 GCA_005885085.1 Actinomycetota bacterium | reverse complement strand
AGCCGTTCGCGAAGGCGACCGGCTGCAAGGTGAAACCCAAATACGGCGGTTCGTCGGACGAGATGGTCACGCTCATGCGCACCGGTCAGTACGACGCGGTCTCGGCGTCCGGGGACGCAAGTCTGCGCCTGATCTTCGGCAAGGACGTGCGGCCGATCGATCCGAAGCTGATCCCCGACTTCAAGAACTTCATCCCGGCGCTGAAGGCACCGCCCCACAACACCGTCAAGGGCGTGCACTACGGGATCTCGCTGCAGTGGGGGCCGAACACGCTCCTCTACAACACGAAGAAGGTGAAGCCCGCCCCGAATTCGTGGAGCGTGCTGTACAGCTCCAAGTACAGGGGCAAGGTCACGATCCCGGACAATCCGATCCAGATCGCCGACGCCGCCCTCTACCTCTCCAAGACGAAACCGAACCTCGGGATCAAGGATCCGTACGAGCTGACGGACTCCCAGTTCAAGGCAACCGTCGACCTGCTGAAGAAGCAGCACGCCCTCGTCAAGAAGTACTGGGCGACCGCCGGCGACGAGATCGACCTCTTCAAGAGCGGGACTGCGACGGTCGGCGCGTCGTGGCCGTATCAGACGAACACGCTGCAGGCGGCGAAGGCGCCGGTGAAGGACCTCATCCCCAAGGAAGGCGCAACCGGCTGGGCCGACACGTGGATGATCTCGTCGAAAGCGAAGCATCCGAACTGCGCCGTGAAATGGATCAAATGGGTGTCCACCCCGAAAGTGCAGGCGGAGCAGGCGATCTACTTCGGCGAGACCCCCGCGAACACGAAGGCGTGCGTGGTCATGGACAAACTGTCCAAGGGCTCGTGCGCGCAGTACCACGCCAACGCCCCGTCGGCCTACTTCAAGTCGATCAAGTTCTGGAAGACGCCGACGAAGGACTGCGGCAACGGCCAGAGCAACTGCATGGATTACACGAAGTGGCAGCAAGCCTGGACTGACATCAAGAGCTAGTGGCATCACAGGCGTACGAGGCGGGTCGTCGAACATCCTCGACGGCCCGCCGCCGCCTCTCGGCGGCATTGTGGCGGCGGCCGTGGCTGCGCGCGCTCGGGCTGCTGGTGCCGCCGCTCGGCTGGATGGTGATCTTCTATCTCGCCGCGCTGGCGGTCCTGTTCGTCTCGGCGTTCTGGAGTATCGACTCGTTCACGGGCAAGCTCACCCACGCGTGGACGTGGGCGAACTTCCACACCCTTGTCAGCGATCCGACGTACCGCCAGATCGCCTTCCGGACGATCTGGATGGCCGCCGCGGTGACGGCAACGGACGCTGTGATCGCGTTGCCGTTCGCGTACTTCATGGCACGGATCGCGAGTCCGCGTCTTCGCACAACCCTGTTCGTGCTCGTCCTGCTGCCGCTGTGGTCGAGCTACCTCGCGCGCATCTACGCGTGGCGGCTGATCCTCAACCACGACGGTGCGCTCAACTGGTCGCTGGCGAAGATCGGGCTGCCGCAGCAGGGCTGGGCGTTCACCAGCGTCGCGATGTGGATCGTCTTCTCCTATATCTGGCTTCCGTTCATGATCCTGCCCGTCTACGCGGCGCTCGAGCGCATCCCCGATTCCTACTTCGAGGCGTCCCGCGATCTCGGCGCACGCGGGTGGACGACCTTCCGGCGCGTGGTCGTGCCGCTGGCCCTGCCGGGGATCGTCGCCGGCTCGATCTTCACGTTCTCGCTGACGCTCGGCGACTACATCACGCCATCGCTCGTCGGGAACGTCGACTTCATCGGCAACGTCATCTACCGCAACGTGCTCGGCCTGACGAACAACCTCCCCTTTGCAGCGGCATACGCGACCGTCCCGCTGGTCGTCATGGCTCTCTATCTGGCGGTCGCCAAGCGACTCGGAGCGTTCGAGGCTTTGTGATGGAGACGACTGCGACGCGCATCTCGCTGCGGATCTGGACGCTGCTCGTCGTCCTGTTTCTGTGGATCCCGCTCGTCCTGATCTGCGTCTACGCGTTCAACTCGTCGAACATCCAGAGCTGGCCGATCGCCGGGTTCAGCACCAAGTGGTTCGACACCGCCTGGCACAACCAGGACGCTCGAAGCGCGCTCGTGCTCTCGTTGAAGGCGGCGGGGTTCGCCACCTCCATCGCCCTGCTGCTCGGCACGGCGGCGGCGACGGCGGTGAGCCGGTTTCGTTTCTTCGGACGCGACACGATCACATTCCTGCTCGTGCTCCCGATCGCGCTTCCGGGCGTCGTGACGGGGATCGCGCTCAACTCCTTTTTCTCGAACAACCCCATCCACCACATCACACCGTCGTTGAGGACGATCGTGATCGGCCACGCGACGTTTTGCATCGTGATCGTCTACAACAACGTTGTCGCGCGGCTGCGGCGCACGCAGACGTCGCTCACCGAGGCGTCGATGGATCTCGGGGCGGACGGCTGGCAGACCTTTCGCTTCGTGACGCTTCCGGTCGTCTCGACGGCGCTCGTCGCGGGGGCGCTGCTCGCGTTCGCGTTGTCGCTCGACGAAGTGATCGTGACGACGTTCACGGCCGGCGCGCAGACCACCCTTCCGATCTGGATCCTCGGAAACCTGCGGCTCGGGCAGCAGCTGCCGCAGGTGAACGTCGTCGTCTTTTTCGTGATAGTCATGACCGTGATTCCGGTGGCCATCGCGGCGCGCCTGACGCGCGACACCGGGATCCTGAGAAGGAGGTAGTCGTGAGCACCACCGTGTCGAAACACCAGAACCTGGTCGGCGGCGAGTGGGTCGACTCCGCCGGCGGCGAGACGATGGAGGTCCTGAACCCGGCCACGGCCGAGGTGATCGCCGAGGTGCCCCGCGCCTCGGCCGAGGACGTCGACCGGGCCGTCCAGGCGGCGAAGAAGGCGCTGCCCGAATGGCTGG
>VAXY01000169.1 GCA_005885085.1 Actinomycetota bacterium | reverse complement strand
CTCGTGCCGGTTCGTGAGCACCGCAGCGAGTCGGTCGCCCCGCGCAAGGCCGAGCGATCCGAGCCCTCCGGCGAGCCGCGCGGCGCGCTCGCGCAGGGCGGCGTACGTCAGCCGGACGTCTCCGTCGACGAGCGCCTCGCGCTCCGGGTGGCGCTCCGCGGCGTAGGCCAGGCTCAGAGCGAGATTCACGAGGTGCCCGCGACCTGTGCGATCGCGTCGACGATCGGCTCGTAGCCCGTGCACCGGCAGAGGTGCCCCGACAGCATGTCGACGATCTCGTCCCGCGTCGGCGTCCCGTCCTGCTCGAGCAGGTTCGCCGCCGCCATCAGGATCCCCGAGGTGCAGAAGCCGCATTGCAGGGCGTGATGCTCGCGAAAGGCTGCCTGCAGCGGATGCAGCTCGCCGTTTGCGGCGAGCCCCTCGACGGTCTCGATCGTGCAGCCGTCGGCCTGCACCGCCAGTAGGAGGCAGGAACGCACGGCCGCCCCGTCGAGGCGGATCGTGCAGGCGCCGCAGACGCCGTGTTCGCAGCCGACGTGCGTGCCGGTCAACCCGAGCGTGTGGCGCAGGAAGTCGGACAACAGAAGGCGAGGCTCGACGTCCTCCCTGTGCGTGCGTCCATTGACGGTGACCTCGAGTGCGGTCACGACGGCGTCTCCGTCGCGCGGGCCCAGGCGGTTCGCAGCGCGCGCTCCACGAGCGTACCCAGCAGCGCGCGCCGGTAGCGGGGCGAGCCGTGCAGGTTCGGCGGGGGGTCGACCGCAGCGGCGGCAGCCGTGCCGAGCGAGCGCACGCCATCGTCGTCGAGCGGGCGTCCGAGCAGCGGCTCGACGTCGAGAAGCTCAGGCCGGTCGGTGACGGAGCCGACCGCGAGGCGCGCCTCGGCGACGGCGCCGTTCTCGACGCGTAGGACGCAGGCGGCGGACGCGAGCGCGAAGTCGCCGTGCCGCGGCGCGAATTCTCCGAATGCAGAGCCCTCGCCCGAACGTGCCCGCGGCCACGTGCTTGCGACGACGAGCTCGTCGTCAGCAAGCGCTGTCGTGAAGTGGCCGACGAAGAAATCTGCTGCCGGGATCGTTCGCAGCGTGGTGATCACGCTGCCTGCGAGCGCGACGAGGGCGAGTGGCAACTCGGCAGCGGCATCGGCGTGCGCGATCGAGCCGCCGATCGTGCCGCGGTTGCGAGTGACGAAGTGGCCAACGAGCGGCAGGCTCTTCGCGAGCAGCGGACACCGTTCGTGCACGAGTTGCGCGCGCTCGGCCGCGGATTGGCGTACGAGCGCCCCGATCCGGATGCCGCCGTTCTCCTCGTCGATGCGGTCGAGGCCGGGAACGCGATTCAGGTCGACGAGCACGGACGGTCGCGCGAGCCGCATGTTCAGCGCAGGGACGAGGCTCTGCCCCCCGGCCAGCAGCTTCGCCTCGCCGCCGTGGGCGCGCAACGCGTCCACCGCCTGCTCGACCGACTCCGCGCGCACGTATGTGAACGGCACCGGCTTCACGCGAGCAGCTCCCAGACGCGGGCCGGCGTGAGCGGCAACTCGAGTGCGTCGACGCCGAGCGCGTCGGCAACCGCATTCGCGATCGCAACCGGTGCACTCATCGTCGTGCCTTCCCCGAGCCCCTTGGCCCCGAGCGCCGTGAACGGGGAGGGAGTCTCGAGGTGCTCCATGCGCAGGGACGGCACGTCTGCCGCGGTTGGGCACAAGTAGTCCATGAACGTGCCCGTCAGGAGATTGCCGTCCTCGTCATAGACGATCCGTTCGAACAGCGCGGCGCCGACGCCGTGGGCGAAGCCGCCGCGAACCTGGCCCTCGACGATGAGTGGATTCAGCAGCCGCCCGGCGTCGTGGACGCTGACGTAGTCGAGCACGCGCACGGCACCCGTCTCGCGCTCGACCTCGACGACGGCGACGTCCACCAGGAATCCGTGCGCGGCCGAGGATGCGACCCGGTCGTCGTCGTCCGGCGGCGCGAGGTTCGGCGCCGTGTAGTAGGCGGTCTCGTGTACGCCCGGCTCGACGCCCTCGGGCAGCGCGTGGGGGTTCCAGTGCGCGATCCCCGCCAGTCTCCGCCGTGCCATGCCTTTGCGTCGCGCAGCTCGACGTGTTGCGGCTCGCACCCCAACTGGGGCGCGGCGATCCGTTGCAGCTTCTGCGCGACCTTCTCCGCAGCGCGCAGTACTGCGCCGGTGCCGACGCCCGAGAAGCGGGACGAGTAGTTCCCGGAAGCGACCGTCCAGGCATCCGTCGCGGTGTCCAGCTCGGAGACGACGTCGATGTCGGCGGGCTCGAGCCCGAGCGTGTCGGCCACGACCTGCGCGGCGACCGTCTTGTGACCTTGTCCCTGCGGCGTCGTGGAGATCCGCACCGTCACCCCGCCCAGGGGATTCACCATCACGGTGGCGCCCTCCGCGTTCCCGGACTTCGGGAGCGTCTCCGCGCGCTCGGCTGCTGTCTGCGCCAGCGTGATGTAGCCCATGTTCGAGATCGACGGTTCGACGACGCAGGCAATCCCGATGCCGAGGAGGCGTGCTTCGTCCCGTGCCGCCGCCTGCTCGGCCCGCCGATCGTCGTAGCGCGCGACTTTGAGCGCGCGCTCGAGGCACGCGCCGTAGTCCCCAGAGTCGTAGAGAGATCCGGAGGCGGTCCGGTAGGGAAACTCGTCGCGCCCGATCAGGTTGCGTCGCGCCACCTCGGCCGGATCGAGCCCGAGCCGCCCGGCGGCGATCGCCATCGTCCGCTCGAGCGCGAAGTAGACCTGCGGGCCGCCGAAACCACGGTTGAGCCCGGTCGGGCAGCGGTTGGTCAGTACGACGCGATTCCTCGCGGCCACGTTCGGCACGTCGTACGCACCGGCGAGCGAGCCGTGCATGCGGTAGAGCGTCGCCGGCTCCGGCGCGCGCACGTACGCGCCGACGTCTTCGATCGCGTCGTAGCGGAGCCCGAGCAGCCTGCCCTCCGAGTCGAAGCCTGCCTCGAGCTCCGTGACGCGTGCGGTGGACGCCGAGCTCGCCGCCAGGTGCTCGAGCCGGTCCTCGGTCCAGCGCACCGGCACGCCGAACCGCCGCGAGGCGAGGCCGATCAGGACGACGTACGCGTACACCGCCGACTTGATCCCGAACGATCCGCCCGAGTCGCGCGGGGTGATCAGCCGCAGCTTCGAGCCGGGCAGCCGCAGCGCCGCGGCCGCAACCGAGTGCAGCGTAAAAGGCCCCTGGAAGTTGGACCACGCAGTCAACGTCCCGGTGGCCTCGTCCCAGTCGCAGATCACGCCGTAACACTCGACCGGCGTGCAGCTCCAGCGCGGGAAACGGAACCGCTCTCGCACGACGAGGTCCGCGGCCCCAAGCGCCGCGTCGACGTCGCCGTAGACGAACGAGCGGTCGTGCACGCACGCGTCGCTCTCGACGGCGGTCTCCACGTCCAGCACCGCCTCCTGCGGCTCGTAGTCGACCTGGATCAGCTCGGCGGCGTCCTCGGCAACGTACCGGTCGTTCGCTACGACGACGGCCAGCGGCTCACCCGCGTACCGCGTCACCTCGTGCGCCGCGGCCAGGTACTCGACGCCACTTTCGATGCCGGCGGGAAACGGCCGCGACATCGCGGCCACGTCGGCGCCGGTCACCACGCCGACCACTCCGGGCAGCCCGAGCGCCGCCGAAGGGTCGAGCCCGCGGATCCGGGCATGCGGCACCAGCGAGCGCAGGATCGCGGCATGCCGGACATTCGGAACGGGATCGAGATCGTCGACGAAGCGTCCCTCCCCGCGCAGCAGCGCTTCGTCTTCGAGACGTGGAAGAGGTCGGCCGACCCACGGCTGCGTGGCCGTTGTGACGGTCACGTCGTACCTGTCACGACCCGCGTGGCGGCCCGCCGCACGAGCTCCGGGTCGGGCCCGCCGGGCTCGTCGAGAGAGCGGAACGCCTCCAGCACGGCGCGTGGATCGCAGGCGTGGCGCTTCGCCGCCATCGTCAGCGGCTCGTGAAACGCGCCGCCGCAATGTGCGCACGCCCAGCTGAGCTCCGCCATGAGCCGTGCCGCCTCGCCGCCGGGATAACGGCGGAGCAACTCGACGATCGTCGTCGACCCACGGATCTGCGCGTCCACGACCGCGCTACGCGTGCGCCTCCTGAGGGAACCGGAGCGGCTCGGCCTCCAACCGCACCATGTTCCGGGGCAGTTGGTACCGCGCGAACGGCAGGACGATCACCTTCGCGTCCGGACCATGGGTCTTCATCGCCTCGTCGAACGCCTCGTCCAGCGAGGTCGTCGCGTCGATGCCGATGTCGGCGGCCATCTCCAGGTTCTCCTGGAGCGTCACGAGCTTCAGGTGCTTGCGCGTCATCACCTCGTAGATCGGGACCCAGATGCAGCCGGCCCACATCTGGATCTTGCGGGCGTGGATGTCCCGGAGCACCTGCTGGTAGTTCTCGGGAGTGGCCGGCATGTACGGCTTCATCAGGTCCATGAGCGCGAGGCCTGGGAAGTCGCCGACCGCTGTCGAGACCCCCGGTGAGGGCGAGCAGTAGATGAGCGTGCCGCCGTCCTTCAGGACGAAGTCGGCCGACATGCAGCCCCAGCCGGTGTGGAAGAAGAGATGGTCGGTCGGGGCGAAAACGCCGCAGATCGCGATGTCGGCCTGGTCGCCCGGGTGCTCGTACGCGTAGATCTCGTTGAAGCGCTCGATCGCGGCCCGGTGCGCCTCGGGATGCGAGCCGAACAGGCACTCGATCACACGGCCGCGCGTGTCGAGCACGACGTTCATCGTGCAGGTCAGCCCGCACATCCTCGCGGCCTCGTCGATGTCGGAGCGCATCGGCCCGGCATAGGCGCCGTAGTGCGTCTGCGGGGAGGGGACGAACGCGCAGTGGTTGGACTCGATCGTCTCGTCCGAGACCACGCCCGGCAGGATCAGCTTGCCGCCGCCTCCCGCGCCCCAGTGGTTGGCCTGCGCCTGCCCGATGGAGATCTTGACGTCGCAGCGGGCGACCTCCTTGTGCAGCCAGATCGGAGTCCCCCGCGACGAAACCCCGACGTAGTCGTACGCCTCGGCGTTGCGCGGCTCGTTCTGGTGGAACTCGATTCCGAGCCGCTCCATGCGGGCGAGGTTGTCGGGACCGATCTTCTGCTCGATGTCCGAGTCAGACATCGGGAACACCTTGCCGTTCGCGCACACCATGGTCGCCTCGACGCCGGCCGCCTCGATCGCGTCCAGCACCGCCGGCAGGAGCTTCGACTGCGGTGTGGGCCGGAACTGGTTGTCGACGATCACGCAGACGCGGGTCGCGCCGGCGAGGATCTCGGAGAAGCGCGGGCCGGAGACCGGCGCCTCGAGCGCGTGCCTCGCCGCCTCCGTCGCATCCGGCACCGGGTCGGGCTCCTCCGGATACACGGCTGCGAGCAGGTTCTGCTGCGGGATCTCGAGCTCGAGCGTCTCGCGCGAGACCTTGCTCTCGTCGTCCGAGGCGCCGATCATGAGCGGATCGAGCGACTCGAAGGGAATGGTCAGCTTCGGCATCGGCCCCTCCTCGTCATCGTAGGCGATTCTCTCAGACCAGCACCGCCGGCTCCGGAGGCTGCCTCGACCAGTCGCCCTGGCGCAGAGCCTCCACGAACGCGGTCGAGAGCGCGGTCCAGCTGCGCGTGTAGGCCGCAAGCTCGCGCAGGACCGGCGGTTCGAGGTGCAGGACGGCGGCGTCGAGCGCAGGCGAGAGCACGTTGTCGGGCACCATCGTCGGCCCGAGCCCGGCCGCCGCCAGCCGCGTGGCGGCCTCGACCTGCGTGGTGCGGACAGCGGGGCGGGGCTGGAAGCCGGCCCGCCTGCACGCCGCAGCAACGACCTCCGTCAGCCCGTGGCCCGGCTGGAACAGGATCCAGCGGCGGTCGGCGAGCTCTTCCAGCTCCAGCTTGTGTCTTTCCGCGAGCGGATCCGAGCGTGAGACGACGACGACGAGCTCCTCGCAGCCGAGCGGCTCCACCCGGCCGGGCCACGAGGCCGGCATGGGCCCGAGCGCGATGTCGCCTACGCCGGCACGCACGTCGTCTTCGAGCATCGAGCGATGGGTGTACTCGATCATGCGGATCTCGATGTCCGGGTAGCGCTCGTGCCAGCGTGTGATCGCCGACGGCAGGATGCCCACGGTCATCGAGAGCAGGGTCGCCACCTCGAGCTCGCCGGCCTCCAGGCCCAGGGCCATGCGCGCGGCGGCGCCGGCGCGGTCGGCGGCCCGCACGGCGGCCTGCGCCTCGGGCAGGAGGGCCTTGCCTGCGGCCGTGAGCCGGAGGCCGCGCGGGAGCCGCTCGATCAGCTCGCCGCCCAGGTCGGCCTCGAGCGAGCGGATCTGCTGGGAGAGCGAGGGTTG
>VAXY01000168.1:354-8362 GCA_005885085.1 Actinomycetota bacterium | reverse complement strand
TTGCTGATCTTGGCGGTGTTCTTGAGACAGAGGTTGCCCATGACGTACAACGGCGAGGTGACGTTGACGCTGTTCTGCAGCGTCATGTCGCATCCGCTCAACGCCACGCCGCTGCCGGTTGCGCGCGAGAAGATGTAGTTCCACGACGGGTTGTTCAGCGGCTGCGTGGTGACGGGAACGACGGGAATCGTCGCCCGGATCGTCTTCTGGTAGTCGGCCCCGCCGTACGGGTTGCGGACATAGCCGGTCGAGAAGAGATCCCAGTACGCGGTTCCGGCCGCAGCGTTTTGGTACAGGGTGCCGTACCAGATCACCTTCCCGGAGGAGTAGGTGTCGGTCCGCTTGCACGGAAGGGTCGGAAGGCTGCCGCTGTCCGTGCAGAAGACGTACTTGTCGAGTGCGTTGTTCGTCGGCACTCGGAGGATCGACATCGCGTTGCTCACCCCGGCCTCCGCGAGGTCGTAGGCAGACGCTCGACCGCCGCTCATCGTCGAGTTGCGCGAATTGGATCGGGCTGACTCGATAACGGTGACGACCGTCATGCTCAGCACGACCGTCACGCCGAGCGCGATGACGAGTGCGAATCCTTGCTCTTCTCCGAATAGCCGCCGTAGGAGTCTCATCTCAGATCCTTGTGCTGTTCCGCAGGTAGACGGTGTCTGTGAGCTCGTACTGGCCGATCGTGCTTCCCTTGAGGCTCACGGGAAAGTCGAGTTGGAGGGACGCAAGGCAGCCGCAGCCGCTTGCGTGTGCAAAGGCGGGAAAGACGTTCGCCGTCGTCAGGTAATCGGCGTACTTGACTCCGGTCGAGCCACAGGTCGCGCCGCTCTGCCGGTACAGCGCATAGCGATTCGTGAAGCCGCTGACGGCGACGGTGCACCAACTGGTATCCCCGCCGCAGCCGGCCGGAAGCTTGATCGTCAGCGAGTTGGTTGCGAAGGGCGTGACGTCGGTCGCGCAGTGGATGTCCTTCCGGATCTTGTCGAGGGCGAGACGGGTGTTGAGCTGCGCCCGGAAGCGACGGTCCTGCTCGTCTTGAGCCTTGGAGGCTGAGACAAATGCCGTCGTGATCCCGGCGAAGACGATGCTCATGATGGCCATCACCACGATCATCTCTATGAGGCTGTAGCCCGTCTCTCCCCTGAGGCGCCTGAGCACCCACGCGATCACTTCACCCTCGCTTCGACCTCCGCGAGCGCCGTGCGGGCGACGAACTCGCTCTTCCGGCCGATTCCCCACCGCTTCCGAGCGGCCAGGTCGACGGCGATCAACTCGTGGAGCGCGTCCACTCCGTGCCACCAGCCGAATTTGGCGCCGGTGACGATCCAGCTGTGCTGATAGAGGAAGTGCCTGACATTTGCCGCCGTCTTTGGATGCGTCGCGATCCAGGCGGAGAGAAGCTTCGCGCGCTGCGGCAGGGGCATCTCGTCCAGCGGCTCACTCGGAGCGCCGGCTACGACGAAGCGCGGGGGGGGCGGCCTTGGTCACCTTCGGGGCGCCGGCGGGCGTCGGCGCGGGGGCGGCGACAACCGGCTTGACCTCGATCGGCTGCACGGAAGTGCCGATGTACGGCGAAACGTCCTCCGGCTCGCCCTTCTCCGGATAGGAGGTGCGCTCGAGCGTGACGGTGATCGTCGGGGCGCCGGTGTCCTTCAGCTTCGTCCCGGCGACGGGCGTCTGCTTCCCAACTTTGTTGGCGGCGTACCCGTGAACGGTGCCGACCACCTTCCACGCGAGCCCGGTGTCCTCGAGCGTGCCCTTCGCGAACACGAACGCCTGGCCCGTGACGTCGGGAACGACGACGGTTGCGACCGGGACGGGAGCCGGCGCGCCCTTCGGCACGGCCGCCATCCGCTTCGCGGCGCCCACGGCGAGCGTGGCGCTCGCGACAGGAGCACGATCCCGACGACCGCAAGGCGCGGCAAACGGGTGGCGATCCGCAGAGCCATGCTCCGGCAATCGGCAGAAAACGGCTTGAACTCAACCCCCAGCGCGGGTGAAGGCCACTACCCCGTCCCTCGACTCAGGGACGACGCTGAACACCCTCGCCGCTTGCGGCATCCCCGGGGGCTCGAGCGGGGTCGGGGCGTCCTGCCAGCGAAAGGCCTTGCCCGCAAAGCTCTGGAACCAGGGCTGGTACTGGGGGTAGGACGTGGGCGGCTGAAGCTGCAGGTGGAGGTGCGGCCCGCTTGCATGTCCCGTCATGCCGACGAGACCGATCTGGGTGCCGGCCGCGAGGGAAACGCCGTCGGTTACCGAGGGCTCGAGGAACGAGAGGTGGCAGTAAGTCCAGACCTGCCCGTCCTGCGTCCGGATCGTCATGCCGATCCCACAGCGCGGATCGATCGTGTGCCACGCGTTCAGCACGACCGCATTCGAGATCGCGTATACGGGCGAGCCCTCCGGGGCGGCGATGTCGACGGCGGGATAGTCGTGATGGGTGTGGGCCGCGGACACGAGCTCGGGGCCGCCGCCGACCGGGAAGACCCAGTTGTTGTCGTAGGCCGGGGCGCCCATGAGCGTGCCGACTCCCTGGGCGAAGGATGGCGCCTGCGCGCTTCGCTGCGCGCTCCGCAGCGACGCCTGCGCGCGCTCGAGGCTCGTGCGTGCGTCATCGGCGGCGGCGCGCGCTGCGTCGATGCGAACGTCGAACAGCGTTGCACGCCGTTCGGCGACAAGACGATCGGAGAGCAACGCCGCCTCGTTGACCTTCCCGTGCAGGCGTTGCGAGAGCGCGCGCAGTGAGTCCTCGGTCTCCTGCGCGGCGAGCAGCTTCCGGTTCGCCGCGACGACCTGCGCGCGAGCCTGGTCGAGCGACGCCTGCACCTGCTCGAGGCCGGCGGTCTGCTGGATCGTGCCGTTGCCGTAGACCTGGGCGAGGTCGAGCACCTCGCGTACGTACCAATCCGCGTGGTTGTACGAAAACACCGCCCGGGAGATGTCGGTCTGGCCGCCGGACGCGGCGAGGTAGCGAGCGGCGGCGTAGACCGCGTCGCCCGCGTTCCACGGATCGGCGACGCCGTCGCCGTCCGCGTCGACGCCCCAGCGGAGCCAGGTGGAGGGCATGAATTGCATCCACCCGATCGCACCGGCCGAGCTCGGGCCCATGTTCTGCCCGAAGTTCGACTCGATCTTGTTGATCGCCGCGAGCACGTTCCACGGGATCCCGTACGCCGATCCGGCGTGCTCCCACAGCAGGTGCAGCGCCGTCAGATCGAGCTGCTGGTGCAGGGCCGGCGGGCTCGTGAACGAGACCGGAACCGAGATCGCCCCGGGCGCATTCGGCGTGCCTGCGCTCGGGAGCATGCTGGGCAACGAGGAGCGCGTACTCGACGAGACCGTGAACCCGAGCACCGGGCCGTCAGCGGCTCGAGCCGAGCCGACGAGCAGCGCGAGCGCCGTGGCCGCAACGAGCAGAGAGCGCATCAGTCGCCTGCTTGGGCGAGCCGGAGCGACGGAACCTCGGGCCCGGCCTGGCGCTGCTCTTCTTCCTGCCGCTGCTTCTCCTCCGCCGCGGTGTCGGCCTGCTGCTGCTTCAGCGCACGGTCGAGCGCGACCAGGAAGTCGTGACGGTTGGTGGCCGCGTTCGCAGCGACCTCGCGGTCGACCTTTCCTTCGACGACCAGGTCGAGCAGGGCCTTCGAGAACGACTGCATGTCGAAGAATGCGCCTTCCTCGATCGCGTCGGTGATCGACTCGGGCTTGTTGTCGCGGATCAGCTCGGCGATGCGGGTGTTGTTGACCATCACCTCGACCGCGGCGATGCGCCCGCCGTCGATGCGTGGCAGCAGCCGCTGGCTGATCACGCCGCGCAGGACGCCGGCCATGATCGAGCGGATCATCTGCTGCTTCGCCTCGGAGAAGAACTCGACCATGCGGCCGATCGTCTCGGCGGCATCGACCGTGTGGAGCGTCGAGAGGACGAGGTGCCCCGACTCCGCGGCCTGCAGCGCCGTCTGCGCCGTCTCGGCGTCGCGAAGCTCGCCGATCAGGATCACGTCCGGGTCCTGACGCAGCGCGCGGCGCAGCGCCTGCATGAAGTCGGTCGTGTCGAGGCCGACCTCGCGCTGGTTGACGATGCACGAGTGGTCGGTGTGCAGGATCTCGATCGGGTCCTCGATCGTGACGATGTGCTGCTGCCGCGACCGGTTGATGTGGTCGATCATCGCGGCGAGCGTCGTCGTCTTGCCCGAGCCGGTCGCGCCGGTCACGAGGACGAGCCCACGGTGCTCCTCGGCCAGGCGGCGGAGCCCGGGGGGCAGGCTCAGCTGCTCGAAGTTCGGGACGTTCTTCGGGATCACGCGGAAGGCGAACGAGATATGGCCCCGCTGACGGAACGCGTTGACGCGGAAGCGCGGCAGGTCCTCCTCCTGGTAGGCGGTGTCGAGATCGCCGCTGGTCTTGAAGGCCTCGAGGCGCTCGGGCGAGCGCTTCCCGACGACCTCGAGCACCGTCTCGGCGTCGCGGTCGGTGAGGACGGGAGCCTCTTCGAGCGGTCCGAGCGCGCCGTCACGCCTGAGGATCGGCGGGACGCCGACCTTCAGGTGGATGTCGCTGGCGCCGAGTTCGACGGCGCGTCTGAGCAGGGGATTGAGTTCCATCGCGGACACCCGTGCATCGGCATGTCCGCGAGGGGTCTTTAGGCGGCTAACCGAGCTGCTGGGGTCTGACCCTTTGGGTCAGACCCCAGCTTTTAGGCCGCGCGGGCCAGACCTTCGATCAGCTTCATCGCCGTGCGGCCGGCTCCGCGGGCATCGCCCGGATGGGCGACCTCGCCCAGCAACAGCTTCTCCAGGACCCGCCAGGTGACGGGCAGCCGCATGATCGCGAAGACGGCGCGGGGGAAGCGGTCGAGCGCCTTCTTCGCGCCCCAGCCGGCGGAGGAGAGCGGGTCGAGCTCGCGGTGGACCGCAGCGGCGTACGCGTCCAGCCGGTCTCCGAGGATGTGCTCGGCGGCAAGGCGCGCGGTGACGAAGCCCTCGTACATGCCGTCGCCCGAGACGGGGTCGAGGACTCCGGCGGCGTCTCCCACGAGCAGTGCGCGCCCGCGTGCGAGCACGGTGCCGGGCCGGCGCATCGGCAGGCGGTGGCCGCGGAGGTTCCTGAGCTCGTCGAGCTCGATCCCGTAGTGCTCGCACAGCGCCCGTAGATGCGCGCGCAGGCGCGGCCCTTCCGCCCCCCAGCCGCCGACCCCGACGTTGACGTGGTCTCCCTTCGGGAAGATCCAGCCGTACCCCCCGGGCACGGTTGCGAGCTCGAGCACGAGCATCCCGCGCCACCCGTCCTCCGGCAGCCGCTCGTAGGGCAGGTTTCCCTCGAGCGCGACGCCGTTGACGATCGCGCCGCCGAGGCCGACCGACTTCGCGGTGATCCCGTTCGCGCCGTCCGCGCCGACGACCGCGTCGACCTTGATCGGCTCACCGTCGACCCGGATCTGCCGGTCCGATTCGACGGCGACGCGGACGCCGTCCCGAAACGTCGCCCCGGCGTCGACGGCCCGATGGACGAGGAACTCGTCGAGCAGCCGGCGTTGCGTCATCAAGCAGAGCACCTGATCCGAGGAGCGTTCGATCACGGGCCCGTACCTGAGGCGGCAGCGCGCGCGCGTGATTCGGTCTTCTACTACCGGCTCCACCGAGAAGGGCAGTTGCCTCACGGCACGCATCGTGAGACCTCCGCCGCAGGGCTTGTCCCGCGGGAACCGTGTTTTGTCTATTAGTAAGACGCGCGCGCGTGCGCGCGCGAGGCGATAAGCAGTCGTCGAGCCGGCCGGGCCCGCCCCGACCACGGCGACGTCAAAGCGCTCCACGAGGCCAAGGCTACAATGGCGATCCGCTCAAGGGGGTGTGCCCGAGCGGCCAAAGGGAACGGGCTGTAAACCCGTCGGCTCAGCCTACGGAGGTTCGAATCCTCCCGCCCCCACTTGATCGACCTCTTGCGAGAGCTCGTCGAGATCGAATCGCCGACGTACTCGTCCGGGGTCCGGCGCGTCGCCGAGGTTTGTTCGAGAGAGCTCGAAGCGCTGGGGGCCCAGGCGCGCTTCCTCGAGGGCGACCACCTGGTCGCCGAACTCGCGGGCGACGGGCCGCCGTTGCTGCTCGTCGGCCACACGGACACGGTGTGGCCGGAGGGAACGCTGGCCGCGATGCCGTTCCGGACCAGCGACGGGCGAGCGTACGGACCCGGCACGTATGACATGAAGGGCGGCCTCGTCCTCCTCGTCGAGGCGATTCGCCTCGCCGTGGGGAGAACGCGCACCCTGCGCGTCTTCCTCACGGCCGACGAGGAGAGCGGCAGCCGGACTGCTCGGCCTCACCTCGAGCGCGTGGCGGGCGGCTGCGCTGCCGCCTTCGTCGTCGAGCCGCCGGGACCGAGCGGCAACCTGAAGACCGCGCGCAAGGGCTTGGGCCGCTTCCGGCTGACGATCACGGGCCGCTCCGCACACGCCGGGACGCATCGCGAGGAAGGCGTCAGCGCGATCGAGGAGCTCGCGCACCAGGTGCTCGCGCTGCACGCGCTGCGGCGTCTCGGTGAACGTCGGCGTCGTGCGCGGGGGGACGACTGAGAACGTCGTCGCCGCCGAAGCCCAGGCCGACATCGACGTCCGCGTCGCACGCCATGAGGACCGAGAACGGCTCGAGGCGGCGCTCGCGTCGCTGAAGCCTCACCTCGACGGAGTGCGCCTCGCGCTCAGTGGGGACTGGACGCGCCCGCCGCTCGAGCCGTCGCCCGGCGGCGACCGTCTGCTGGCGAAGGCGCGCGAACACGGGCGCACGCTCGGGCTCGAGCTCGAAGCCGAGTCGAGCGGCGGCGGCTCGGACGGGAACATCGTCGGTGCAGCCGGTGTCCCGGTGCTCGACGGGCTCGGCGCTCAGGGCGGCGGGGCGCACGCGCCGGACGAGCACGTCCTACTGGACTCGATCCCGCTTCGGGCCCAGCTCCTGTCGCTGCTCTTGCGCAGCCCGGGCGTCTAGCGCGAGAATCGCATCAATCGCATCGACGTGGAGGTGAGTATGGCTTCCCAGGATGAACGCGTGATGATCTCCGAGCGGGTTGCGCCGGGCATGTTGCCACGCGTCCTCAACTCGTTCGACATGACGATCATCTTCGTCGCGATCGTCCTCTTCATCGTGAACGCCTCGGCCATCCAGCAGGCGCACCAAGCCGCCTACACCTACTGGATCCTTGGCTTCCTGGCCTTTCTGATCCCGGGCGCGCTCGTAACGGCTCAGCTCGGGCAGATGTTCCCGCAGGAAGGCTCGCTCTATGTGTGGACGCAAAAAGCCCTAGGGCCGTTCTGGGGCTTCTTCGCGGGCTTCTGCGCATGGTGGCCCGGCATCCTCGTGATGGTCGCAACCGGCGACGCGGTCGTCACGCTCTGGCAGTTCATCGACAAGGGCGGGCTCCCGAAGGCCTGGGAGCAAGGACTGGTCATTCTCGCGGTGCTGTGGTTCTCGGCGTTGATGGCGTCCATGCGGCTGCGTATGACACAGAGCTACGCGAACGTCGCCGTCCTGTTCTACGGAGCAGGGATCTTCGTGATCGGGCTCGCCGGAATCCTCTACCTGATCGGTTCCGGCCACTCGGCGACCGGCGGCTGGGGGACGGCGAGCAACTGGAGCATCCACTCCGGGCAATGGACGTGGTTCGGCTTCGTCATCCTCGCCCTGCTCGGCATCGAGGTGCCGCTGAACATGGGCGTCGAGATCGTGAACATGCGCTCGATCAAGAAGTACTTATTCTGGGGCTCGATCGTCGTCATGGTCGCGTACCTCTGGACGACGCTCGGAACGATGCTGTCGCTGCCTGCGTCGAAGAGCGTTGGGGCGACGACGGACATCCTGCAGGCGGTTCAGGTCGGCTTCTGGGGATCGCATCCGTTCGCGATCATCATCGGGCTCGTCCTGATCTGGTTCTTCGTCGCGAACACGATCGTCTACAACTACTCGTTCTCGCGGCTGCTCTTCGTCTCCGGACTGGAGCAGCGGATGCCGGCGCAGCTCGGCCG
>VAXY01000168.1:0-297 GCA_005885085.1 Actinomycetota bacterium | reverse complement strand
CAGACGGTTCTGTCGTCGCTGTTCGTCGTCGCGATCTTCAATCCGTGGGTGAGCGGCGGCAACAACCAGCGGGCGTACTGGCTCTTCCAGGCCGCTGTGACGGTGATCTGGTGCGTGTCGATGGTGTTGCTCTTTGCGGACATCTTCCTCGTCAAGCGCGCGTTCCCCGCGAAGTTCGAGGAGGTGCGTGTGGCCCATCCGTACGTGCTGTACGCATGCGGCATCGTCGGGATGCTCGCCTCCGCGTTCGGCGCGTACGTCACGTTCCGCTCCCAGTGGACAACGCTCTTCAGCGTC
>VAXY01000167.1 GCA_005885085.1 Actinomycetota bacterium | reverse complement strand
CCTCGCGGACAAGCAGATCGAGTCGTATCGCGGCTTGATCTACGACAACATCGTCTTCGTCACCAGCGAATGGAATTCGGCGATCGCAGATTCGACCTACACGGCCGACACGGTCTACGTCTCGAACATGCAGAACCCGGTCGCGCCCAAGGCTCTCGTCGCCACGGTCACGAACTGCCCCACTAATGTCACGGCGACTTCGTGCGATCCGAGCTACACGACGACCGGCCCGGACCACCGCTCGTACCGCGTCGACACCTACCTCTACTACGACGCGCCCAGCGGCGGCAATCAATTGAAGACCATCACCGTCGTCGTCCGTCCGGCCAGCGACCCGTCGCGAACGTACGCGCGCGTCTCGTCGACGTTCGATTCGTCGACGAATCCGGCGTAGGAACCTCTTACGGCGAGGACGGCGGCGGAACCGTGACCGTCGTCGACGAGGTCGACGTCGGAGCCGGCGTGCTCGACACGGCCGTGCCGACCGGCTTCAGGATCAGCTTGTAGCGGACGCCGTCGGCGGTGTTCATCAGCGTGACCGGTTTGTTCTCGGTCAGCGTCACGGTCGGTACGCCGTTCGCGTACGACCCGCCGACGATCGAGATCTTCGCCGACTGCGCCGTCAACGAGACGAGATGGAAGAGCGGGACGATAGACGAATCGGTCGCGCTCGCCTGGGGAAAGTCGGTGTCGACCGCAACCGAGTAGAGCGTCCCGTTGACGGAGATGACCGCGCTTCCGGGCGCCGGCGCCTTCGCGCCGGTGACGCCCGCGCCGGACCCGGAGCCGGAGCCGGAGCCGGACGACGACCCGCCGCTCGGCGAGGATGTTGCGCCCGAGGTGCTGCTCGTCTTCTCGTCGCTGAGCTGCTGCGCGAACGGATCCTTGCTCGCGAACAGGCTGAACGAGGCCAGCTGGCCGTCCTGAACCGTCGGCGTGGCCGACGAGAGATCCGAGGAGCCGCCCGTCGTGCTCGGCGACTGGCCGCTGCCGGCGAGGGTCGGCGCAGCCAGCGTCGGCGTCCCTCCCGCTGGGGCCGCGGTCGTTGTCGCCGCCGCCGCCGCGGGCGGCGCGGAAGGATGCAGCTGCTTCATCACGCGTGGCACCTGAAACGCGAGCAGGCCCACGAAGAGGACGCCGAGGACGGCGGCGACAATCTTCT
This sequence comes from Actinomycetota bacterium, assembly GCA_005885085.1. Classification (GTDB taxonomy): domain Bacteria; phylum Actinomycetota; class Thermoleophilia; order Gaiellales; family Gaiellaceae; genus 3-1-20CM-4-69-9. Next base: position 2,376 of record VAXY01000167.1, on the reverse strand, counting down.
GTTTCTTCTGCTTCGCCTTGAGCGGATCGACGTGCTTCCTCGCCATTACGGGGCTCCTGTCGCCGACGCGCTCGTTGCGGAGCTGTCAGTGGTTGTGGTCGTCGACGTCGTCGCCGACGGCGTCGTCGCGGGCGGTGCTGCGGCCGGTGCCGGTGCTGGGGCCGCCGCATAGACGAAGGCGTCGATCACGAGCGAAGCCTGGATGTTCGGGAACTTGAGCGGGCTCTCGTTGAAGGTGAGCGTGTCGACCGCGAACAGGCGCCCGGTCGCATCGAGCCGCCCCGCGTGAACGGTCACGAGCGAACGCAGCCGGTAGAGGAAGTCCGCCAGGTTGTAGAAGTTGCCGTTGAACGTGACGGCGATCGGAAGCACGCTGTAGCTGCCGATCCCGGCGGGCGTCTGCGGCGAGATCGAGTCGAAGCGAATCCCGGTGTCGCGGGCGAGCTGGCTCAGCTCGAGCAGGAGGTCCGGCATGTCGGTCTTGTCGGGCATCGCCTTCGCGAGCCGGTAGACGTCTGCAACCTCGATCTTCGGCGCGGAGCGCGCCGCGGCGATCTGCTGGTTGTAGGCGTCGATCCTCTCCTGAACGTCGGTCGCCTGCCGCTTGAGGTTCGCGACCTTGCCACCCTGCGGATGCACGACCAGGAACCAGCCCCCGAGGCCGAACACGAGCACGGCACCGACGACGATCGCGATCATCGCCTGCTGGGGAAGTGGCTTCCGGTTCTTCACGAGCCCGTCCCCGAGGCGGATTTGATGTCGGCGGCGATCGAGAACTCGACGACGCTCTGGTTGCCGACCTTCGCAAGCGTCGAGCTGACGAGCTGGACGTTCGTCAGGTCGGGCACGACCTGGAGACGGGACAGCAACCGCGCTACACCGTCGTGCGAGTAGGTGCGACCCGTGATGGTGAACTCCGACGGTGTCCCGGTGCCGGTCTCGCTCGCAGCGTTCGTGGCGGGCGAGATCGGTGACTTGGCGCTCAGCTCGGTCAGCCAGACGTCGTCCGGCAGGATGAGCGAGAACTCGCGGAAAACGCGGTCCCACGAGACGCGGCTCGCGAGCGCGGCGCTCAGCGCCGTCACCCGCGCGCTCTGCTCGCCGGCGAGCGCCTGCTCCGCAGCCGTCGGGCCCGGAGGAGGCGGAGGCAGTGCCTGGAAGCGGCGGTTGACGTCGTCGAGCTTGCGCTGCTGACCCGCGATCTTGCCGCTTCCCATCATGAACATCGCCCCGAGCACCGCCAGCACGAGCACGGCGGAGCAGGCGCCCACGAGGACGGGCAGGCTCTCCTTCTTGATCGTCCGCTGACCATGGTCGCGCGGGAGCAGGTTGACGGCACGCATCGCCTAGTCCTCGATCCCGAGGCCGATCGCGACCGCGAGTGAGCCGATCTGCTCGGTCTCGCCGATCCTCTTCGACACCTTCATCCGCGCGAGCGGATCGCCGACGCGCACGCGCACGCCGATCAGGCGCTCGAGCTCACCGGCGAGGCCGGGCAGGTGCGCCGTGCCACCCGTCAGCACGATCTCGCCGATGCCCAGCGAGCCGGGCTGGTTCTGGTAGTACTGCAGCGAGGAGACGAGCTCGCGCGCGAACGTCTGGATCGCGCGGCGCATCGCGTCCCGCGCCTTCTTCGCCTGCTCCGGAGTCAGGCCGTCAGGGACCATCTCGTCCGTCAGCGCGAGTGCGCGCTTCGCGCCCTCGACCTCGGACGGCGCGGCGTCGAGCGCGCGTGCGATCGCGACGTTGAGCGCAGATCCGCCCCACTCCAGCACGCGCGTGAACTCACACACGCGTCCGTCGGAGACGGCGAACGTCGAGCGCTCGTGTCCGATCGCGACCGCAACCAGTGCAGCACCTGGATCGGTGCCGGCGCCCTCCTGCGGCGCCTGCAACGCACGCAACAACGCGAATGCCTCGAGATCGATGCCGGCGAGGCCGATCCCCGCCTTCTTACACGCGTCGATGTAGCGGTCGATCAACTCGCGGTACGCGACGACGAGCAGGATGTGCTTCGTCGGCTGGCCTTCGTCGTCGACACCCTCCCCGAGCACCTGGTAGTCGAGCACGGCCTCGTCGATCGGGATCGGCAGCGCTTCCTGCGCGCGGAACCGAATCGCGTTCGTCAGCTGCTTCTGGTCGGTGATGCCGGCGATGTCGAACGTGCGCACGCCGATGCGGTTGTTGGCGATCCCGAGCCGGACGCCCTTCTTGGGAAGCTTGTGCTTCGCGAAGAACTCCTTCAAAGCTTCGGCGAGCGCGTCGGGGTCGCGCAGCTCCCCGCCGACGACAATTCCGGGCTCGAGCGGTTCGCGCGCAAGTTGCAGCAGCTCCGCGGCGCCGTTGTTCGAAACGCGTGCGGCCGCGAGCTGAGAG
>VAXY01000166.1 GCA_005885085.1 Actinomycetota bacterium | reverse complement strand
CGGGGGAGCGGTCTTAAGGGCCCACCTGGCCCAGCTGAGACACCGAACTGCTAGCGGGAACGGTGAGGCCGGGAACGGCATCGGGGACGGCGAGCAAGAGCACGCCGAGCACGAGTAGCGCCGCCCCCGTGCTGTATGTCGCAACGCGCGGCCAGGGGAGCGTCTTCTCGATTGCAATCAGCCCGGCGACGATTGCCATCCAGACGACACTCATGATCCCCAGCGCGAAGAACGAGGCCATGAGCGCCCAGCAGCAGCCCACGCACCAGGCGCCGTTCTTCAGGCCCATGCGCAGCGCACCCCACCGGCCGTCGCGCCAAGAGCCGAGTAACAGGCCGAGCGGGCTGCGGCACTTACCCAGACAGACGTCCTTGAACGGCGTCAGCTCGTACGCAGCCGCGATGACGAGCGTCGCAGCCGCGACCCAACGCCCGGCGCGATCCCACGAGACAACGTCACCCCACGTGACGAGATAGCCCAGTGCGAAGAGCAGTGGAGAAACCCAAGACCGCGCCTTGGTCATGCGGGAGTACAAGGCGACCGTCGGCGAAACCGACGGGAACATCATCGCGGCCATCATCACGACCCAGACGCCGAGGAACCAGCCGAACGTTCCGAGGTCGGTCCATGGACCGTTGTCCATGCCGCGCATGCGGTCGACCGTCCACCACCACCCGATGCCGGCGAGGAAGAAGAGCGATCCGACGAGCCCGAGCCGCGCGCGCGCGGCGGCGAAGGCAGGGGCAAGGCCCCCACGCGATGGAACGTGTTCGTCCGCCGAGGCGATCAAGCGTTCAGGCCGCCCAGGAGAACTCGGAGGTCGAGAGACCGGTCTTTCCCTCGTACTCGATGCCGAAGGCGTTGATGCGCGACCGTGTCGCCTCGGCGATCGTGAGGTCCGACACGACAGGGTGGAACATGCCTGAGAACCGCACGGGCTCGCCAGTCTCGACGCCGAACGGGACGATGTCCTCGATCTCGAAATCGTTCGCGTCTCCGACACGCACGCTGTGACGAACTCCGTCGTCGCGAACGTCGATCGCCGCGCGTTCGACGCCGAGCATCTCGCCCACGAGCGGGGCAAGTGCGCCCATCGGGCCGCCGAGTTGCCCGGTGAACACCTTCACGAGCTTGTCCGACTGCTCGTCGGTGGCGTTCTCGTCGACGAACACCCCGAGCCGCCAGTTCCCTTCGGTCATGACCTTCGGCGTGTCGGCGATCGCAGCGATCTTGAGCCTGCTGATGTCCGTGCCCTCGACCTCGCCCTCGCGAATGTCAAAGACGAGCGTGACGCGGCAGTAGTCGTACGTCGCGCCGTGGTCGAAGGTCGCGTTGCACGGACAGATCAAGTCGCACGAGCACGTCTCGACGCAGCTTCGTTTGAGGGTTCCAGGCCATACCGACCTCCTTCGCGGGAATGAGTTGCGCCGATTCTCCGGTCTCTTGCGAGGTGCGTCAACCGGCGATGTGCTGAAGGGTTGAGCCCTTCCCCGGCGCGAGATCTCGGTGCATCAGTGACGGATGCGCCGGACACCGACAAGTCGGCCGTCGTATTGACTCAGTTTGACGACCTGTACTCGACTCCCGGAATGAGGTGCGTGCACCATCCGTCCCCGGCCAACGTAGATGCCGACATGCCCGAGGCCGGAGAAGAAGAGCACGTCCCCGGGTCTCATTTTCCTGCGTGGTATCCCACGACCGTGGTCAAAGAGTGCGTAAGAGCTGTGTGGGAGTTTGATACCGAGTCGCCCATACGCGTAATAGACGAGCCCCGAGCAGTCAAAGCCGCTCACCGGGGAGATGCCGCCCCAGCGATACGGCACTCCTACTTCGTTGAGGGCGATTGTCGCTACACGCTCGCCAAGGCTGGTCTTGTGCACGTGCGGCGTGGGCGCATGTCGGGTCGCCGCCCCGCTTGCTGCGTCCGCCAACGGACCCGCGCAGCCGAAGAGGAACGCGGCAAATGCGAACGCCAGCACTGGGCTGCGAGAGGTGGTCGGCAAAGGAGAAAGAGAACGACGGGCCGGCGAAGACGGGGGTGCGCGGTCCTGGGCCTGTTCTTGAGCGTCGGATCGTAATCAGGAAGACGGAAGTGTCTACCCCCATTTGTCATGTGTGGCAATCGCCACATAGAGCCAGCGTTGCACTCTGATTGACTCAGCGGCGGATGACGACGAGCTCGATTCAGCCGCTAATCCTTCGGAAGGGTTTCGAGATCGAGGATCCGCTGAGCGTCGTGCTCGGCTTTCTAGACGAGCGTTGGCTGCAGCGCGAGCTGCGCCTACAAAACAGCCGCGTGCTCGCAGCGGCGAGCGTTCGCCGCGAACCCCCGGCTGGGGGAGGCGCTCTCTCGGCTCGCACCTACGGTTGGACAGGCATCTGCGGCCCCCACGCGACGGTGTTCGAAACAGAGAACTGCGGCAATGAGCGTCCAACCAACCCTGCTTGCGGAAGAAACCGCGTCGAGCGACGCCGTGCTGACGCTTGCGCCGGCGACGCCCTCGTCGCCGCTCTGGGGCGTCGGGCGCTTCCGCTTCTATCTGCGCGTCCGCACACGCTTCCTCCTCACGGTGCTCTTCGGAGCCGGTTGGGCGGCGTTCTCCACCTGGCTGGCGCTGGGATGGATCGACGATCTCGGCCGCGTCGTGACTTTGCCAGTCGCGATCGCGGTCATCTGCGGCGTCGCGATCATCCCCGGTTATCTGAACGTGCAGTTGGCCTCGTCGCTCCTCTTCGACCGGCCGACCCCGATCGGCTTCGTACAGAGCTACCCGGACGTAACCATGATCATCGCGGCCTACGACGAGGAAGCGGCGATCCGCGAGACTCTTGAATACGCGCTGCGCCAGGACTATCCCGGCCGGTTGGAGATCATCCTCGCCGACGACGGCTCGACCGACGCGACCCCGGCAATCGCTCAAGCGGTGGCCGAGACCCATCCGCGCGTGCGGGTCGTCACCACCCTGCACGGCGGTAAATCGGTGGCGCTGAACGCCGCGCTGGCAACGATTCGGACGCCGCTCGTTGCGACGATCGACGCGGACACGTTGCTGATGCCGTACGCCCTTCGCCACGCTGTCGCACGCATGCTCGCGGCGCCGCCGGACACTGTTGCCGTCGCCGGATCGGTTCTCGTGCGCAACTCACGCGCGGGGGTGCTCGCCCGGATGCAGGAGTGGGACTACTTTCTCGCGATCGCATCGGTAAAGCGCCAGCAAGCACTGTTCCAGGGGACGCTCGTCGCACAGGGGGCCTTCAGCGTGTACCGCACAGACGCGGTGCGGCGTGCGGGCGGGTGGCCGAACAAGATTGGCGAAGACATCGTGCTCACCTGGGCGCTGATCAGGAACGGCGGACGCACGATCTTCGAGCCGAGCGCAATCGCGTTCACGGACGCTCCGGTGCGTTTTCTGCACTTCGTGCGCCAACGCCGGCGCTGGGCGCGGGGAATGATCGAGGGATTGCGAGAGCACGGCGGGCATCTTCTGCGCGGCCGTCGTCTCCACGTTCACGCGGTTGCCGCCAACTGCCTGTTCCCGTATCTGGACACGGTGTACACCGTCGCCATCCCGGTCGGGCTCGTGTTAGCGCTGACCGGTAACTTCATCATCGTCGGACCGATGACGGCCGCTGTGCTTCCGATCAGTCTGACGATCGCGCTGACGATGTATGTGCGGCAACGTGCGGTGTTCGGGAAGCTCGGGCTCAGGGTTCGCCGGAACGTGCTCGGGTTTGTCCTCTACGTGCTCGTCTACCAGCTCGTGATGTCGCCGATCTCCGTGTCGGGCTACGCGACGGAGCTCGTTCGCGCCCGCCGCGTCTGGTAGTCGACGAACGGCTCGAGGGCGTCAGGCACCGAA
>VAXY01000159.1:300-5004 GCA_005885085.1 Actinomycetota bacterium | reverse complement strand
CGTCGGCTCCGATGACAACGAAGCCCTCACCTCCGCGATCATCGCGCTCGGGTCGAGCCTCTCGCTCGAGGTCGTCGCAGAGGGGATCGAGCTTCCCGAGCAGGCGAACTCACTCGAGGAGCTGGGCTGTGAGCTCGGACAGGGCTTCCTGTTCGCGAAGCCGATGAACTCCGAGGCCCTCGTCGAGTTCTTGACCATTGCGGGCGCGACGGCGGACGAGTCGCCGGCGGCCTCCAATGCAGCATAGTCACGACGCGCTCGACCGCCCAGGAGGCATTGCTCGCGGTCGGCTGCTGTCGCCGCTGAGACATCGCGACTTCCGCATTCTCTGGACCGGGATGACCGTCTCGCTCGTGGGTGACGGGATCTTCCTGATCGCAATCGCCTGGGAGAGCTACGCCCTCTGGAACGCACCGGCGGCGCTCTCGATCGTCAGCATCGGGATGACGGTCCCCACGATCGCGTTCCTGCTCGTCGGCGGTGTCGTCAGCGACCGGCACGATCGGCGCCTCGTGATGGCGTGGGCCGACGGGCTGCGCGCGCTCGCGGTGGGGGCTGTTGCCGCGCTCGTGCTGGCCGGTGCGTTGCGCTTCTGGGAGCTCGTCGCCCTTGTGGCGCTCTACGGCGTCGGCACGGCGTTCTTCACGCCGGCGTTCGAGGCGGTGGTGCCGCAACTTCTTCCCGACGAGGATCTCCCACAGGCGAACGCGCTCGACCAGTTCGTCCGGCCGCTGGCGTTGCGGCTCGTCGGTCCCGTTGCCGGCGGGGGGCTGGTCGCCGCTTCGGCCGGGGTGGCGTTCGCGGTCGATGCCGCGTCCTTTGCGGCCACCCTCGCCGCGGTGCTCGCGATCCGGCCGCCCACGGCTGCGGCAACGGACGTTCACCCGTCGACCCGCGCCGCGCTCAAGCAGGGGCTGCGATTCGTTCGCCGGCGCGCCTGGCTCTGGGGCACGCTCGTCTCGGCCGGAATCGCGTACCTCGTCTTCCTCGGCCCGGCCGAGGTGCTGTTGCCGTTCGTCGTCAAGAACGATCTCCATGGGTCGGCCGGGACGCTCGGCCTCGTGCTCGCTGCGGGCGGAGTGGGGGCGATCGGCGCGGCTGCGTTCATGGCCCGCCAGGGTCATCCGCGCCGGGACATCACCTTCATGTACGCAACCTGGACGTTGGCGACGCTGGCGATCGCCGGTTACGGCCTCGCCCATGCCGCCTGGCAGTTGATGGCGGCGTGCCTGCTCTTCAACGCGCTCGAGGCGGCGGGGACGATCGTCTGGGCGACGATCAAGCAGCGGAACGTGCCGGGCCTGCTGCTCGGGCGCGTCTCGAGTCTCGACTGGCTGATCTCGATCGGCCTGCTCCCGCTCAGCTTCGCGTTGACCGCCCCGGTTGCGGCGGCCGTCGGTGCGCGCACGACCCTCGTCGGCGCCGCGGTCATCGGCGCGGTGATCACGTTCGGCGCGTACTTCTTGCCGGGCATGAGAGACGTCGAGCGGCGAGCGGATCCCGACGTGGAGCAGTCGCTGCTGCCGACACCGAGCGAGGCAGGGGTCTGACCCCTGCAGTCGACTCGCGCTGCACTGACAGACTCTTCCGAATGACCTGTCTCGTCCGCCTTCCGGCGGAGCTCGTCCCGCGCGTGCCCGAGCCTGCACGCAAGGTTCTGCGCGGCACGCTCCGCACGTACGGCCGCGCAACCGTGGCCGTGAGGCCGCTGCCGAACTTCCTGATCCTCGGCGCGCAGAAGGCGGGCACGACCGCCCTGTACGCCTACCTGCGCTGGCACCCGCAGGTCACGGGCCCCTCGTTCAAGGAGGTCAGCTTCTTCGACCGGCACTACGCGCGCGGCGAGCTCTGGTACCGCGCACACTTCCCGGCCCGCCGGCGGTCGGCCGTCGGGGAGGCGAGCCCGAGCTACCTCTTCCACCCGCTCGCGCCGGAGCGCGTTGCGCGCCTGCTGCCCGATGCGCGCCTGATCGCGCTGCTCCGCAATCCGGTCGACCGTGCGTTCTCGCACTACCAGCACGAAGTCGCTCTCGGGCGTGAGCCGCTCTCCTTCGACGAGGCGATCGACGGGGAGGACGCGCGGATGCGCGGGGAGCTCGAGCGGATGCTGGACGACGAGTCGTACTTCAGCCACGCCTGGTGGAACTACACCTATCTCGCGCGCGGCCGCTATGGGGAGCAGCTCGAGCGCTGGTTTGCGTCGTTCCCGCGCGAGCAGCTGCTCGTGTTGCTGACCGACGAGCTCGGGCGGGATCCGGGCGGCACCTATGGGCGCGTGCTCGAGTTCCTCGGCGTCGAGGTGCGGGAGCTGCCGTCGTATCCGCGCATCTTCGAACGGGAGTACGAGGCTTTGCCCGCCGAGACCCGAGCCCGACTCGAGCGCTCCTTCGAGGAGCCCAACCGCCGTCTTGGAGAGCTGCTCGGCCGCGACTTGCCCTGGTGAAAAGAAAGAGCCCCGGCAACTTGCGGCCTGCTGCCGAGGCTCTCCACCATGGAAGGTGCTGCATCGTTTGTGATGCCACTCTCCTTCCTTTCTTGCGCGTGACGCGTGATCCCCTCGTTTTGGGGGTGGCCGCTTCGCGCGCCTGATCACTCGAACGAGGGAATCGCGTCGGCCTCTCCCCCGGAAGGGGGACGCACGGCCGGCCAAGCCGCCACACAGTCCGCTCAGTTGATGGTTCGTGACTGCGGACGGCGCGCAAATGCGCTGAGCGAGAGGGATGGGGAGATGGCGAGAAAGACTTCAGGGAGGCGTGGAGCGGCGATCATCGCGCTGATCGCGGTACTCGCGGCACTAGCCGGGCCCGGCGTGGCTTCGGCGAGCTCCGGCAAGAGTCAGGCGCCCGTACCTGCCACCGCTGCTCCGGTGAGTGGGATCGGCGTCGTTGCCAGCTGGGCGGAAGAAGCCAGCTGGGCCGAAGCGTGAACTAGGCGGCACGTTCAAGTGGTGCGGCTCATCGCCCGATATTCCGGGCCATGGGCCGTGCCTTTGGACTCGTCTCGATCGTCTGCACGCTCGCGCTCGTCGCCATCCTGATGGCGATGAACATGCGGCAGAACGGGCCGGCATCGCCGACCGCGAAGCGCGCGGAGAAGGAGGCGATCGCCGCCGTGGCGTCGCTGAACTTCACCGGCGCCGCGACCGAGCTCGAGGCGTTCCACGCCGAGAACGACACCTATGCGGGGGCGACCCTGCCGCCGGCGTTCGGGGTCACGCTCGTCCGCGCCGATGCGGCCTCGTACTGCCTCCAGGCTGGCGTTGGGGCAGCGGTTCAGCATTTCACCGGCCCCGGCGGCACGCCTGCGGCCGGCCCCTGCTAGCGAGAATCCCGATGTGACGTTTCGGGCCGGCGGCGGCGTATGAGGGCCGTGAACGCGGTGACGACCTCGTGGCCGGGCCTGCACGTCGACCGGCCCTCCTTCTCCGCCGTGGCCGAGTCGGAGCTGGACAGCGTCCACCGCTATCTCTTGTTCCTGACCGGCAACCGCGCCGTGGCCGAGGACTTGACCGGCGAGACGTTCGAGAAGGCGTTCCGTGCCTGGCGCCGGTTCGACCCGGGCCGAGGCACGCCGCGCGTATGGCTGTGCCGGATCGCGCGCAGCACCGCACTCGACCACTTCCGCGCCGAGGAGCGGCGCCGGCGCCGCGAGGAGCGTTACGCGCGCGGAGCACCGGCGGTCGGCGAGCCCGAGCTCGGGCCGGGGGCGCTGGAAGCTGCGCTGGCACGGCTGTCTCCGGCCGAGCGGGAGGTCGTTGCGTTGCGTGTCTTGCTGGAGCTGGACGGGCCGACGGCGGCGCGTGTCCTCGGCATCAGCGCGACCGCCTGCTCGACCCGGCTGAGCAGAGCCCTGAAACGACTCGAGGAGATGATGAGCGATGCCCGCGACTGAGACGATCGACTTCGAGCGCGAGTTCGCGGACGTCGTGCGCGAACTGCGGGCTCTGCCCGCCGCCGCCCCCACAGGTGTGCGGGAGCGCGTGCGCGCGCTCGGTGAGCCGGCGGCGCGCCGAAGCCTGCCCCGTCTGCCTTGGCGGCGTTCGCTGCTCGTCTTGGCTCCCGTCTGTGTCCTCGGTCTCGTCGTCGCGGCCGTCGTGCACGGCGTGCTCAACTCGGCGCCGAAGCGGCAGGCGCTGTCGCTCAGCAGGGGCACGAACCATGAAGGCGCAGCGGGCGGCGCCACTCTTACGAATCCCGGGCAGAACGTGTGGGGGCCGGTTGCCGGCCCTGCGCCCTCACGGTCGCTCGTGCCGCCGGCGGCGGGGCGTCACCAGAACTACGACGCGTGGATGCGGTTGCGGGTCAAAGATCTCGACGCGCTCACGCAGCGGACGAACGAGGCGATGCAGGTCGTGCGGTCGTACGGCGGCTACGTCGCGTCGGTCAACCAGTCGACCACGGCCGGGGCGCCCGGCGAGGCGGATCTCGTCGTACGTGTTCCGGTTGCGCACGTCGAGGATGCGCTCGTGCGGCTCGCCTCGCTCGGCACGGTGCTCGACCGGCGGCTCTCGATTGTCGACCTCGAGCAGACGTTGCGCCAGCAGCGGCAGCACATTCTGAGGCTGAGGCTCTTCATCGCGCGCGCGACGGAGCAGCTCAGGCAGCCGCTGCCTGCAGACGTGCGGCTGCGCCTGCAACTTCAGCTCCAGCAGGCCCGCGCCGATCTGGCGCAGGCGACACGCGCCAACACCGGGACGCTGCGCGA
>VAXY01000159.1:0-200 GCA_005885085.1 Actinomycetota bacterium | reverse complement strand
GCGACGCCGGGTCGTTCCTCGCCGGCGCCGGCGCGGTGATCCTCTTCCTGCTCATCGTCCTGAGCCCGTTCGTGGTGTTGTCGGTCGCGGCCCTGCTCGGCCGCCGCGCCTATCGTCGGAGGGAAGAGCGCCGGCTGCTCGCCAGCGCATAGCCGCCGTCCTCGCTAGAGCTTTTCGATCACGTACCCGAGGGCGGCGAG
>VAXY01000099.1 GCA_005885085.1 Actinomycetota bacterium | reverse complement strand
CCGGCCGTGTTCGCCGGACACGCCTACCGCTTCGCGAACCTCGACTACCCGTTGCTGCTGCCGTCGCTCGAAGCGATCGACTTCCGAGCGATGGGCGCGTTCGACACGCGGGTCCTGCACCTTCAGTTTCTGTTCCTCCTCGTGGCGGCGCTCGCCGCGCTTGCGACGCTGCTGCGCGGTCGTGTTCCGGGCGTATTGCTCTGGCCGGCGCTGATCGCCCTCGCCCTCGCGCCGGCGGTCTTCGACCAGCTGCTGACGGCTTACGCCGACCTGCCGCTCGCGCTCACGTTCGCCGTCGCGCTGACCGCCGCAGGCCGCTGGCTGCTGACGCGCGAAGGCTGGGCGCTGGGGGTCGCGACACTGGCCTTCGCCGGAGCGCTGCTGACGAAGAACGAGGGACTGTTGTTCGTCGTTGCCGCGTACGCCGGGCTGTTCGTCGCGGCGCCAGGACACCGGCGCGTGGTCGCGGCCGCGCTCGGCGCAGACGTTCTGCTGCTGCTCCCGTGGCGCCTCTACATGGCCGTGCACGGCCTCCACAACAAGGACTACAGCCTGGCGGACAGCTTCGACCTGCACCACGTCCGGGGCAGGCTCGGCGTCGGGCCGATCGCCTTCCGCACGCTCGCGGGTCAGATGCTCGACCCGCTGCAGTGGGGACTGCTGGTGCCGTTGTTCGCCGTGCTCCTGATCGTCGCGTTCGTCGCCGGGCGCAGGGCGCTGGCCGTCTACGGCGCCGTTTGGGGCCTGCTCTCGTGGCTCGGGCTCAGCTGGATCTACGTGATCTCGCACTACGAGTACAGCGTCTACCTGGACTCGTCCAAGGCGCGCGTGGTCGCGTCGCTCGCCGTCGGAGCTGCGGCGTTGACGCCGTTACTGGCCGCAGAGGCCTGGGCTAGCGCTCGCGGCCGAGACCGGCCTCGTGGCGACGGCGCACGAACTCCTTGACCTCCTCGAGGAAGCGGCAGCAATCCGCTTCGTGCTCATCCGAGATGAACTGTCCGGGCGGAGCCTGGTGCTCCACCTTCGACTCGGGCTGCGTCTTCGCAGCGTCCAGACGCGGCAACGTTCCCTCCCACCCTTGGCTTGTGCGATCCAGTGGCGACTTCGGCTGGTGGGGCTAGGACCGCAGCGAACCGTTCGCGCCTCGGCGCGGGAGTGTAGAGCGTGCCCGCGCCGAGGCATCCCTCGAACGAGGGACGGCTGAAAGCACTCGCCGCAAACAGCGAGAGATTCAGACGAGCGCAAGCTGCCGGTGCGTGGCCAAGCCGGACACGCCCACCCCGACGAGCCGCAGCGCGCCGGGCCGGTCGGCCAGGGCGCGGTCGAGCAGGCCGCATGCGAGCTCACCGATCTGCTCCGCGTCGTCGATGCCGGCGCGCAACGACGTCGAGCGGCTGCGAATCGAAAAGTCCGTGTAGCGCACCTTGGTCGAGACGGTGCGCGCGACGCGCCCGGTCTCCTGCAGATGGCGTGCGACTCGCTCGGCCATCCGGCGCAGTTCCGCGTGCAGCTGCGCCCGGTCGGTCAGGTCCCGTTCGAACGTGTTCTCGACGCTGATCGAGATGCGTTCGGTCTGAAGCTCGAGCCCTCGCGGATCGATCCCGCGAGCGCGGTCGCGGAGCACCCTCCCCACGCTCCCCGGCAGCAGCCGCTTGAGGTCGGCGTCCACCAGCGTCGCGAGCGCTCCGATCGTCTCGACGCCCGCGGCAACGAGCCGCTCCTCGGCCTTCGGCCCGACGCCGGGCAAGCGCCTGACGTCGAACTTCGCGAGGAACCGCGCCTCGCTGCCCGGCGGAACGACCGTCAGGCCGGCCGGCTTCCGGTGGTCGCTCGCGACCTTCGCCACCACTTTGCTCGACGCAACGCCGAGCGAGCTGCTCAGGCTGGTGGAGGCCCGCACGGCCGTCTGCACCGCCTCGGCGACCTTGCGGGCCGCGAGGAAGTCGCCCGCGACGTCCCCGATGTCGAGGTAGCCCTCGTCGAGGCCGGTCTTCTCGACCGTCGGGACGACGCCGCGCACCGTCTCCCACACGTGGTGCGAGTACTCGCGGTACACGGAATGACGTGGCCGGATGAAGACCGCCTCGGGGCAGCGGCGAAGCGCCTCCGCACAGCTCATCGCCGAGTGGATGCCGAACTTCCTCGCCTCGTAGTTGGCCGTCGCCACGACGCCACGTCCGTGCGGATCGCCGCCGACCACGAGCGGTTTCGTGCGCAACTCGGGGCTCTCGAGCTCCTCGACGGCGGCGAAGAACGCGTCGAGGTCGAGGTGGGCGACGATCATGCGCTCAGCCTAAAGAGCGCCTCAGTCGCCACAGTGAAGGGTCTCTTGTCTCCTCAATGGTTAGACGGCCGCGCGAGCAAAGCTCGCACGGCCTCTATGCGGCGCCGCCGAGTCGGCGCCTGTAACCGGTCAGGCGAGCACCCACTCGTCGTCGTGGATGATCGGCACCTCCGCGCCTCCGGGCTCGAGGCCGTCCACCTGCACCTTGGGGCCGCCGATCATGAAGTCGGTGTGGATGCTCGAGGTGTTCCCCGCTCCGTGGGGCAACTGCTCGTCCGGGTTGCGCGTGAAGCTCAGTCCGCCGCCGTAGGCGATGTGACACGTCGCGTTCTCATCGAACAGCGTGTCGAAGAAGGTCACGCCCGACCGGCCCACACGGGACGAACCGTCGACGAGCGCGACCTCGCCGAGGCGGCGCGCACCCTCGTCGCTATCCAGTTGTGACTCGATCACCTGCTGCCCCTTGTCCGCCTTCGCCTCGACGACGCGGCCGCCCTCGAAACGAAGCTGCAGGCCCTCCACGATGATCCCCCCGGACGTCGCCAGCGGACGCGTCGAGCGCACCGTGCCTTCGGTTCTGCGCGCGTCCGGCTCGGTGAAGACCTCCTCGGTGGGCATGTTCGGGACGTGCACCGTCCCGCCCGCAGTCTCGAGCGTGCCGGCGCCCCAGTTGAATGCGGGCGTCAGCCCGATCGTCAGGTCGGTGCCGGGCCCGGTGAACCGGAGCGCGTCGAAGCGGCGCTCCGTCAGCAGCGCCGCCCGCGAGCGCAGCTTGTCGACGTGCGCACGCCAGGCGGCGACGGGATCCGCCTCGTCGAGCCGCACCGCATTCGCAACCTCGTCCCAGAGCCGGTCGACGTCCGGCGTCCCGAAGATCTTCCTGGCCCAGTTCTCGTTCGGGTAGGCGGCGATCGTCCAGTTGATGCTCTTCTCCTCGAACGTGACCTGCAGCGACCGCTCCGCGAGCTGCTTCGGACGGGTCTTGCCGACGCGGACACCGTCGAGGTCGGCGAAGACGTCGGGATTCGGATCGCCGGCGACAGAGATCGTCGCACCGCCGACCCGCGCAAAATGCTCCAGCCGCTCGAGCTCCCACGGCGGACTCCACTCGAGCACGTCGTCGGACGCGTGGATGATCGTCTCCCTCTTCACGTACTGGTCGGCGTACTGCGCCGCGACGTGGCGCGCGCCGGCCTCGTAGGCGGCCGCGGCAAGCGCGCGCACGAAGGGCGCCTGCTCGACATAGGCAAAGACGGCCACGTCCTGTCCCTCGCGCACGTTCGCTCCGACCCTCACCACGAGGTCGGCGTACCTCTTGAGGAGATTCTCGTCGGGCACGACGCGATTGTAGGCTGCTCCAGATGGCCGTCCTCGAGTCAGTCGTCCAGAAGGACGAGCTCTTCGAGCGCAGGCGCGAGCGGATGGAGGGACTCGTGGCGGAGCTCCGCGAGCGGTCGGCCCAGGTGTCGCTCGGCGGGGGCGAGAAGGCCACCGACCGGCACCGTTCCCGCGGCAAGCTGACCGCGCGCGAGCGCGTCGACCGGCTCGTCGATCCGGGCGGCGCCTTTCTCGAGCTGAATGCGCTCGCGGCGTGGGAGCTCTACGACGCCACCGCACCCGCGGCCGGAATCGTGACCGGGATCGGAGTCGTCGAAGGCCGTGAGTGCGTGATCGTCGCCAACGACGCGACCGTGAAAGGCGGCTCCTACTTCCCGCTGACGGTCAAGAAGCATCTGCGCGCACAGGAGGTCGCCGAGCAGAACCGTCTCCCGTGTCTCTACCTCGTCGACTCCGGCGGTGCGTTCCTGCCGCTGCAGGACGAGGTCTTTCCGGATCGCGACCATTTCGGGCGGATCTTCTTCAACCAGGCGCGCATGTCCGCGAAGGGAATTCCCCAGATCGCCGTCGTGATGGGCTCCTGCACCGCCGGTGGCGCGTACGTGCCGGCGATGTCGGACGAGACGATCA
>VAXY01000139.1 GCA_005885085.1 Actinomycetota bacterium | reverse complement strand
GCAAGACTGCTCAACATCCACGCCCCGAGCACCGGTTTTCACGAACGCTTGCGCAGCTTCTGACCTTCCAATACGACGAAGGCCGGACGCTAAGCCAGGCGAAGCCGGCTTAGCGGGAGGCGAACTCATGCGCCGGGCGATCGCGAAGCAATCGCCCGTCCGCACTGCCAAGACCCGCCCCCGGCCACCCCAAACGTTTGCGCGGAGGACGGGCTCCGCCCGTCCTCCGCGCTGTACCTCTGTTGGTTCACGCACCTCTTTGCGTGAACCAACAACCTCGTGTTTCGTTACGAAACACGACAACGTTCTCCCCTGACTGCAGCACGACCTCGAAGTAGCGTCGTGCGACCGGCTCCTCCGTCCACCAGCGGTCGACCACGCGCCACTCCTCACGCAGAAGCGCGACCGGCTGGCGGTTCACCCGTACCGGCGTGCCGTCGACTCGAGCCTCGACGACAGCCGCACGCGGCTGGTTCAGCGGCCGTGCCCGCGAAGCGCGCACGGCCGCTTATGGTTGGCATCGCAAGCGACGCCTCAGCAGTCGTCCCGCGGCACGAACAGCGCGCGGGCTTCCGGGATGCGTGACCACGGCGCGACCTCCACCACCTGATTGACCGAGCCCGAGCCGGTGCTCGCACGCACCTGGCGCAGGCCTTCACGCAGACGCGTGTTCAACTCTCCCCCCGCCGCCGGCAGCAGCTCGAGCTGCCGGCCGTCGTGCTCCGTCAGCTCGACGAGCTCGAGTCGCAGTTCCAGCACGGGCGCGGGCAACTCCGCGAGCTTCGGGCCGAGGGCGGCCTTCAGCCGTCCCGGCTCCGTCGTCGCATCGCGCAGCGTCACCGAGCGTCGCCACGAACCGCCTCCGACGAGTCGTGCCGAGAGCGCGAGCTTGCGCACGAAGCGATCGGCCCGCTCCGGCCGCGCGAGCACGGTCTCGAGCAACGCACTGAACGCGCGCCGCAACGTCAGCTCGTTCCCGACCGCCTCCGGGAACTCGAGCGCCTCCACGATCTCCGCCGGCGGCCGGCGGCCGCGCACCCGCAAGGCCTTGCCACCTCTCGCCAGGCCCCAGGCACGCCGGCCGTCCGGCCCCAAACGTTCGGCCACGGCAGCGCCCGGGAGCCCAGCAAGCTGTCCGATTCGCTTCACCCCCAGCTCATGCAGCTCCGCGCGGCGGCGCGGCTCCATCGGCACGAGCTCGAGCGGGAGCGGCGCAAGAAAGTCGCGCAACCGCTCGTCGGAGACGATCAAGATCTGCCCGGGGCGCGCGACGTTCGCCGCGGCGAGGGCCGCGAACCGGCGCTGCGCTGCGCCCGCGCGTGGGTCCCAGGCAGTTCCGACGGCGGCGAGCGCGCGCTTCAGCGCCGGCTCCAGGCCGCCGTACAACCTCTCCACCCCACGCGTCTCGAAGTAGACGCAGCCGACGCCGGCGGGATCGACGGCGAAGCCGGAATCTTCGAGCGCGCGGAGGATCTCCTCCCACGCCTGCTCCGCCGCGGCCGGATCCTGCTCGACGAGGACGAGCTCCGGACACGTCGCGAGCCCTTCGCCCAGCCGCATGCCCGGACGCACGCCGAACCGCTCCGCTTCGGCCGTCACGGGCCCCAGCAGCGGCTCGGAGCCGGCCGACGGTGAGAGGGCGGCGGGACGCAGCGCGAGAGCGGGCTGCTTGCGCAACGCCGCCCGCAACTCGAAGCCCGGGATGAGGATGCAGGCGATCATGGGAACGTATGTTCTACACGAACATACGTTCTGCGTCAAGGGATCGAAAACGCCGCGGCGAAAATCGACCTCCCATGCGCATCAGGGCGTTCCTCGCGCTGCCCGTCGTCCTCGCCGCCGCGGCCCTCGTCCCCCAGGCCTCGGCGACCGCCGATCCGGGCGTAGCCGCCCTCCAGGTCGGCCTGCATGCGCGTGGGCTCTACAAGGGCCCGATCGACGGGATCACGGGCCGCGCGACCCAGAGAGCGATCCGCCGGCTCCAGGCGCGCGCCCGCATCACCGTCGACGGGGTCGTCGGCCCCAAGACCCGCCGAGCGCTCGGCCGGTTCGCCCGGCACCGGCTCGGTACGCGTCCGCTCCGCATCGGCAGAGCCGGCTGGGACGTCGCCTCTCTGCAGTTCCAGCTCGCGGAGCACGGCTTTCCGTCCGGCACGTTCGACGGGATCTTCGGGCCGCACATCGATGCCGCGCTACGCCGTTTCCAGGAGTGGGCCGGCCTAAAGACCGACGGCGTCGCGGGGCCCGCGACCCTCGGAGCCCTCACCCGACCCCCGCCCACGATCCCGCTTCGGCTCGCCTGGCCGATGACGGCCCCCGTGCTCGGCGACCGCTTCGGCCCGCGTGGCGACCGGTGGCACTCCGGCATCGATCTGCCTGCGCCGATGGGCACGCCCGTCTACGCGGCCCGAGCGGGTGAGGTCGTCTGGGCCGGGTGGCACGGCGCCTACGGCTTCCTCGTCGCCGTCGCGCACGGCCACGGCGAGCGGAGCATGTACGCGCACCTCTCCCGCATCGACGTGCGCGTCGGCGTCCGGATCGGACGGGGCGTACGCGTCGGCCTCGTCGGGGCAACCGGCGACGCCACCGGTCCGCACCTGCACTTCGAGGTACGCGTCCGCGGGGCCTGCGTCAACCCGCTGCGCGCGCTTCCCTAGCTGAACGTGACGAGGGCGGCGTTCATGTGCGCCCTCCCTGCCAGGCACGCTCGCCGTCCCTGCGAGACGAGCACGGAACAGCGGAACGCGCCGTTCGTGACGACGGCGAGCGTCCGCCCGAGCCACGAGTAACAGTCGGCGCCGATCGCACGGCAACGGCGGATGAGCGCAACCTGCCGCACCGGCTCGCCGGCGAGCGCCTGATCCGCGATTCCGCGCACGCATGCGTCCGCATCGTGGCCGCGCAGCTCCGAGCACACGCGAATCTGCTCGAACGGATCGGTCGAAACGGTCAGCGCGGCGCCGCTGATGCACCCGAAGCGCTGCACCGAGGTCAGGCCGCGGCACGTGCGGCGCAGGTCGGCGCCGTTGCGGATCGGCAACGCGATCGGCTGCTCGAGGAAGTACCGGTACCAACACGGCCTGACGTAGGTGAAGCGGCCGTCGCACACGACTCGCGGGGACGTCTGCGCGTCCCGCGGCCGGGTTGTCCCGTCGGCGCCGCGCAGCGAGATCCAGTAGTCGTGGAACGCTCCCTGCGCGCAGTCGGGGGCGTAGTCGGCGCGCAGCTTGCGGCATGCCCGGACCGCCTGGCCCAGATCGCCGTGGTACGCGCGCATCAGCGCGTGCCCGAGGCCGTGGACGCACGTGTACTGCCGGTAGCGCGTCGGAAGCCGAGCACACGCCTGCGCGGCGGCGGCGCCGCCCGAGCGCAGGATCTCGGGCCCGAGGTACATGACGAGCCCCATGCCGAAGCCGGCAGAGCAGTTGGGATTGTTCGAGCGCGGCACGTAGCGCTGCAACGTCGCCAGCGTCACGTGGTGGTCGCGGCCGTACTCGCGGCCGACCTCGTGCATGAGCACGTGACAGCCCGCCTCGAGCGGACCGCCGACGGCAACGACGCGGCGGTCGATCCGCGGCAGCTCCCGCGCGGGATCCCCTGACGCCTCGATGTCGAGCCGCAGCAGCCGGACGTAGCAGCGGTACTGAGCCTCTGCGTTGTGGATCTGCGTGCACTGCCAGAGCCAGGGCTTGCGCACGGCGCCCGTGGCCGGGGACGGAAGGAGCGCCGCGGCCACGAGGGACAGGACGAGCGGCCACTTCACGACAGCATTATTTCTGCAGCCGGGCCCACCATTCCGGTGTAGCGGGGGACGGCGTCGAGGACATCCTCGCGCGCGCAGAAAGTGATGTCGTCCTCGAGCCCCGGCGGGCCGTACGTCCGCGCGTTCAGGGCCTCCAGCGCCGTCGGAAACGCCCTCGCCAGCAGCTCTGCGGCGACGGCGCCATCCGTGCGCTCGAGCCCGAGCAGCTGCACGATGCGCCCCGCGCAGTAGGCGTCGTCGAGCGCGAATCCTCCCTGGAACCCGGCGCACACGACGACCACGTCGTCGCCGGCCGCCGCCCCCACGACGGCCGAGAGATTGAGCAGGCTGCCGAGCACGACCTGCTCGCAGCGGCGCGCGGTCTCGAGAATCGCGCTGGTCCCGTTCGTTGTCGACAGGATCAGCGTCTCGGCGCGGGGCTCGAGAAATTCGCGCGGTGAGGCGCCGACGTCGAAGTCCTCGATCCGCACGGCCTTGCGCTCTCCGCCCACGAGCGAGGCGGGGATCTCCCGGCGCAGCGCGCGGGCCTCGTCGAGCTCGCTGCAGCAGAGCACACGCCTGTAGCCCGACGCCAGCGCCTGCGCGATCGTCGACGTGGCGCGCAGGACGTCGACGACGATGCCGGTCGCTGCAGGAGCCGCCTCGTCCGGAGTGAAGGCGACGTGGACCGGCATCCAACTACGCTACTTCTCACATGGCTGAAGCCGTCGAGAGGACCTGTTACCGCCATCCGGACCGCATCACCGGGCTG
>VAXY01000138.1 GCA_005885085.1 Actinomycetota bacterium | reverse complement strand
CGTGCTGGTGCGGTCGCTCCGGGCCGGGCGCGTGCTCGAGCTCGGCACGTTCACCGGCTACTCGTCGATCTCGATGGCGCTCGCGCTGCCGCCGGGCGGCCGCGTGATCACGTGCGACGTGAACCCGGAGACGACCGAGATCGCGCGGCGCTACGCGGAGGAGGCCGGCGTGGTCGACCGGATCGAATATCGCCTCGGGCCTGCGCTCGAGACGATCGGGGGCCTCGGGGGCGAGTTCGACCTTGTCTTCATCGACGCCGACAAGCCGAACTACGTCAACTACTACGAGGCGACGCTGCCTCTGCTTGTCCGCAGCGGGCTGATGGTCCTCGACAACACACTCTGGTCGGGACGCGTCGCCGACCCGAGCGAGGACGATGACAACGTGCGCGCCATCCGCGCCGTCAACGAGCGTGTGCTCGCGGACGGGCGCGTCCAGAACGTTCTGCTCACGGTCCGCGACGGGATGAATCTCGTCTGGTGGGCATGAGATGATCGGCCCATGAGCGAGTTCGCTGCACAGCAGCAGCGCGGGCCGGTCGGCAACACTCGTTCGATCGGGCTCTCGATCCTCTGGTTCGTCCTGACGCTGTCGATCTACGGCTTCTTCTGGGTGTACAAGACGCAGGAGGAGGTCAAGCGCTACTCCGGCAACGGTGTCGGCGGCGTGCTCGGTCTCGTGATCTTCGTCCTGATCTCGCCTGTGACGTTCTTCGTCGTCCCGTCCGAGGTTCGGTACATGTACGAGGACCTGGACGGCCAGAAGAGCCCGGTCCGTGGAATCCACGGGCTCTGGTTCCTGCTGCCGATCATCGGGCACATCGTCTGGTTCATCAAGGTGCAGGGTGCGCTCAACCGCTACTGGGAGTCGAAGGGAGCGTCGCCTCCGTAGCGGTTCACGCGGGGTGGAACGTGCCGCCCTTGTAGACGAGCCCCTCGGCGTTCACGCCGAGCTCGATCGACTCGACCTCGCCGACGAAGATTGTGTGGTCGCCGGCCTCGTGCTCCGAGACCGTGCGGCACTCCAGCCAGCCGAGCGCTTCATCGAGCAGCGGCCCGCGCGGGCCGTCGCGCACGTCGACGCCGACCCAGAGCGCGACGGGAGGGATGCCGCTGCGCGCGAAGTGCTGCGCGACGTCAGCCTGGGAGCCCGTCAGCAGGCTGACCGCCCAGCCCCCCGCACGACGGATCGGCTCGTGCGAGGAGGAGTCCTTGCCGATCGAGATGCCGACGAGCGGCGGCGTCAGCGACAGCGATACGAGCGAGCCGACCGTGAGGCCGAAGCGTTCGCCCTCGACCGCTGCGGTCACAACGGCGACCGGCGACGGAAAACGGCGCATCACTTCCCGAAGCTCTTCGCCGGTCATGGCCCGATGATATGGAGGTGACTCGCCGCGACCTCGTCGAGCTCGCTCTTGCCGGAGCGCTGGTGGGTGCCGCAGCGGGCGTTCATTTCGCCGGTGCGACGCCCGTGTTGTCGTTCGTCGTCGCCGCGGTGGCAATCGCGGTGCTCGCGCGCTTGGTCGGGAGCGCCACCGAGCAGCTCGGCAGCCGACTCGGCTCGTCCGTCGCGGGCGCGGTCCAGTCGGCGCTCGGCAATCTCCCAGAGCTGTTCATCGCCCTGTTCGCGTTGCATCAGGGTCTCATCGCCGTCGTGCAGTCCGCCCTGGTCGGCTCGGTGATCGCGAACAGCGTGCTGGTCCTCGGTCTCGCGTTCGTGTTCGGCGGCATCCGTCACGGCACGCAACGCTTCGACTCGCCGCGGGCGCGGATGATCGCGACGCTGACGACGGTCGCGGCGGCGATTCTCGCGATCCCGAGCCTTACGCACGCGTTCCACGCGCCTGTGGCGGCGCACGAGAAGTCGCTGAGCCTGATCTGTGCGGGCGTCCTGCTCGTGCTGTTCGTCGCCACGCTGCCGGGGCTCTTGGCCGGCGGCGAAGAACAGGCCGCCGCGCCGCCGCGGTGGACGCTCATGACGACCGTCCTGGTGCTCGGCGCCACGGGCGTCGCGGCCGCGTTCGTCAGCGACTGGTTCGTCGCGGCGCTGAGGCCCGCGACGCACTCGCTGGGGATGAGCCAGGCGTTCGCGGGCCTGGTCGTCGTCGCGATTGCCGGCAACGCGGTCGAGAACGTGGTCGGCGTCCAGCTCGCCGCACGCAACCGCCCGGACTTCGCGATCTCGGTGATCGTCAACTCGGCCCTGCAGGTCGCGCTGCTGCTCACGCCGCTGCTCGTGTTCGCGAGCCTGTTGTTCGCGACGACGCTGACGCTCGTCTTCCCGACGCTGCTCGCGATCGCGCTCCTGCTCGCCGCGTGGATCATGGGTGTCGTCGTCTACGACGGCGAGAGCACCTGGGAGGAGGGTGCGATCCTCGTCGGGTTGTACGTCGTCGTCGCCGCGAGCTTCTGGTGGGGCGCCTAGAGCGGAAGGCCCATGCCGACGTCCGCGTTCGCCAGAATGAGGAGGCGTGGCCGCCGTCAAACGCGATTACTACGACGTACTCGGGGTCTCCCGCGATGCGGACGAGGAACGGATCCGCCGCGCCTTTTACGCGCACGCGCGGGAGTGGCATCCCGATGTGACCGAAACCCCCGAAGCAGAAGAGCGGTTCCGCGAGCTCGCCGAGGCCTACACCGTGCTCTCGAAGCGCGAGGCGCGCCTGCTCTATGACCGCTTCGGCTATCGCAGCCGCGGCAGCCAACAGCTCGATGAGGCGTTGTGGGAGACCCGTCCGGCGGAGGTCGTGCGCGGCGAGAACATCCACACGGCCGTCGAGCTGCGGAGCTTCGAGGCCGAGGAGGGGACGCGCCGCGTCGTCAGCTTTCGCGCCGTCGTCCGCTGCACGGCGTGTATGGGTCGCGGGACGGTGGGGCTTCCCGATCCGGAGTGCGAGCACTGCCTCGGCACCGGTCGCAAGCGATCGACGCTGCAGCTGTACTTCGCAGACCTCGAGAAGTTCGACGCCTGCCCCGTCTGCGTCGGGGAATCGTGCCAGCGCTGTGATGGAGAGGGCACGGTCGAGGCTGTGCGACGCATCCGGCTGCTGATTCCGCCGGGCGTCCAGGACGAGGCCCAGCTGCGGGTCAGCGGCGAAGGCAACGACGCCGGGGCCGGTTCGACCTCCGGCGACCTGCTCGTACGCGTCCACGTGCTGCGGCCGCCTGAAGATCCGCGCGTCGTGCGCTATGCCGCGTTCGCGCTGCTCGTCGTCGCAATCGCGACACTGGTGCTGTACGTCATCCATTGACGATCGTCGGCGGGCGGGGGAGAGCCCGTAGAACCACCGGACTCTCCCAAGGTCTCCAAACCGCAGTCCTTGACGCGGCAGCCGGGGGAGAGAGAGCCGCCGCCTAGCGGAGGCCGCAGGCCCACCACGACCACTCTCTCGCGTTGCGGTTCGAAATTCAAGGCGTGCGCCGTCACGCGGGCGCCAACTTCCTAGCGGAGCGGGAGGGATTCGAACCCCCGGGCCCGCTGAAACGGACCGGCTGCTTTCAAGGCAGCTGCAATAAACCGGACTCTGCCACCGCTCCAACTGGGCAACCGCACTCTACCCGCGGTCGGCGGTCCGTCCGTTAAGGCGTACGAGATGTGAGGTCTTCGGAGACGCGCCGAGTCGGAACGTAGGCGAACGGGTGGCGGAAACCCTCGAGCGCCTGCTCCGGCTCCACCACGATCTCCACCCGCTCGTCCGTCTGTGCGTCGTGCGCGACGACGGTCAGACCGTACGTGCGGCGATCCCAGAGAAGCACCACAGCGATGCCTGCTGCCTGCCGCGCATCGAGCTCAACTGGGCCTTCCATGCTCTGACAATGAGACTTTTGGACGAATGCGCCGCCGCTCGATGGTCGGGTCCGCATTAGCCGAAGCGCTGAAGGCGCCCCTGCGACCGCCCTCGGTGGAAGGTCGCTATGTCCCGCCGTCGCGAAAGCCGAGCCGGGCGCGTTTGCCGGGCGTCCCGAGCGTCCATGGTGAATGCATGGCGTCCGGGCAGAGGTCGCAGGCAAGGCGGAGGATGCGCGGGCGCCTCGTCAACGAGCTCGTGCGTCGCTTCTCGGACCACGAGCTGACGCTCTACGCATCCGCGATCGCCTTCCGCGCGCTCGTCGCTCTGATCCCTCTCGTCCTGCTCGCCCTCGGCCTGCTCGGTGCACTCGGACGGAAGGACACCTGGCGCACGTCGGTCGCACCGGCGATCAAACCACGTGTGACGCACCCGGTCTTCAACGCCATCAACGCGTCCGCGAACAAGATCCTGTCGAGCGGGACGGCGGGCCTGATCGCCTTCGCCGCCGCGCTCGTGATCTGGTACCTCGCCGTCAGCGTCAGCGGGGTGATGCGGGCGCTGAACAAGGTTCACGAGGTCGAGGAGCGGCGCACGGTGACGCGCCGGGCGGTGGTCGCCCTCGGGCTGGCGATCGCCGTGGGCGTGTGCATCATCGGCGCCATCCTGCTGCTCGTCACGAGCCCGGGCCTGGAAGGCGCGCTCGAAGTTCTCCTAGGCATCGGCCGCTGGCTGCTCCTGCTCTTCCTGCTGGGCCTCGCGGTCGGCTTGCTCGTGCGCTTCGCCCCCGCCGAGAAGCCGGACACACGCTGGGCGAGCGTCGGCTCGCTGCTGGTGATCGGCGTCTGGATCGTCGCGACGCTGCTGTTCCGGCTCTGGGTGACGACCGTGGCCGACTTCAAGACTGCGATCGGCAGCCTGACCGGCCTGCTCCTGCTGTCGGCCTACCTGTTCGTGTCCTCGGCGATCTTCCTCGTCGGCGCCGAGGTCGACGAGCTGCTGCGCAAGGAGACGGACGGCCGCGGCGTCGCCCTCCCGGATCTCCTGATCGGCGCCGTGCGCCGCTAGGCCCGGGCGCGCTCGGCGCCGAGCTTTCGCGGCGCTCCGAACTCGTGCAGCGCGGACGGGATCCCGACCGAGCCGTCCTCCTCCTGGAAGTTCTCCAACAGCGCGATCATCGCGCGCCCCGTCACCGCCGTTCCGTTCAGCGTGTGCACCGGCTCGAGCTGCTTCGCGTCGCGGCGGAAACGGATCGCGAGCCGCCGCGCCTGGTAGTCGGTCGTGTTCGACGTCGAAGTGATCTCGCGGTAGCGCTGCTGCCCCGGGAACCACGCTTCGATGTCGTACTTCTTCGCCGCGGACGCGCCGAGGTCGCCGGCCGCGATGTTGACGACGCGGTACGGCAGCTCGAGCTCCTGCACGAGCTCCTCTTCGATCTCGAGCAGCCGGTCGTGCTCCTCGCGCGACCACTCCGGCTGGGTGAACACGAACATCTCCACCTTGTCGAACTGGTGGACGCGGAACATGCCGCGGGTGTCCTTGCCGGCCGCGCCGGCCTCGCGCCGGAAGCACGTCGAGTAGCCGGCGTAGCGGAGCGGCAGCGCGTCGGTGTCGAGGATCTCGCCGCCGTGCATCGCCGCGATCG
>VAXY01000171.1 GCA_005885085.1 Actinomycetota bacterium | reverse complement strand
GCCGACCGGACGCGCGACGGGTCGGTGAGAAGAAACCGAGCTCTTCCGCCTCGAAGCGCGTGCCGAGCGCCATCGCGCGCAGCGGCTCACGCGTCGAGAAGTGACCGTCGACGACGCGGACGAATGCGACCACGCCGCGGTACTGGTCGTAGGACGAGTCGAAGATGACCGCCCGCGCCGGCGCCTCGGGGTCGCCGGCGGGAGGCGGAACGCGCTCCACCATCGCGTCGAGGACCTCCTCCACGCCCGCGCCCGTCTTCGCCGAGATGCGTAGGACGCGTCCGGGTTCGTCGCCGATCAGGTCGGCGAGCTCCGCCGCGGCCGCGTCCGGATCGGCCTGAGGAAGGTCGATCTTGTTCACGACGGGCACGATCTCCAGGTTGTTCTCGATCGCGAGGTAGGCGTTTGCAAGCGTCTGCGCCTGCGTTCCCTGCGCGGCGTCGACGACGAGCAGTGCTCCTTCGCACGCCTGCAGCGACCGCGAGACCTCGTAGGTGAAGTCGACGTGGCCCGGCGTGTCGATCAGGTTCAGCTGGTGTCCCTTCCAGTCGACGCGGACCGCCTGCGCCTTGATCGTGATCCCGCGCTCGCGCTCGAGCTCCATCGTGTCGAGTACCTGCTCGCGCATATCGCGGCTCGAGACCGCATGTGTCAGCTCGAGGATGCGGTCGGCCAGCGTCGACTTCCCATGGTCGATGTGGGCGATGATGGAGAAGTTGCGAATGCGGTCTTGAGTCATGTCAGGTACGCGCCAGACGGCTTCGCAACGCTAGCAACGCACTCAGCTCACGAACCTTGAGCGCCCGGCACGCAAGCACGTATGCGGCGGTCGCCACGAGCAGGCCGAGGCCGACCGACGCGAGCTGCCCCGGGAACGACCTGCCGAGCCCGCGATCGAGCCCGTACCACGTTCCGTACGCGGCGCCCGCCAGCACCGCGGAGGCAATCAGGATGCGCGCGACGGAGTCGACGATCGTCTCGAAGCCGAGCCGGCCGAGGCGGCGCCGCATCAAGACGATCAGCACGCCGCTGCCGGCGAGGTTGACCAGCGACGTCGCGAGCGGGATCCCCCACGTTCCGAAACGGTAGAACGCCGCGTCCAGCGCAGCGTTGAGGCCGAGGTTCGCGAGCGCGACCGAGGTCGGGATCCAGTTCGACTGCAGGCTGAAGAAGCCGCGGTTGAGCAGAAGCATCAGGCCGTTGAAGAAGAGCCCGGCCGAGAACGCGGCGAGTGCGCCCGCGACGACGGGCGTCTGCGACGGCTCGAAGTGGCCGCGCTGGTAGACGATGCGCGTGATCGGCTCGGCGAGCACGGCGCTGATGACCCCGGCGGGAATGAGCAGGAAGGCAATCTGACGCAGCCCGAGGCCAAGGGTGTCGCGAAAGCCGGTCTGGTCGCCACGCGCGGCGAGCCGTGCGAGCGACGGGAAGAGCACGGTCGTGATCGCGACCGAAAAGATCCCCTGTGGCAGCATGTAGAGGCGGAACGCCTTGTCGATCGCCGTCGGCGCGAGCGTCGGGTCGATCAGCCGGGAGGCGAAGATCGAGTCGACGACGGCGTTGAAGTTGATCAGTCCCAGCCCGAGTGTCACCGGCAGCATCAGCTTCAGCACGCGCCAGACGGCGGGATCCCGCCAGTCGATCAGGACGTGCAGCCGGCCGTCGAGGCCGCGCAGCCAGGGCATCGGCAGCAACACCTGGATCACGGTGCCGACCAGGATCGAGCCCGCATAGATGTAGAGCTTCGTGTCGATCGTATGCGCGTGCGGCACGCCGATCACGAGCCCGGCGATGATGGCGAGATTCCAGAACACCGGGCTCAGGGCGGGGACGGAGAAGCGCTCGTAGCTGTTGAGGATCCCGACCACGATCCCGGAAACCCCGAGCAGCGCCACGATCGGGAAGAGGACACGCGACAGGCCGATCGCGAGCTGGCGGTCGCCGCCGGGATCGCCGAAGAGCCCGATGATCCACGGCGCGACGAAGATGAAGAGCGCAGTGAGCGCGCTCAGCGCGAGCAGGACGAGCCAGAAGAGGCTCGACGCGACGCGCCAGGCGCGTTGCCGGTCCCCCCGTTCCTGCAGCTCGGTGAAGACGGGAACGAACGCGGACGAGAGGGCCGCGTCCGCGACGAGGGCGCGTACGAGGTTCGGGACCTGGAACGCGACGGTGAAGGCGTTGATCTTCCCGGCCGCTCCAAAGTAGTACGCGGCCACGACCTCCCGGACGAGGCCGAGGATGCGGGAGATCCCGGTGGCGAGCGAGAAGATCGCCGTCGACCGTGCGAGCCGGCGGCCGGAGCGCTCGTCCACGCGCCGAGTATAGGGAGGGGCCCTCTGGTACCATCCCGCCGCCCGCACAACCGCGGGCCTTTTCACGCGATGCCGAATATCCAGCAACAGAAGAAGCGCGTTCGCACGGCCGCGAAGCAGCGGCTCGAGAACCTCCACTACCGCTCAACGGCGAAGACGCTGGCAAGGCGGCTCGAGGCTGCGGTGAAGGAGGGCGACCAAAACCGCGTCGCCGCCGAGTACCGCGAGCTCGAGCGCTGGCTCGATCGCGCCGCCGCGCGCGGTGCGCTGCACCGCAACACCGCCGCCCGCCGGAAGGCGCAAGCGGCGCGGCTCGTTTCAGGCAAGACCTAAAGGCTGTGGTCAGACCCCTGCGGGGTCAGACCCCGGCGGGCTCGCGCGGGCGCGTGATGTCGATCAGCGCGCGCTCCAGCTCCAGGTCGACCGCGAGGCGCGAACCGCCCTTGACCGCATGGTCGAGCTCGGCCAGACGGACGACGGCGTCCCGAAGCTCGTCCAGACCGTAGTTGCGGGCCTGCACGTAGAGCTTCTCGACGTAAAACGGGTGGCGCTTCAGCCGCGACGCGGCCTCACGCGCGGTCAATCCTTCATCGGCGAACGCCTGACAATCGCGGACGCGCCCGACATGGGCGACGAGCATTCCGATCAGCATCGGAACCGTGCGCGAAACGGGATCGCCGGACCGTTCGAGCAGCGTCTGACACGAGGCGAGCGCGGCGGCGAGGTCGCGGCGCCCCCACGCGTCGGTGAGCTCGTAGCCCGGAACTTCGGCCGAACCGGACGCGAGTAGCTCGATCTCGCGGGTGCCGACCGGCTCGTCGCCGGCCCACGTCGCGATCTTGTCCGCCTCGCTCGCGAGCTCTTCCGGGTCCTCGCCGACGACCTCGACCAGCAACCGCGCCGCTTCCGGATCGACGCTGACGCCGCGGTCGGAGAACTGCTTCGCCACCCACTCCGGGAGTCGGCGCTTGGGAACGTCGTAGGCCAGGATGTCGCCCGCCTTCGCACAGGCCTTGGCCAGGGCCGAGACCTTCTTCAGCTCGGCCGCGACAAGCGCTAGGACGGTATCTGGCGCAGGGCTCGCGAGGTAGGCCGCGATCGCCTTCGTCTCCGGCGCCTTCCAGCGGTCGACCTCTTCGACGATCACGAGTCGTCCGCCGCCCCCGAGCAGGCCGAGGGAATTGCACGCGGCAATCGCATCGTCCGCGCTCGCCTCGTGCGCCGACAGCAGCTCGGTCGCGTCGTCGCCGATGCGATCGCGCAGGCGACGCAGTGCCCGCTGGATCTTCGGCCGGTCGCGGCCGGTGATCAGGTAGACAGGCTTGAGCTCGCTCGCCATCGTGGAAGAGCATAGGCGCCGACTCGGCGGCGCCGCATAGAGGGCATGCGGGCTTCGCCCGCATGCCCGTCTTCACCACGCCCGAGGTCTCGACGGCCTCCGAACTTCATGGCGCGTCGAAACATAGGCCGTGATGAGGAGGGCGCCGGCGCAAAGAAACAGGAGCCCGCGTGTCGAGCGAACCTGCGCGAACGGCAACCCGCCGACGAGTCGTGCGACCGTGACGAGGTAGGCGGCGCACCACCCGTTCAGCCACGCGAGCGCCGCCGCGGCTGCGCCCGACAGCGGCGCGATCGCGGCGGCCGCCAAGGCGAGCACGAGCAGCGGCGCGACGACGGGCGCGGCCAGCGCATTCGCAGGGACGGCCAACAACTGCACCGAGTGGAACTGCAGCCAGACGATCGGCGCCGTCGCCAGCCCGCAGGCCGCGGATACCGCAACGACCGGCCTCAGCTTGCCGAGCGGGTAACCCTCGAGGAACCGCTGAAAGCGCGGGACGAGCACGAAGATCGCGACGACCGCGACGAACGAGAGCTGGAAACCGGCATCGAACAAGGTGTACGGGTTCCACGCGAGCAGCACGACCGCGCCCACGAGGAGTAGGTGCCAGCGATCCGTCGCGCGGGCGGACAACCAGGCGACGGAGCCGAGGGCGCCGGCGATCCCGGCCCGAATTACCGAGGGTTGCGCACCCACCGCCAGCACGTACGCGCCGATCGCCGCAAGCGCGCCGACCTGGGCGAGGACACGCACGATGCCCAGGAGCCACGCGACGACGAGGACACTGATGACGACGAGCGCGACGTTCTGGCATAAGCGACCGCGGAGATCGTCCGACAGCCCACTGTCGTCGCCGAGGACGACGCCTTCGACGACGGAAGCACGCTCCCCGTGGAGGCCACGGGCGATCGTCCGCTGCAAGCGCCGGCGGAGCAGGTCGGCGACGCGGCCGATGCCGTCGCGGTGCCCGACGACTCGCCACTCGTCGATTCGCAGCACGACATGGACACCGTGTCGCCGCAGCCACGTCCGCTCGTCGAACCCGTGGGACGGCCCGCGCGGCCGCTTCACCAGCGTCAGCACCGCCAGGACGGCGCCCTGCGGAGGGGCACGCCCGTTCGGCAGTTCGAGCAGGACGGGCTCGTGCACGGGAGCTCGCTCGAACCGCGTCACCGCTCCGGGAATGCGGAGCTCGAAGCGGCCGCGCCGCGGGGGCCCAGTGACGACGACCGACGCACGTCCCGCCTCGCCGACATGGCTCGTCAGCGGGCTGCGATCGACGCGGTCGAGCCGGGCGCTTCCCCACCACCAGCCGGCAATCACCAGGGCAAGGGCGAGCGCGAGCGGGCGCGGCGCTCCCAGGAGTGCCAGCGACAGGAGCAGGACGGCGAGCGCGCCGACACGCGCGGCA
>VAXY01000156.1:2495-9965 GCA_005885085.1 Actinomycetota bacterium | reverse complement strand
GTGCCGCCCACGGTCAACGCAGGCTGCGCTGTCCCACCGCTAGCAGCCCGCAGCGCCGGGGAACCCTCATGCGATTTCAGGTTGGAAGAAGCGCTGGGCGATCGCTGTCGGAATGATCGCGGAGAGCACGACGACCGTAATCAGCAGTGAGAACTGCGTCTTGTTGATGATTCCGGCGTTCAGTCCGTAGAGCGAGCTGATCGTCCCGAACGTGAGGCCGGTGGACATCAACAGCGTCGTGAAGATTCCGTGGGGAGCGGGGTAACGCCGGGCGAGTGGGTAGACACCGAACAGCTTCGGCACGATCTTGGCTGCGAGGAGAAGCGCCAGCAGGCCCAGGTTGGCCCAGACCGCTCCGAGCGACACGTTCAAGCCACCCTTCATGAAGAAGAAGGGCGTCAGGAACGCAAAGGCGACGACGCGGAGCCGCTCCTCCTCCTTGCGATGTTCCTCGAAGTGTCGCGAGAGGGCCAGGCCGAGGACGAAAGCCGGCAGCACGGCGTGAGAATGGGCGCGCTCACCCAGCCACATCAAGAGGAAGATCGAGGCGAAGACCAACTTGATCTCCGGTACGATCACGCGGTTGCCGTAGCGCTTGAAGAAGAACGGCGCGACTCGTGGTAGCCCGAAGATCAGCGCCGCCGAGGCCAGCACGAAGGGCACGATCCAGAAGTTCGGCCTGATGAACAGGATCGAGAGCGCGGCCGCCCGCTATTTGACGATCATCGCCGGGCACACTGCGTGGTGGGCGACACGGTCGGCGTCGAGCCGAGCAGGTAATCCTCGAGGAAGTGGCCCTTGTGGCCGACGACGACGAGGTCGAAGTCGCCTTTGCCGGCGTGGCGGACGATCAGCTCGGCCGCGTGCCCCGGTAGAACGTCTACCTGGAGATCGACTCCCTCCTCTCGCGCCTGGTCACGGGCGAGGCGGGCGACTGTCCCGAAGAACTGGTCCTTCTCGCGTTTCACCTCGTCGACCTCGCCGATCGTGGCCGCGTAGGCAGGCAGCTTTCCTTCGACGGTGAGGGCGTGGAGCTCCGCACGTGTCAGCTTCGCGAGCTCGATCGCGGTTTCGAGTGCCTTCTGGCCGCCGGGGCTACCGTCGATCGCGACGAGGATTTTGTGAACGGCACCGGGGCTCACCTCCTAATTCGACGGGGCTCGGGCTCCGAATGCACATTCGCAATGATCTTGGGTCAGGTGAGCGGTTGAACCCTTGTGGTCGTTTCGGTCCCGATCAGCGAGCCTTTACGCCCATCGAACCTGACGAGACAGAGCGTCCCGCCGAGCTCCGGATAGTCTTGCTCTAGCTCGTCCAGCACGCGAAACGCCTCCACCGGGTCGACGATTTCTGCGAGTACGCGCCCGTCTCTGTCATCTACAAGGAGAAAGCCCTGCACCGCTTTCCTGTCTCCTTGAGGGCTGCTTTCCTAACGCGCACGAAGAACTCTTCACCTTCGGTCAATACCTGGAACATCGCGCGCTTTCGCTACATCTCGCGTGACCTGCTCGACTCAGACCGACTGTCCGTGCGCCGACAGCTGCCCAAGGGCGGTTCGTCCGTTCGCGGGCTCGGGGTGCTATTCCGTTCGGGGTCGCGGCTCGTTCACGGCGACCGAGATCAGAATGGGCCTCGGCGAGTTCCTCCGATCGCTCTAGTGTCGGCGGCGCGAACCCATCCCTGAGGGTGCGTCCAGGCTTCGGCAACGGGCTGCGCACAAAGCGTTGACCACGGCACGCACCAGTTCGCCCTGTTCATCCCAAATGCTGCGGGACGAGCGTGACCGCTGTTTACTTGCCGCGCGAGGTCTTCTTCGGGCGCTTGGTCTTCGCCGGCGCCTTCGTCTCCGTCTGCGCAAGCGACTTCGGCCGCTTCTTTCCCGCCACGTCTGGCTCCTTTCGGTTGCTCTGCTCCCGCTGAGACACTAGCGACCGCGGCCACCCAACTCGAACATCTGCCGTTCCCGCGCCCTGCTGGGCGGGAGATCCTCGTCGACGTCAGGCCCACTCGTCTCAACCTTCTGTTCGCAAAGAAGAAGAGAACGCGCCAACTCGCACGCGCCAAACGCTCACCAAACCACGATCCGTAAGAAGAGCCCGCACGTCGCAGTTCCCCGGGACACTGGGAGCGTGCGGAACGGAAACTCCAAGCGGCCAAGATGGAAGGCGCTTTCCCGGTCTGAGGGGACTGCGAGTCCCATGCGGACCTCGTCGCAGACGGGGTACGCAGATGTCCTTCCGCATTTGCAGGTTATTTCGCGATGGGCCGGGCAGGGACCAAGGCACCCGCAAGTGCGAGAAACCACGGGAGCGAAGGTCAAGTTCGGCGGCTCGCGCGCCGATGGTCGCGCAGGAGATTGATGCGACGCTGGATCCACGCACTGCTCTTGGGGGGCGCCTTAAGTGGCGTCGTGAGCGGCGCGGGGGCGGCGCGCGCCGACGGCGCTGAACTCCTCTTCCTCAGCGACCGAACAGCGAACATCCGGAACTCGGAGATCTTCATCGCTTCCGCTGCGGGCGTGCGCGTGGACGTGGCACGGACGCCGCAGGCCGACGAGCGTGAGCCTGTGTGGTCGCCGGACGGAAAGCGCCTTGCATTCGTGCGCGACACCGGTAACGACCGCAAACTCGTCGTCGCGGCTGCTGACGGCAGAGAGGAGCGTGTCCTTGCTGTCGACGACGTCGGCGGCTTCGGGGTCCGTTGGTCTCCGGACGGGACCCGTCTGGCGTACGTGCGCTTCGATCGCGTTCACGTCAGCGGCGGGCTGGCGGTTGTCAGTGCGGACGGGAGCGATCACCGTGTGGTCGCGATCGGCCGCTACTTCGAGCCGACGTGGTCGCCCGACGGGCGGCGGCTCGCGTTCGTCGACGATGCGGGCGCGTCGGCGGCTCTTCCGGGCGGCAACGTGCACGTCGTCGACGCCGATGGAACGAACCATCGTGCGCTCACAGGCGTCGCGCAGGCCTTGTTCATCGAGCCGGCCTGGACGGCGGACGGCGCGCGGGTGACGTTCAAGCACCGCCACTTCTGCACCGCGCGCTCGGGGGTCGAGCAATGCGGCCTGGACATGAACCAGGTTTCGCCGGAGTCCGGTGACGTCGAGGCCTTCGCAGCGACTTCGAGTCGGTCTGCGGCATGGTCGCCCGACGGACACGCGGTCGCCTACGTCGACGATGGGAAGCTCTTCGTCGTTTCGTCCGCCGGCGCTGCGCCGCGAGTCGTCGCGACGCGAGCGGACGAGCTTGCAGTTCCGGCGTGGTCGCCGGACGGGTCCCGACTCGCGTTCACGCGCGTTTTGGGAGTCGCCGTCGTTCCTGCCGGCGGCGGGCGTGCTCGCACGGTCACGAAGCACACCGGCAGCAGCGTCCTTTGGTCCGCGAGCGGGAACCACATTGCCGTCCGCGCTGACGGCGCGCCGCGTGGGGTCGTGCACATCGTGGACGTCGACTCGGGACGCGCTCGCACCCTGCGGCCCAACGGCCTCGTCGAAGAGTTCGCGAGCGTTTCGTGGTCGCCGTCGGCGGAGCGGCTCGTCTTCGCCGCGACCGTCGTCAGGAACGATCAGGATCTGTACCGGATGGGCGCGGACGGGACCCACGTCCGCGCGGTGACGCACGACGCCGTCGCCGAGCAGGCACCGGCTACGTCCCCCGACGGCCGCCGGATCGCCTTCGTCCTCCGGGGTGACGTCTACGTCACACAGATCGACGGCTCGCAGCGGCGGAGGATCACGCGCCTTGCGAACGCTGTCGGCAAACCGACGTGGTCTCCACGCGGCGACCGGATCGCGTTCGGACGGACGTCGCTCGAGCGCTGGGAGGTCGCGGTCGTCGGCGCGGCGGGTGGGCCGGTGAAGCGCGTCATCTCGGGGCCGACCGTCTACGACGCGGGCCTGATCGGTGCCTGGCCGGCGCCGGCCTGGTCCCCCGACGGTCGCACGATCGCCTACGTTCGCTACTTCCCGGACCCGCTGGACGAGTGCGAGTCGCGGCCGCAGATCTTCACAGTCGGTCTCGACGGCCACGGTGGACGACAGATCACGCGCGAGCGTGGGTATGCCGGTGACGAGCCGGCGTGGGCGCCCGATGGTCGCACGATCGCATTCGCGCGCAGCGATGCATGCGGCGGAGACGACCAGATCGCTCTCGTCAACAGTCGCGGCGGCCGCTCGCGCCCGCTAACCGGCCGAGGCAGCGGCCTGCCGCAGTTCGGCGGAATATCGCCCGACTGGTCACCCGACGGCGGGCGGATCGCGTTCTGCGCCGACGGTGCGATCTACGTGATCACCCCGAACGGAGCCACCGTGGCGCAACTGACGCGTGACCGCGCCTGGAACGGTGCGCCCGACTGGATCGCCGGCAGCTCGGCGCTCGTATTAGGTCCGACTAGCGTCGGCGCGGGCGACGATGATGACTAATGGGCCGGGCAGGGATCGAACCTGCGACCTTGGGATTAAAAGTCCCCTGCTCTACCAACTGAGCTACCGGCCCGCGTGAGCCAGTGTAGTCCGGGTCCCGTGGACCGCCGGCCCGCCAGTCACTCGTTCGCGGGTTGACAAGCCTGCGACGCCTCGAAGACTGAGAACAACGCCGCGCCGCTCGTAAAGGAGTCTCAGTGAGAAGGTCCGCAGTCCTCATCGTCGCTGCCGCTTGCGCATTCGCCATGGCAGCGAGCAGCCCGCACCTCGCAGCGCGCGCTGCGACGGCTCCTGCCGCACCTGGCTTGGTTCCCGCCGGCGAGCTCGGGCCTTCCCACGCCGGGCCGGCGCTCGGCCCGCTTGGCTTCCTGCCGCTGCACGCCCGGGACTATGCGCGCGCGAAGGCCGCCGCGAACGCTCGAGCCGGCCTCGCGCCGAGCAGGCCGAGGAGGGGCGGCGGAGGCGGCCCGACGATCTCGTCGTATGCCAACGTCGCGCCGAGCTTCAACGGCACCTACTGGTCGGGCGGAACGCCGCCGGATACGACCGGCGCGATCGGTCCAGACCGCTACATCGAGACGGTCAACACGCAGTACGCGATCTACTCGCGCAGCGGCGCGACCGTCAACAGCGGCTCGTTGAGCTCGCTGACGGGAATCTCGGGCGGCTTGTTCGGTTACAGCCTCAGCGATCCGCAGATGATGTGGGACGCCAAGACGCAGCGCTTCTACTACTCCGCGGTCTACTACGACGCGTTCCTGCTCGCCAACGGCCTCGCCGTCGGCTGGAGCAAGACGGCGACGCCCGCAAGCTCGAACGACTTTTGCAAGTACGCAATCGACTTCGGGACCGAGCTCCCCGACTATCCGAAGCTCGGCGATTCGTCAGATTTCCTCCTGTTCGGTTACAACAAATTCGGCAACGGCGCCAGCACGTACGACGGTTCTGAGTTCACGCTCGTGAACAAACCCCCGGCTGGGTCCGCGTGCGCGCCGACGAGCGCGTTCGCCGTGTACACATCCGGCGTTCTGCACAACGCGGACAACTCGCCGGCCGCGACTCCTGTTCCCGCCAATCTCGTCGACGATTCCAACGGCACCGGCTACGTCGTCGCGAATGCGGATCTCACCGAAACACCGTCGGCGAGCTCCGTCTCGCTCTACTCCGTGTCGACCAACGGCAGCGATGCGAACGGGATCCCGGTGCCCAGCATCAGCGGACCGACGAACGTCGCGGTTTCGTCGTACGCCATGCCGTCGAGCGCTCCGCAGAATGGGAGCTCCTACCTCCTCGACACCCTCGATGGTCGCTTCGAGGCCGCCGTTGCGGCCGTTGACCCCGGACATGCCAACACGACCGCTGTGTGGACCGCGCACGCCGTCTTCGGAGGTGCCGGCACGGAGGAGCGCTGGTACGAGATCGATCCAGGAGCCGGCGCCCTCTTGCAGTCGGGAACCGTCAGCAGCAGCTCGCTGTTCGTCTGGAACGGTGCGATCTCACCCGACCGCGCGAACAACGGCGCCGCGGGAGCGTTCGGCGACAGCATGGCGATGAGCGTGAGCACCTCCTCGGCCGCGACCTACCCGGCGATCCAATTCGTGTCGAAACGGGGCACGAACCCGCAGTCAGGCCTGATGACCGCCGTCGCGGAACTCCAGCTCCCCCTTCGCAAAGCCTTCGGCGTACCGCTCCCGCAGCGTGCGCATCACGTCATCGCGGCCCTGGCAGTCCCACTCGCCTCGTTCGAACCAGCGCCATTCGACAGAAGGATCGAACAGGCGCTCGAGCCTGTCGAAGTCGCCACGGCGCCACGCCGCGAGGCCGTCTTCAGCGATGGCTCTGAGATCCATCGCGTCAAAGGGTAGACGTCGCGGGACCCAGAGGGACCTCGCGGCTATTCTGCGTCGGCCGCCCCCATCGACTAGCGGCCCAGGTCGCCACCCTTTCAAGGTGGTAGCGCGGGTTCGAATCCCGCTGGGGGCACTCCCTTTTTCGCTGCAACTGACCTACAATCAGTCCCCCTCAGGAAGGACGCATGGAGGCAGCTGCGGCTACTGCTGCTCCGGCGGACGGGGCACTCGACGCTCGTGCCCGTCCCGGAGATCGAGAACGATTCAGCACGTTGTATGCCCCGCACTTCGCGGGCGTCTACGACTACGTGCTGCGAGTCGTGCGCGACCGCGACCTTGCTGCCGGTGCCGTCCGCGCAACCTTCGCCCGAGCGTGGCACGACTTCCCGGAGCAGGGAAACGACGTCTCCGCCTGGCTCTTCACGACGGCACGGACATGCGCGCTCGACGTGCTGCGGTACAAGAGGGACCGAAACGGCTCGGAGCGTGAGGCGCTCGAGTTCACGCAGGTCGACGGGAATCGAGTCCCGGACGCATCGGTCGTGTTCGACAGGGAGCTCGTCGAACTCGTCTGGGACGAGGCCGCCGCGCTCTCGCTCGACGAATACTCCTTGCTGGCGTTGGAGCTGCGGCACGAGCTCACCACAGACGAGATCGGCGAGCAGCTCGGGCTTGACGGCGCTGTGTCGACGAGGCTGATGCGCACGCGATACTCGTTCGAGAAGAGGGTGACCGCGAAGCTGGTCGCCCGTCGCGGGCGGCACAACTGTACCGAGTTGGACATCCTGCTCGCGCAAGGTGATGCCCGGGATGTCTCACAGCACATTCAGCGCTGCGCCCACTGCCACGAGAGCAAGGGAGGGTTCGTCTCGCCCGCGGAGGTTCTGCGGGGGCTGGCGGCGATAGCGCCGACGCGCAAGCTTAGCCACGAGATCTTCGGCGCCCGCCGCCGCCGACTATTCGGCATCCTGTAGGCGACCGGGCGGTTAGCTCAGCAGGGAGAGCGCCTGCCTTAGCGCTCGTGGACACTCGCCCGGCCGGTCGGGAATCCCTCTTTGTCGTACGCTCCCAGCTCACGGCGATGGCCGATCAGCCACAGGGGACCGTGTCCCTCCTTTTCAGCGACATCGAGCGCTCGACAACACTGCTCCGAGAACTCGGCCGCGAGCGCTACGCGGAAGGGCTCGAGGCGCATCGGCGGCT
>VAXY01000156.1:0-2489 GCA_005885085.1 Actinomycetota bacterium | reverse complement strand
GGCGTTCGAACGTCATGGCGGCTATGAAGTGGACTCTGATGGTGACGCCTTCTTCGTCGCCTTCCACGATGTAAGGGAGGCGGTCGCCGCGGCTGCCGAAGCGCAGCGCGTGGTCGCGAATCACGAGTGGCCGGATGGCCATGCGTTTCGCCTCCGCATGGGGATCCACACGGGCGAGCCGCTGGCCGTACCGCCGAAGTACGTCGGGCTCGAGGTGCACAAGGCGGCGCGAATCATGGCCGCCGGGCATGGCGGGCAGGTGCTGCTTTCAGAGGCGACGCAGAAGCTCGTCCGGAGCGGCCTCCCCGAGGGCGTCGCCTTGGGCGACCTCGGCGAGCACCGGCTGAAGGACCTGCTCCGGCCGGAGCCGCTCGCACAGCTCGTGATCGAAGGCCTGGAGAGCGAGTTTCCGGCTTTGAAGACGCTGGGCAACAGGCCGACTAACCTGCCTGTCCAGCCGAACTCGCTGATCGGCCGCGAGCACGAGCTGGCGGAGCTGGTCGCTCTCCTCCGCGTGGAGGGCGTCCACCTGCTCACCCTGACTGGCCCGGGCGGCACGGGCAAGACGCGGCTCGGCCTACAGGTCGCAGCGGAGTTGCTCGAGGAGTTCCGGAGTGGTGTCTTCTTCGTCTCGCTTGCTCCGATCAGCGATCCGGATATCGTCGTGCCGGCGATTGCCGAGGCGCTCGCTCTGCGCGAGGTCGCAGGCGAGCAGCTGTCCGAAACGCTGATCGCCTACCTACGCGAGAAGCAGATGCTGCTCGTGCTCGACAACTTCGAGCAGGTGATCGGCGCCGCAGCGGACGCAGCGAACCTTCTTCGCCACTGCCCCGAGCTGCGGTTGCTGGTCACGAGCCGTGAACGGCTGCGCGTGACGCGGGAGACCGTCTACGCAGTGCCGCCGCTCCAGCTTCCTAACGAGATGGAGGACCTCCCCACGCTCGCCCGCAGCGACGCAGTCGCCCTCTTCAGCACTCGCGCCCACGCGGCCACGGGTCAGTTTGCTTTGACCGACCAGAATGCTTCCGCCGTTGTTGGCATCTGCCGACGGCTCGACGGGCTACCGCTTGCCATCGAACTGGCCGCCGCCCGTGTGTCCGCACTTCCACCTCAAGCCCTGCTGGAGAGGCTGCAACGACGGCTGCCGTTGCTGACGACGGGAGCGCGAGATGGAGAAGAGCGTCAGCGGACGCTTCGCAGGACGATCGGGTGGAGCTACGACCTTCTCAGCCCGGACGAACAGAGGCTCTTTGCTCGCCTTGCAGTCTTCGTCGACGGCTGCCGGATCGAAGCGGCCGAAGCTGTCTGTGATGCCGACGCCGATCTCGGCGTCGACCTGCTGGATGGTCTGACGCTGCTGGTCGAAAAGAATCTTCTGCGTCAGCAAGCCGATCCTGGCGGGCAACCCCGCTTCACGATGTTCGAGACGATCCGCGAGTTCGCAACCGAGCGGTTGGCTGATGTCGGCGCGCTTGACGCCGTCCGCGCTCGGCACGCGGATTACTACTTGTCTTTCACCGACGATGTCTTGGACGCGAAGCTGACGATTGCCGAGGAGCTCACCCGGCTCGCGAACGAGCAGGCGAATCTCCGTGCCGCACTCGTGTGGGCAAACGAGCAAAGGAACGCTGCTCGTCTCGCCTCGATAGTCGGTCGCCTCTACCGACTGTGGCTCCTCCGCGGCACCCTTCAGGAGGGCCTGCATTGGGCGGAGGCAGCGCTCGCCCGTCGTGAGGGGCTTGATCCTGACGCTCTTGTCCATTTGTTGGCCGGAACGAGCGAGCTCTTCCGCTTTGCCGGCGACACTGCTCGTGCGAAGAAGCTCAAGCACGAGTGTCTTGAAGTAGATCGGCGCTCCGGCAGACGCGCCCGATTGACGCACGGCGGATCGGTATCGGCTCATGTGCTCGCCGACCTGGCTGACATGGCCATCGGCGAAGAGGATCTCGACCAGGCTCGTGCGTACGTCGAAGAGAGCCTGGCGCTCGGCGGGGATGCGCGCGCGCTGGCTTCGCTGGGCGACATCTTCCTGCTCGACGGAGATCTCGAGGGGGCAGAGAACTGTTTTCAGCGCTCGCTCTCGGGGTTCAAGGCGGCGGGACACGACTACAACTACGCCCTCATTCTCGAAGGCTTGGGAGAAGTCGCGCGCCGTCGGGGCGAGCTGTCCAGCGCACTCGAGCATTTCCGGCGCGCTCTGAGTGAGTTCGCCGCACTCGGTGACGAAACGGCAATCGCGGAGTGTTTTGACGGCCTCGCAGTTGTTGCTGCCGAAGAAGGCCAACTGGTACGCGCCGGGCATCTTGCCGGCGCAGCCCGTGCTTTGCGCACGTCAAGCGGCCAGTACCAGGGCATTCGCTCTCATCCCGACCTTTCAACCGCCGCTATCAGTCTTCCCTCTCTCCCCCCGGAGGCGATTGAGGCGGGGCGAGCCCTCACGCTCGATGCGGCTCTCCGCTGTGCACTGGGGAAGGAAGAAGCCCGGAACG
>VAXY01000155.1:396-8281 GCA_005885085.1 Actinomycetota bacterium | reverse complement strand
TCGGCGCCCTCCTCCGGCAGACGTCTTACTTCATGCAGCTCTGAGCGAAATCCCAATACGTGACCACGTTGAAGACGTAGCAGCCCATGTCGATCTTCGGGCCGAAGAAGTCCGTCGACGAGCGGTTCATGTACGGGATCGTCGTCGCGTACTTGGCCATCAGGTCGGAGTCGACCTTCGCCCAGCGGGCATTCACCTGCGGCGTGAGGTTGGTGATCTGCTTGAGCGCCTCGATCTCCTTGTCCACGCTCTTGACGTTCACGTTGCCGACGTTGTTGTTGTGGATCTTGGCGATCCGGTTGCCGTTCAGCAGCGTGTCGAACCAGTCGAGCGGATGCGGATAGTCCTGGTACCAGTCGGTGAACATGGCTTGCGCCTTCGTCGCCTGGTTCCCGATCGTCTGGAAGTAGACGGCGTGGCTGAGCAGATGGATCTTCGTCTTGTAGCCGATCTTCGTCAGCTGGCCGGCGAGGTACTCCGTGTTGGACTTCGACGGATCCTCGTTCGGCCCGTAGACGTCGACCGTCTGGCCGGACGTGCCCGACTGCTGCACGAGCTGCTTCGCCTTCGCAAGGTCGAAGTGCCAGGCGTTGATCTTCTTGTACTGCGGATAGCCCGGCGGTAGGAAGTTCTCCGTCGGACGGCCCAGACCGCCGTAGATGCCCGAGATGATCGCCTGCGGGTCGATCGCCATCTGCGCGGCCTTCCGCGCCTGGATGTTGTTGAACGGTGGGATAGCGTTGTTGATCGCGTAGTAGTAGGTGTTCGCATTCGTGTAGATGCGCAGCTGGTCCTTGTACTTCGACTGCGCTTCCGGCAGGCGGTCGTTCGGGACCGGCTGGAAGTCGTAGTCGGCCTTGCCGCTGATCACCTGCTGGTACGCGGCCACCGGGTCGGTGATGATCTTCGCGACGACCTTGTCCGGGTTTCCGGTCGGCTCGGTCGGAATCTGGTTGTTGTAGTTCGGATTCCGGACGAGCGTGATGCTTCGGTTCGGCACGTAGCTCTGCACCATGTACGGACCAGTGGCCGGGATCGGATGGGTCGACTGGTCGCTCGCCGGCGTGCCGGTCGGCACGACGTCTGCGAACTCCAGCCCGAGGATGTACAGGATGTCGCCTTCGGGGTGATCGAGCTTGATCTCGATCGTGCGATTGGCGTCGTTCGTGATGATCCCCGAGATGTGGCCCTTCTTCGTGGTGGCGAAGCCGTTCGCCCCGCTCACGCCGGAAATGGCGGAGAAGAAGCCGACACCGGGCGAATCCATCTTGAACGCCCGCTCGATGCTGTACTTGAAGTCACTCGCCTTGAGCGGCTTACCGTTCGAGTACTTCAGGTTCGGCCGGAGCGTGAACTTCAGGTCCTTCCCGTCGGCGGAAATCTTCGGCATGCTCTCCGCCAGGTACGGCCGCAGCTGCGCGCCGGCAGCGCCTGCGACGTGGTTGTAGCCGAGCAGGCCGCTCCACACGTAGTTGTCGAGCTGGAAGGCCGCGACGGTGTAGTACAGCTGCGGGTCCATGTAGTCCGGCGCATCCCAGATCACCCGCAGCAGCGGATAGGTCTTGCCCTTGTTGCTTCCGGCGCCGCTCGAGGACTTGTTGCCGCCTCCGCCGCAGCCGGCGAGGAAGGCAAGAGCACTGACGAGCGCGAGGGCACCGACGAAGCGGATCAACCTCGATCTCTTTGTCACTAGGAACTCCTCCCTTGGGACTGCCACGGCGGGCGCCGATTCCATCGTCCGCTCGCGGATCGGATCGATTCTTACAGACGTCTTTCCGGCCTTGCCGTTAGTTCGGTTTGGCTTCAGATGCGGACTACGCATCGGCGCATCGCCTTCAGCTGGGCCGGTTCGTCCTCCTCGATCACACCGTCGACGCCATCGCGCTGCGTCGCGTGCAGAATGCGGCCGTCGCCGAGCCAGAAGGCGATGTGCGTCGCCTTCGTCTCGCCGTCGTCCGCATACGTGATCAGGTCGCCGCGTCGCAGGGCTTCGTCGGGGACCGCGGCGCCCGCTTCCTCCTGCTGATCGGCGTCACGCGGAACAAGGCGGCCGGCGCGGCGGTGCGCGATGTGGACGAGGCCAGAGCAGTCGATCCCTCGCTCCGTCAGCCCGCCCCAGAGGTACGGCGTGCCGAGGAAGCGGCGCGCCTCTTCCACCGGATCTCCTTCGCCGGCGCCGTCGAGCTCGGCCTCGCGCACCCAGCCCGGGTAGTCGTAGGCGGTGCGAATGCGCGCCCAGCCGTCGCGCCGCTCCTCGACGCGAACGGGCTCGCCGCGGAGGAGCTCCGTGACGCGTTCCGCCTCCTCGCTCGGCTCCGCGCGGACTGCGGCGACCTCGACCGAACCCAGCACGTCCACGGCGGTCGAGTCTAGGGCTCAGTCTCTGAGACAGGGCAGGGACTAGACAGC
The DNA here is from genome assembly GCA_005885085.1 of Actinomycetota bacterium. Classification (GTDB taxonomy): domain Bacteria; phylum Actinomycetota; class Thermoleophilia; order Gaiellales; family Gaiellaceae; genus 3-1-20CM-4-69-9. Next base: position 5,872 of record VAXY01000155.1, on the reverse strand, counting down.
GAACGTATGTTCGCCTACCCTCTCGGCATGCAACTTCGGCTCGATGCTGCCGACCGGCTCGTGGAGCTCGTCGAGGAGCGGCGAGGGCCGGTCTATGTCGAGGAGGCCGCGCGCCGGCTGTTCGCGCTGCGGCATGCGCCGGTTGGAATGGCGCGGAGCTTGCTCGAAGAGGTCATCGGCGAGGATTCCCGGCTCGCCTGGCGGGGCGACGCCGTCGGGCTCGCGGATCCGCCGGGCGCCGACCTCCCGCTCGAGCGCGCGACCTTCGTCGTCGTCGACCTCGAGACGACGGGGCTCCGGCCGGGCAGGGCGCGGATCTGCGAGATCGGCGCTGTGCGTGTGCGCGAGCTCGAGCTCGAGGAGGAGTTCGAGCTGCTCGTCGATCCCGGCGTTCCGATCGGTCCTGCGATCAGCGCGCTGACGGGCCTGCGCGATGCCGACCTGCGCGGCTGTCCGCATCCGGCGATCGCAGTACGGCGCTTCCTCGAATTTGCAGGCGACGCCGTCCTCGTCGCGCACAACGCGCGCTTCGACCTCGCATTCCTCGACCGCGAGACCGAGCGTCTCGCCGGTGCCCGGCTCGCGGGCCCCGTGGTCGACACGGTGGGGCTCGCGCGGCGCCTGCTCGCCGGCCGCACGCCCCGGGCCGGGCTTGGGTCGCTCGCGCAGTTCTTCGGCACGGACACGCAACCGTGTCACCGTGCGCTCCCCGATGCGCAGGCGACCGCGGAGATCCTGTTGCAGCTGATCGGCCTCGCCCAGGAGCGCGGTGCGCTCAGCGTCGCTGACCTCGTCGATCTCGCGGCGCCGCGCGTGCGCAAGGTCTACGCGAAGCGCGCGCTCGCGTTCGGCGCACCGACCACGCCCGGCGTCTACCTCTTCCGCGACGCCCACGATCAGGTGCTCTACGTCGGACGCGCACGCGACCTGCGTGCGCGGCTGCGCTCGTACTTCCGCAGCGATCGTCAGCGTCCGGCGGTCGAGTCGGCGCTCGGTGCGCTCGAGCGCATCGAGTGGCGCGTCTGCGGCTCCGAGCTCGAAGCGGCCCTCCAGGAGCTGCGCCTGATCCGCGAGCTGCACCCACCGGCGAACGCACGGGGCGCGCGCCCGGATCGCTACGTCTACCTGCGGCGCCGAGGCGACAGCGTCGTCTGCTCCGCCAAGCCGTCGCCGCTCGGGCCGTTCAAGAGCCGCTCGCGGGCGCGGCTGGCCGCACGTGTGCTGCGCGGCGACGAGCTCGAGCAGCCCGAGCTTGCACTGCCCCGTCTGCGCGCTCGGCTGCGCGATCTCTCCGACTGTCGGCGCTTCGAGGATGCGGCACGCCTCCGCGACCGCCTCTCGGCACTCGAGGACGTGGTCCGCACCGTGCAGCGGCTCGACCGCCTCCGCCGTACGCGCTGCTGCCTGATCGTCCCGGCCGCCGAGCCGGGCTTCGTGCGCGGGATCTTCGTCGCCAATGGACGCATCGCCGACGTTCGCACCCTCGCGAGCCGCCTGGAGGTCGAGGCCGGACTGGCCGCGTCCGACTTAGTGGCTCAGAGCCACTTGCTGGCCGAGGACGCCGACGAGCTGCTCCTGATCGGGACGTTCTTGCGCAGGCCTCCGCCGGAGCTCCGCGTCGCGACGCTCGACGCAGAGGAGATCCTCAGACTGGCGGCGGCTCTTCCGCAGGCTCTTGTGGCCCCGGCTCGAAAACCGGGGCGCGCTCATGCGGCGTGAGCCGGCCCTCACGGATGTCCTCCGCCCAATGGCAGGCGACCTCATGCCCGGTCGCGAGCTGGCGCAGCGGCGGAATCTCGTCGCGGCACCGGGTCGGCTGCACGAACGGACAGCGCGTGTGGAAGCGACACGCCGGAGGCGGGTTCGCGGGGCTCGGGAGGTCACCCGCGAGCAAGATCGACTCACGCTGCTTCTCGACGACCGGGTCGGGAATCGGCACCGCCGACAGGAGCGAGATCGTGTACGGATGCAACGGGTTCTCGTAGAGCTCGGCCGCGGGTGAGACCTCGACGATCCAGCCGAGGTACATGACGGCGATGCGGTCGGAGATATGCCGCACGACCGCGAGGTCGTGGGCGATGAACAGGTACGTGAGCTCGAACTCGTCCTGCAGCTGCTCGAACAGATTGATGATCTGCGCCTGAATCGAGACGTCGAGCGCCGACACGGGCTCGTCCGCGACGATGAAGTCCGGGTTGAGCGCGAGCGCCCGCGCAAGGCCGATGCGCTGTCGCTGGCCGCCCGAGAACTCGTGCGGATAGCGCCCGGCGGCGTCCTGCGGCAGGCCGACGATGTTCAGCAGCTCGCTGACGCGCCCGGCCGCCTCGCGGCGGTTCGCGAGTCCATGGCTGCGCAGTGGCTCGCCCGCGCAGCGGCTCGCCGACGATCCGGCCGACGCTGTGGCGCGGGTTGAGCGACGCGAACGGATCCTGGAAGACCATCTGCATGCGGCGGCGCAGCGGCCGCAGCTGTTGGTCGTTCAACTGCGAGATGTCCCGGCCGTCGAAGACGATGCGGCCTTCGGTCGGCTTGTACAGCCTGATGATCGTGCGACCCACCGTGGATTTGCCGCAGCCGGACTCACCCACCAGACCCACCGTCTCGCCGCGGCGAATCGTCAGCGAGACGTCGTCGACGGCGCGGATGTCGCCGATGTGACGGTCGAGCAGGAGCCCGCTCTTGATCGGGAAGTAGACCTTGAGATGCTCGAGCTCGACGAGCGGGCCAGCGCCGTTCGTGCTCACGCCGTCGCCGCCGCGCGTGTGCGGTCCCACTCGTCGACCGGAACCGGGTTGAAGCACGCAACCTGATGCCCGGGCTCGATCTCGACGAGCTGCGGCACCTCTCGGCGCGAGAGATCCACTTCGAACCGGCAGCGCGGCTGGAACAACATGTTCGGCGGCGCACCTTCGATCGGGTGCAGGCGCGCACGCCGGGCGGCGTCGAGCCGAGGCACGCTCTGCAGCAAGCCGAGAGTGTACGGATGGCGCGGCGAGCCGAAGAGCTGCTCGGCGGAGCCGGTCTCCATGAACATGCCGGCGTACATCACGTTCACGCGCTCGCACATGCCGGCGACGACGCCGAGATCGTGGGTGATCAGGATCAGCGCCGCGTTCTCCTCCGCGACGAGCGCGCGCAGCAGATCGAGGATCTGAGCCTGGATGGTGACGTCGAGCGCGGTCGTCGGCTCGTCGGCGATCAGCAGCTTCGGCCGGCACGCGAGCGCCATCGCGATCATCGCTCGCTGCCGCATGCCGCCAGAGAACTGATGCGGATAGTCGCGGATGCGCTCCTTCGCGCTCGGAATGCCGACCCGGTCGAGCGCCTCGGCGGCGGTCGCGTCCGCCTGCTTGCGGTCCATCCCGAAGTGCGTCTCGAGCGCTTCGCGGATCTGCCGCCCGATCGTCAGCACCGGATTGAGCGACGTCATCGGATCCTGGAAGATCATCGCGATCTCGCGCCCGCGGATGCGGCGCAGGGCGCGGTCGCTCTGCCGGATCAGGTCGCGCCCCTCGAACACGGCCCGGCCCGCCTCGACCCGGCCGTTCCGAGCGAGCAGTCCGAGAATGGCGAGCGACGTGACGCTCTTTCCGCAACCCGACTCGCCGACGATCCCGAGCGTCTCGCCGGGCGCGATGTCGAAGCTGATGCCGTTCACGGCGTGCACGGTGCCGCGCCGCGTCCAGAAGCGGACCTTCAGATCCTCGACGGCGAGGAGCGGCTCCCTAGCCACGTGTCCGCAGCTTCGGATCGAGCGCTTCGCGCAGGCCGTCCCCGATCAGGTTGAAGCCGAGCACGGAGATCACGATCGCAACGCCGGGGATGATCGCCAGAAACGGCGCGATGTTGAGGTAGTCGTTCACGTCGGTCAGCATCGTCCCCCACTCCGGCGTCGCGGGATTCTGCGGGCCGAGGCCCAGGAAGCCGAGCCCCGCAACGTCGATGATCGCGGTCGCCATCGCGAGCGTTCCCTGCACGATCACCGGGGAGATCGCGTTCGGAAGAATGTGCGAGAAGAGGATCACGCGCCGGCGTACGCCGACGGAACGCGCCGCCAGCACGAAGTCGTTCTCGCGTTGCGCGAGGATCGACCCGCGTAACAGGCGCGCGAAGATCGGGATGTTGACCACCCCGACCGCGATCATCACCTGCCGCAGCCCGGCGCCGAGCATCGCGACGATCCCGATCGCGAACAGCAGGCCGGGAATTGCGAGCATGACGTCCATGCAGCGCATGATCACCGAGTCGACGTAGCCGCCCAGGTATCCCGCCGTCGAGCCGAGGAGCAGACCGATCGTGAGGCCGATCGCAACCGAGACAACGCCGATCAGCAACGAGAAGCGCGCGCCGTAGACGATGCGCGAAAATTCGTCACGGCCCTGCAGATCGAGCCCGAAAATATGCGACCAGCTCGGGCCGGGCGGCGTCCCGAAGTGGAGCCGGTCGGGCCGCGCCGCCTCGGGATTCTCCGGCGCAATCAGCGGCGCGAAGATCGCGACCGTGACGAAGGTCGAGACGAAGAAGGCGCCGAGGATTGCCGCGGGATTGCGGATCAGCCGGTAGCGGGCTTCGCTCCAGAGACCGGACGGCGCCTCGATCTGGATCTCTCGTGCTTCGAGCTCGGCTACCGACATGAGCTGTACCGGATCCTCGGGTTGATGAGGGCGTACGAGAGGTCGACGAGCAGGTTGACGAGCACGAATACCAGGGCGAGGAACAGGATCCCGCCCTGCAGCACCGGGTAATCGCTGTTGAAGATCGCGTCCCGCAGCCACGAGCCCATGCCCGGATAGGCGAACACGGTTTCCGTCAGCACGGCGCCGGAGAGCAGCAATCCCGTCTGCAGGCCGATGATCGTCGAGACGGGCAGCATCGCGTTACGGAGGACGTGGCGGCGATCGACGGTCAGCGGCGGCAGACCCTTCGCGCGGGCGGTGCGCACGTAGTCTTCGTTCTGGACGTCGAGCACCGACGCGCGCGTGATGCGCGTGATCACGGCGAGCGGAATCGAGCCGAGCGCGATCGCCGGCAGAATCAGGTGCTTGATCGTGTCCGAGAGTGCGTGCCAGTCTCGTTCGATCAGCGCGTCGAGGATGAAGAAGTTGGTCGGATGTTTCGCGTTGCTGAGCACGTCCTCGCGGCCCACGCTCGGCAGTACGTGCCATTTGATCGCGAAGAGGTACTTGAGGATGATCGCGAGAAAGAAGATCGGGATCGAGATCCCGAGTAACGATCCGACCAGCGTGGCGTTGTCCAAGACGCCGCCGTGGCGCTTCGCGGCGAAATAGCCGAACGGGATCCCGAGCACGATCGCGAACAGCATCGCCGCGAGCGCAAGCTCGACAGTGGCCGGAAAGCGGTGCTTGATCTCGTAGGTGACCGCGCGCCGCGACGAAATGCTCGTCCCGAGCTGCCCCTTCAGCGTCGTCTTGAGGTAGTCCCAGTACTGAACGGGCACCGGCTTGTCGAGCCCGTA
>VAXY01000155.1:0-318 GCA_005885085.1 Actinomycetota bacterium | reverse complement strand
CGGATCCAGAAGAAGATCAGGATCGAGACGCCGAGCAGGATCGGGACGAGAAGCATCAGCCGGCGAACGACATACCGAAGCATGGTTCAGTCGTCCGCCGGCCGCGCGTCTATCTGACTACTGACCTCCGACTGTGGCGAACTGGAACCAGACGCCACCAACCGGCGTCGCGATCAGCTTCGAGATGCGCTTCTGCGCACCCAGAGCCGGAGTCGCGTGTGCGTACGGCACGCCGGGGAGGAACTTCATGATGATCACGTTCGCCTGCTGGTACAGCTTGACCCGCTTCTGGAAGTTCGGCTCGTTCAGCGCACGATT
>VAXY01000158.1 GCA_005885085.1 Actinomycetota bacterium | reverse complement strand
GTCGACCTCGTCGGGAGAGAGCCGCGACTGACCCTTCTGGTCACGAGTCGAGTCGTGCTCCATCTCTCCGGAGAGCACGTCTATCCCGTCGAGCCACTGGACGAGAACAGCGCCACAGCTCTCTTCAGCGAGCGCGCCCAGGACGCGGATCCGCACTTCAGACCTGACCCGGCAGACAAGGCCGCGATCCGGCAGATCTGCAGACGCCTCGACGGCCTGCCGCTGGCGATCGAGCTCGGCGCGAGCCGCACTCGCACGCTGACGCCGACTGAGCTCCTCGGTCGGCTCGACCGTCGCCTCCCGCTTCTGACGGGAGGGCCTCGGGATCTTCCTGCCCGCCAGCAGACGCTCAGGGCGACGCTCGAGTGGACGGTCGACCTTCTGGACCGAGAACAGACGCGCGACCTGCTGCACATCGCTGTCTTCACGGGCGGCTGCACGCTTGAGGCGGCCGAGGCTGTCTGCGGCACGACGATTGAGAGGCTCTCGGCACTCATCGACCACAGCCTCCTGCAGCACAACGCAACAGCGACAGGCTCGCGCTATGCGATGCTCGAGACGATTCGCGAGTACGCGATCGAGGCACTCGAGCGGACGGACAGAGTTGAGACGCTCCGGCGAATGCATGCGGACTTTTTCTGTGATCTCGCCGTGCGCACGGAGCCCGAGCTCGAAGGGCCTGCCCAGGCCAACTGGCTCCGCTCCCTCGACGACGATCACGACAATCTCCGAGCTGCGCTCGAGTGGTGCTTCGGTGGTGGCGACGCCGAGCTGGGGGCACGATTGGTCGGCTCGCTCTGGCGCTTCTGGTACTTGCGCGGTCACCTCGCCGAGGGCTTGCGCTGGGCCGAGCGTGCGCTCGCCGCCAATCCCAAGGCGTCGCCGTCCCTCGAGAGCAAGCTGCTCAGGGCCGCGGCCATACTCGCCCAACAGCGGGGCGACCTCCGAGCAACAGCCGAGATGACGACTCGCCGACTGGCGGTGGCGCGGACGCAAGGCGACGCCCAGGAGGTCGCCGCGTGTCTGAACAACCTCGGACTCGTCGCCATCGGCGAGGACGACATCCGCCGAGCAGAAAGGCTCCTGCGCAAATCTGTGTCCGTCTTCGGAGAGGCTGGCGAAGATGCCTCATTCCGGGCCAGGATTGACGTTCCGCTCGGGAACCTCTCCTGGGTCGCGCTCATCGTCGGCGATCTCATGGGCGCCGAAACATTCGCATCCGAGAGCATGGCCATCGCCCGCTCGCGCGGTGATGTCGAGCAGATCATCGCGATGACGTTGGTCCTCAGCTTGATCCGAATTCAGGCGGAGCAGTTCGGCGAGGCGGTCGAACTAGTGGAAGACGCCTTCCGGCTCGCGGACCCCCTCGACTCCAAGACGATCTTCTGCACGCTCTGCACACCGACCGCGATCTTGATCGCCCGTAAGCGGAACTTCGAGCGTGCGGCCCATGTTCTCGGGAAAAGGCTGGCGTTGCGCGACGAGATCGGCAGACCGCGCGACTGGTTCCACTACCGGGTTCTCGAAGACACCGAGAAGCGAGTGCGACGGGAGCTCGGCGAGGAGACTTTTCTCGAGGCGCTCGCCGTCGGAGCGCGAGCCGACGTTCGGGAACTCTTCGAGTCGACGCTGAAAGATGCCGAGCGTCCCTCTTTCGCTACCGGGTGAGCGCTGAGCGGCTCCCGTGCTTCACTCGACTACGAACCTGATCTTCGGCCCGCCAGACCGGTTCCTTACTCGACGTCACTCGACTGGGACTGACACATCGACGTGACTCGACCGGGTTCGACGACGTCTGACAGCAATCGGCAGGTCCGCTCGCACCGCTGTTGTTGGCGCTGACACCGGCGAGAACAAAATATCTGCAAATCAGAGGTTCTCGTCATGGAGCGTACCGGGATCGAACCGGTGACCTCCGGCTTGCAAAGCCGGCGCTCTCCCAGCTGAGCTAACGCCCCGTGCGGGGAACAGTGTAGAGGCGGTTCAGGCGGCCGAAGGACGCGGCGGGGGCGGCGGCAGTGGCGGCAAATCCAAGTCCGGCTCGGCCTCGGCGTCGATCAGCGCACCCCAGTCCTCCCCCTCGAAATAGTCCTCGACGATCTCTTCTGCGTGCGATCCCGGCACAGCGGCTCCTCCTCGGTTGTCGGGCGCCGCAGAGCGTCCGCCAACGTTGTCGGCCCCGGACGCGAGGCGGAGAATCCCTCGTCCGGGGCCGACAGGTTCGCTTCGCGAGCGGAGGGAGAACGAAGATCTAGGCGGCGCGTTCGAGTCGCTCTTCGACGCGCGCTCGGGCGACGATGTGGTCGCGGTCGCCGAAGCGGAGGGCTGCCTTCAGCGTGCGCTCCTCGTCCCAGAGCTGGTCGAGCTGGTGACTCAGACTCTTGAGCTCGGCGGCCGTGGCCGGGTCATAACCCTGCGACAGGCTGTGCCACAGTTCCGTCCGCCGTTCGCTTGTTTCTTCGATCTCCTTGTGGATCTCGGTCAGGCTCATGTCTCTCAAAACGTCGTTCGGGCACGGCTCATTCCCGCGGGCCGAGGAAGAAAACGACGAGCACGGCGACGCCCACCGCGGCGGCCGCGATCGTGATCCAGTTCAGTGCCGTCACCATCAGGCGTAGCCGAGTTCAGCCAGCCGCCCCTCGTCGAGGCCGAAGTAGTGCGCGAGCTCATGGAGGACGGTGACGCGGATCTCGTGCTCGAGCAGCCCGGGGTCGTGGCCGAACGCCGCCTGGACGGGGCGGCGGTAGATGGTGACCTTGGCCGGCAGGTACGGCGCTTCCTCGAAGGGGACCAGCAGGCCGGGATCGCCGGTGCTCTCGTCCTCCACCACCACCGCCACGTTCTTCAGGCCCCGGGCGAGCTCCGGTGGCAGCGCGTCGAGGGCGCGCCGTACGTGCTCCTCGAACGCGGCCATCAGTAGGACGGGCTCAGGGGCCGCCGTTTGGCGACGAGGAAGACGGTCAGCAGGCCGAACGCGAAGCCGCCGATGTGTGCGAACACGGCGACGCCGCCGGTCTGATCCGGGTGGGTCAGGCCGACACCGCCCTGCCAGAGCTGGAGCGCGATCCAGATCCCGAGGAACCAGATCGCGGCGATCTCTCGGAAGAAGATGAAGCCGAAGAAGATCACGGTCAGCACGCGGGCACGTGGCAGCAGCAAGAAGTACGCCCCGAGCACGCCGGCGATCGCGCCACTCGCGCCGATGTTCGGGATGCTCGCGTCGCGTACCGTGCCGAACTGCAAGGTCACGAACGTCTGCAGGGCGGTTGCAGCCACGCCGGCCGCCAGATACCAGAGCACGAAGCGGACCTTGCCGAGCGCGTCCTCGACGTTGTTGCCGAAGATCCAGAGGAACAGCATGTTTCCGAGGATGTGGAACCAGCTGCCGTGCATGAACATCGAGCTGAACGTCCCCTCCCACCACGACAGATGGTGCGCGAACACGTGGCCGCCGATGCGGATCGGATCGCACGGCCCTTGCACGGAGCACGGGTAGTAGCCGTCCTGGACGACGTGGTAGTCGACGCCGCGCCCGCCCAGCTCCCAGAACCAGACCGCGGCGTTGACGGCGATGATCGCGACCGTGACGAGCGGGAACGTCCGCGTCGGGACGTTGTCGCGGAGGGGGAGCACCCGCCGCTTCTACCTGATCACAAGCGCCATCAGCGCCTTCTGCGCATGCAGGCGGTTCTCGGCCTCGTCCCAGACCGCCGACCGCGGCCCGTAGAGAACGTCTTCGGTGATCTCCTCGCCGTAGTGCGCGGGCAGGCAGTGGAGGACGATCGCGTCGTCACCGGCCAAGGCTACGAGATCGGCATCGATGCCGTAACCGCGCAGGTCGCGCAGCCGCTGCTCGCGCTCGTCCTCCTGGCCCATCGACGTCCAGACATCGGTGTACAGGACGTCGGCGCCGGTGACTGCGCTGCGCGGGTCGTCGAGGAGCTCGACCGAGCCGCCGGCCTCGCGCGCCACCCGCACAGCTTCGTCGTCGGGCCTGTAGCTCGTCGGTGTGGCTGCGACGAAGTCCATCCCCAGCTTCGCGCACGCCACCATCAGCGACGCGCAGACGTTGTTGCCGTCGCCGAGGTACACCACCTTCAGGCCCTCGAGCCGTCCGAGCCGCTCGCGGATCGTCATCACGTCCGCAAGCGCCTGGCACGGATGGGAACTGTCGGTCAACCCGTTGATGACGGGAATCGATGCGTTCTCGGCCAGTTCTTCGACGTCGGACTGGGCGAAGGTGCGGATCATGATCGCGTCGAGGTACCGCGAGAGCACGATCGCCGTGTCCCTGATCGTCTCCCCGCGGCCGAGCTGCAGGTCCGCCGCCGATAGGTAGAGCGCCGTGCCTCCCAGCTGGTAGATCCCGACCTCGAAGGAGACCCGCGTCCTCGTCGACGGCTTTTGGAAGATCATCCCGAGCGTGCGGCCGGGCAGGAGGTGGTGCTCTTCGCGGGCCAGCTGGAGCCGTTTGAGCTCATCGGCCAGGCCGAGGACGGCGAGCACCTCGTCCCTGCTCCAGTCGGCGACCCGGGTGAAGGAGCGTCCCTTCAGGCTGTCCGCGACCGCGATCATCCGGCTTGGATCCTACTCTCACGAGTGACTTGACATCACTACACTCAGGTTTTATCCTGGCGCACGGGTAAAGTCTGTGAAAGGAGGAGAAATGGTGAGATCGCGTCTTTCCAGAACGAGATGAGTCGTTTCATGAACGGCCTCCTCGAGGGCAACGGTCGCGCGAACCAGTCCTGGGTTCCTGCGCTCGACGTCTGGGAGACCGAGGACGAGATCGTCTACGCCGTCGATCTGCCGGGCATCTCCGAGGAGGAGATCTCGGTCGAGCTCGCCGACGGCGCGCTCACCATCACTGGCGAGCGTGAGCGGGCCCGGGAGGAGTCGGACGAGCGGTTCTATCGCTACGAGCGTCGCTACGGCACGTTCTCGCGCACGGTCGGCGTGCCACAGGGCGTGACCGAGAGCGACATCTCGGCCGACTACAAGAGCGGTGTCCTCGAGGTCCACGTGAAGAGGCCGGACCAGCCGAAGCCGAAGCGCATCCAGATCGGCTCCGGCGCCGGCGCCACGATCGAGGGCAAGTCCGAGCAGAAGTAACTCCTCTCCCAGAGGAGTCCTGGCAAGGGCGGCGGAGGCCGCCCTTTCAATGTGCGGGTTCAGCCGATCCGGGTTCCGCCGCGGCCGGCCAGCGCGGCGTCGAGCGCGTCGAAGTTCGTGATCAACGTCACGCGCCCGAAGGCGAGCGCGGCTTCGACCTTCGGCCGCATCGATCCCTCCGCGAGCTGAGGCAGAAGCGCTTCTGCCTCGTCGGCGGACAGCCGGGCCACCTCCTGCTGGGCGGCCGCGCCGAAGTTCCGGTAGAGGGCGGGCACCTCGGTGAGGATGATCAGCCGCTCGGCGTCCAGCCCGCTAGCGAGGAGCGCCGATGCCCGGTCCTTGTCGATCACGGCGTCGACTCCGCTCAGGCGGCCGCCCCGGCGGACGGCCGGGATGCCGCCGCCGCCGCAGGCGATCACGACCGCCGTCTCCGAGAGCCGCCGAATCACCTCGAGCTCGACGATCTCGAGCGGCAGCGGCGACGGGACGACTCGCCGGTGTCCGCGGTTGGCGTCGGCCACGAGCGTCCAGCCGCGCTCGCGCTCGAGTGTCTCCGCCTGCTCGGCCGAGTAGAACGGCCCGATCGGCTTCGTCGGGCGGTCGAATGCCGCGTCGTCTGCAGCGACGCGCACGTGCGTGAGCACGCACGCGGGCTCGCGCCCCTCGAGCTCGGGACGAAGCTCGACCGAGATCAGCGCTCCGATCTCCGCCTGGGTCTGAGCGACGGCGAGCCAGAGCGGCAACTGCGGTGCCTCGTCCGCCGCGCGCTCCTGGCGCAGCAGCTCGTTGCCGACCTGCGGCCCGTTGCCGTGCGTGAGCACGAGCCGCGGCTCGCGCAACAGCGGCTTCAGAGCGGCTACAGCACGCCGCAAGTTCGCCAGCTGTTCCGCCGCGGTGCCGCGCTCGCCGGGACGCATCAGCGCGTTCCCGCCGAGCGCTACGACGGTGCCGCTCACACGAGCGCGGTTTCCAGCAGGCCCTTCTCGCCGAGTACGTCCTCGAGCGTCGGCTCGCCCATCTCCTGGAGCTTGTACGTCACACGCAGCGCCGGCTTGTCGAGATCGATCAGGCGCCGCAGGTCGATCGGGGTCCCGATCAGGACGAGCTCGGCGTCACAGCGGTGGATCGTTTCGCGTAGGTCTTCCATCCGTAGCCCATCGCGGGCAGGAGCGTGCCGACGTTCGGATACTGCTCGAACGTCTCGGCGATCGATCCCACCGCGCACGCCCGCGGGTCGATCAGCTCGGCGGCGCCGTGCTGCTTGGCGGCCAGGACTGCGGCGCCGTAGGTCATCTCGCCGTGTGTCAGCGTCGGACCGTCCTCGACGGCGAGCACGCGCTTGCCGCGGATCTCCTCCGCGTCGCCTTCGATCTCGAACGGCGAGGCGGCCAGGACAACCCGGGCGTTCGACGTGTTCTCGTGGATCGAGTTGAGCACGGCCTCGATTCCTTCCTGTGGCGCGCTGTCGATCTTGTTGACGACGCAGACGTCGGCCATGCGCAGATTCGTCTCGCCTGGGTGGTAGCGCAGCTCGTGCCCGGGGCGGTGCGGATCGACGACGACGATGTGTAGGTCCGGCTTGATGAACGGTGTGTCGTTGTTGCCGCCGTCCCACAGCACGACGTCGGCCTCCTCCTCGGCGGCGCGGAGAATCCGCTCGTAGTCGATGCCGGCGAAGACGAGGTTGCCCTCCGCGAGGTGCGGCTCGTATTCCTCGCGCTCCTCGATCGTCGCGTCGGCGGCGTCGAAAGCGCTGCACGGCCTGCGCGGCGAGATCGCCGTAAGGCATCGGATGGCGAAGCACGGCGACGCGCTTGGCGTGCTCCCGGAAGAGCCGCGCGACATGGCGCGTCGTCTGGCTCTTGCCTGAGCCCGTGCGGACGGCGCAAATCGCGACCACGGGCTTACGGGAGGTGAGCATCGTGTCGTGGGGCGAGAGCAGGTGGTACGACGCGCCCGACGCGAGCGCGCGCGAGCCGATGTGCATCACGTGCTCGTGCGTCACATCCGAGTACGCGAACACGACGGAGTCGATCTCGTGCTCGCGCACGAGTTGCTCGAGCGCGGACTCGGGCAGGATCGGAATCCCCTCCGGATACAACGACCCCGCCAGCTGGGCGGGGTAGCGGCGACCGTCGATGTTCGGGATCTGCGTCGCGGTGAACGCGACGACCTCGTACTCCGGACGGCCGCGGTAGACGAGGTTGAAGTTGTGGAAGTCCCGACCTGCCGCTCCTGCGATCAGCACCCGGGTCCTGGCCATGCATAAAGCTTATGCATGTATGGAGGACG
>VAXY01000157.1 GCA_005885085.1 Actinomycetota bacterium | reverse complement strand
ACTTCGTCCTCTTCGACCTCGATCCGCCGGACGACGGCTTCGAGCTCGCGATCGAGGTCGCACACCTGATCCACGAGCTCCTCGACGAGCTCGAGCTGCCGGGCTACGTCAAGACGAGCGGCGCGGACGGAATCCACGTCGTCGCGCCGATCGCACGCCGGTCGACGTTCGAGCAGACGTATGTATTTGCGGAGCGCGCCTCGCGGCTGCTCGAGCAACGCCATCCGGGGAAGGTCACGACGGAGTGGTTGAAGAAGAAGCGGCAGGGCGTCCTCGTCGACCACAGGCAGAACGGGTGGGGCAAGACGATCGCCTCGGTGTACAGCGTGCGTCCCAAGCCGGGCGCGCCGGTCTCGACACCGCTGCACTGGGACGAGCTGACGCCCGACGTGCGTCCGCGCGACTTCACGATGCAGGTCGCACTCGAGCGTATCGACCGGCACGGCGACCTGTTCGCGCCGGTGCTGGAGGAGCCGCGGCCGCTTTCGGCCGCCGCCAAGGCGCTCGACCGGCTCTACGATTGAGCCGTGCTGGAACTGCTCGTCGCGCTGACGCTGCCGTTCAAGGCGATCCTGCACGCTCCGACGCACACCCCGCACGTGAACACGCCGTGGCCGATCTCGATCCGCGTCACGGATCGCACCGGGCATCCGATTCGCGCCCGGCTGACGATGCGCCTCCTCCTCGGCGGCGTTCCGGTCGGCAAGGTCGACAACGGCCGTGTCTACACGTTCACCGGCACGTGGCGAGAGCGGAAGGGCGAGGAGATCACCTTCCCGGCCGAGGGTCGCGGGCACCGGCTGACGTTCGAAGCGCTCGTCACGGCGCGTGGGCGCACCGTGAAGCTGAACTACTGGGTCCAACCGCGTTGAGCCGCGGCGCGCGGGTCGTCGTCGACGGCGTCAGCAAGGCGTTCGACGGCGGTCGGATCCGCGCGCTGAACGAGGCGTCGCTCGAGCTCGAGCCTGGCGAGTTCGCGTCGTTGACCGGGCCGTCGGGGAGCGGCAAGAGCACGCTGCTCAACCTGATCGGCGCCCTCGACCGTGCCGACTCCGGGTCGATCGTCGTCGATGGAACGCCGCTCGACGGCGGCGACGCGTCCGAGTACCGCGCGGCGACGGTCGGGTTCGTCTTCCAGTCTCACAACCTGATCCCGACGCTGACCGCGCTCGAAAACGTCCAGGTGCCGATGCTCGGCCGCGGCGCGTCCCGCGCGGAGCGCGTCAGGCGCGCACGAGGCTTGCTCGGCGAGGTCGGCCTGTCGGCGCGGGCGGACGCGTTCCCCGGGACGCTCTCCGGCGGCGAACGTCAACGTGTCGCGCTCGCCCGCGCACTCGCGAACGAGCCGCGCTTGTTGCTCGCAGACGAGCCGACCGGCGCGCTCGACTCCGCGACCGGCGGTCAGATGCTCGAGCTGCTCGAGCGCATCCGCCGGGAGCGCGGCATGACCGTGCTGCTCGTAACGAACGACGACGCGGTTGCGGCGCGTGCCGGCCGCACCCTCGGGCTGCTCGACGGCCGGGTCGTCGGGGCGTCTCCGCTGGGGGAACCTCCCGGTTCCCCCGGACCCCCTCCACGGGTCCGCTGATGCGGACGGGCCGCTTCGCGGCCGGCCGCGTCATTCCCGCCGCAGCGCCTCGATCGGTGTAAGCCGCACCGCGCGCCACGTCGGATACGCGGCACCGATCAGCGCGACGCCGAGCGCGACACGTTCGACTCCCGGCACGTCGCGCAGCACCCCGACGACCTGCTCCTGGAACGAATCGCGTAGCGGACATCCGGCGATCGTCACACCGAGGCCGAGCCCGACGCCGAGCGCCAGCAGCGAGAGGGCGATTGCCTCGCTCACGATCAGCACTGCGATCCGCCATGCGCGCCAGCCCACCGCGCGAAGGATGCCGATCTCCCGCACACGTTCGAACACGGACATCGCCATCGTGTTCGTGACGCAGATCCCGCCGACGATCAGCGCAAGCAAGGAGATGATCCAGCCCGTCTCGACGATCAGCCGACTCGACGTGTCGACCCTGATCGCCTGGCTCGGCTCGTAGACGGCGACCGTGCCCGGAAAGCGATGCTCGACGCGCCGCGCCACCGTGCGCGCCCGCACGCCCGGCCGGACCGAGACGGCTACGGTCGTGATCTCGCCCGGCCTGTGGGCGAGTCGCTCGACGGTGTGCAACGGCAGCACGGCGCCCGCGTCCTCGAACTCGTCGCCGCTGTGGTACCTGCCGACGACACGGAAGCGCCGGC
Organism: Actinomycetota bacterium; assembly: GCA_005885085.1. Lineage (GTDB taxonomy): Bacteria > Actinomycetota > Thermoleophilia > Gaiellales > Gaiellaceae > 3-1-20CM-4-69-9. The sequence goes on along the minus strand of VAXY01000157.1, from coordinate 8,870 downwards.
CGGCGATCGTGAGCTGTACGCGTTTCAGGTGGTCGCCTGCAAGCGCCTCTCCCACCCGCGGGAATCTTCCTTGGATCAGGACGAGCCGGTGCCAGACGAACTCGTCCGGTGCGACGCCGAAGACGAAGTACCCCTGGTTCGCGAACAGCTTCAGCTTCGCAACCCTGGCCACGCCGCGGACCGCGGCGACGCGGTCGGCGATCGTCTCCGGCAGCAGCGAGCGGCTGAAGTCCGAGACGTCTCCCTGGAAGAGGCCAAAGTCCGCACGGCCAACGTGGATCAGCTCGTCGGCGCTGTTCTGGACGCCGGTCGCTAGGGATAGCAACGCCACGATCAGGCCGACGCCGAGCGCAACGCCGGCGGCCGTGAGCGCCGTACGCGCCGGGCGCCGCAGCAGGTTCCGCCAGACCAGCGCCACCCAGGTCACGAAGGTGCATATTGCTACGCTCAGCGCGGGGATGGAGCCGAACCGCGACGAGATCATGCGGGCGCTCGAAGGGGTCATCGACCCTGAGCTGCGGCGCCCCGTCACGGAGCTCGACATGGTGCGCGGGGTCGAGATCGACGGCGGCGACGTGCGCGTGACGATCGCGCTGACGATCGCCGGATGTCCGCTACGCGATTCGTTCCAGGAGCAGGTCGTCGGGGTGCTGCGCGACGTGCCGGGAGTCGAACGTGTCGCGCTCGGCTTCGACGTGATGACCGCGGAGGAACGTCAGGCGCTGACGACCAAACTCCGCGGCGGGATGCAGGAGCGCTCGCAGGGCCTGTCGCTCGACGCTGCAACGCGCGTGCTCGCCGTCTGCAGCGGTAAGGGCGGCGTCGGCAAGTCGACGCTCGCTGCGAACCTCGCGGTGGCACTTGCGCAGGAGGGCAAGCAGGTCGGGATTCTCGACGCAGACGTCTACGGGCATTCCGTTCCGCATCTGCTCGGGATCCACCAGAAGCCGGTGCTCGTCGACAAGATGATCGTCCCGCCGGTGAAGCACGACCTCAAGCTGATGTCGATCGGGTTCTTCCTCGACGACAACCAGCCGGTGATGTGGCGCGGCCCGATGCTGCACCGTGCACTCGAGCAGTTCCTCTCGGACGTGCACTGGGGGAAGCTCGATGTCCTCGTCGTCGACATGCCGCCCGGCACGGGCGACGTCGCCATTTCGCTCGGTCAGTTGTTGCCGCGTGCCGAGACGCTCGTCGTGACCACGCCGCAGCCGGCGGCGCAGGAGGTTGCCTCGCGCGCGGGCGCGATGGCGCAGAAGACCGGGATGAGACTGATCGGCGTAGTCGAGAACATGGCCGGTGACGTGTTCGGTTCCGGCGGCGGCGAGCGCCTGGCCGCCGAGCTCGGGATCCCGCTGCTCGGGAGCGTCCCGCTCGATCCGCTCCTGCGCGAGTGCGGCGATGCCGGCGAGCCCCTGCTGCTGAACGGCTCCGAGTCCGACAGCGCCGTCGAGTTGCGCCGGATCGCCGCTGCAGTGCTCGCGCTCGACCGCGGTTCGATCGTCAAGCCGCTGCCCGTCCTCTCCTGACGGAGGATCCCTTCGGACGGCTCAGCGCGCTCGGCTTCGCCGACAAGGATGCGCGGACGCTCGCCGACCACTTCCTCGATGCCGAGCGGCGCGGCAAGCGTGGGCACGGCTTCGCACGGGTCGAGTGGCTCGAGACGCTGGAGGGTCTCGACCCGAGCGCCGAGCCCGAGTGCGTCGTCGCCGAGGCTTGTTACGAGCGCTGGGAGGGGCGCGGCGCGCTGGGCTACCTGACGCTCGCCGCGATCTGCGACGGACAGCTGGACGATCCGCCCGAAGCTGCGCGGCTCGTCGTGGCACACGACTGCTTCCCGACCGGGATGCTCGGCTACTGGGCGCGCCGCCTGGCGGACGGCGGGTTGATCGCAGTCTTGACCGCAACGTCGCCGCCTCGACTCGGTTCTCCGGACGGAGGGCCCAAGGTGGCCGGGACGAATCCGCTTGCGATCGCGATCCCGAGCTCGGACGGCCGCCCGCTCGTCAGCGACGTCTCGATGGGACGCGTCACCTACGGGGACGTGATTGCAGGCGCCGCGACCGAAGAAGAGCTCGTCCCGTTCGGCGGCGAGCATGCGCACAAGGCGTTCGCGCTCGCGCTGGGACTGCAGCTGCTGGTCGACTCCCTGATCGGCGACGGCTACGGAGCAATGCTGCTCGTCGCACAACCTGCGGCCGATCCCCTCCCTGCGCTTCGTGCGCGCGCGCCGGACGTGCGGCTGCCGGGCGACTCGTGATGCTCTCGCTCCCGCCCGCGATCGTCGCCGGCGAGATCGTCCGGCTCCAGACGCGACAGCACGTGGTCGCGCTCACCTTCGACGGCGGCGGCAACGACGACGGGGCGAAGGGCGTCCTGGCCGCCCTTCGCCGTGGACATGCCCCGGCGACGTTCTTCCTCACGGGCCACTTCGTACAGTCGTATCCCCTGCTCGCACGGGCGATCGGCCGCCGCTATCCGGTCGGCAACCACACGGTCAACCATCTCGACATGCTGCGCCTGTCGCCGGCGGCGGCGATGCGCGAGATCACGCGTGCCGCGGTCATGATCCAACGCGCGACCGGCCGCGACACGCATCCGTACTTCCGCTTTCCGTATGGCTCGCGCAACGGCCGGACGTTACGCCTCGTGCATCGCCTCGGCTACGCGTCCGTGCGTTGGACCGTCGACACGTGGGGCTGGATGGGGCTGTCGCAGCAGAGCGTCGGCGGCGCCGTCCGGCGTGTGCTCGCGAATCTCGTGCCGGGTGAGATCGTGTTGATGCACCTCGGCTCGTCGCGCGACCACAGCACGATCGACTCGCACGCACTGCCGACGGTGATCCGGCTCGTCCGCGCACGCGGTTACCGGTTCGTCACGCTGGCAGGTATCCGGGCGCCGCGCTGACCTCTAGGCTGACTCCTTGCGCAGCGCTGCGAGGACGATCGGGTCGATGCGGGTCAAGCCGTCCACGCGTTCCTCGAGGTTGGCCGTTCCCGCCCAGTCCGCGAAGGCGCGCTCGAGGTCGCCACCGTAGCCAAGCTTGGTCAGGCGGCCGCGTAGCTCCTCGGCGACGGTGTCGTCGACGTCGATCCAGTCCTCCTCCGGCGTGACGCCGAACAGCTGGCGGTGCAGCGAGAACAGCCGCCGCAGCTCGGCGAGCGGACGCTCGTGGTCGTCGACGCGCAGGTCGACGACCGTGTCGGACAGCTTCGCGTAGCCGGCGTCCTTCTGGACGATGAGGAGCGACGCCGACTGCTGTCCCCGCCGATCGCCTCCCGCCACCTGTGCGGCTGCGAGGCACTCGATCAGTCGCTCCGCCAGCTCGAGGTGGGAATTCGACTCGAACGTCGCGGCGAGTGCGTCGACGGTCGCGGCCGAGACGAGGATGTTGCCCTGGGCCGCGTAGCACTCGCCCGTTCGGCCACCTGCCCAGTCCTGACACTCCTTCCCGGTGAACGTCGCGGCGCGCCCGGAGCTGTCGACGACGCCGAGCTGGCGGTGCTCTCGACCTTCGTCGGCACCGGTCAGCGCGGCGACCGCCTCCTCGGCGGTCTGTCCCGAGCGAAGGAGCTCGAGGCCGTCCGGCCCATAGCGGGGGTTCGCCCACGATTGCGTGGCGATGGCTCCGACGTGGGGCTCTGCCCATGGCACGACAGACCCGACGGCCAGGAACTTGGACTGCACGGCCACTCCCCATTGCGAGGCGACTGGGTCGCACGCAACGATCGAGTACGTCGCGACGACGTCGCTACGGCCCATACGTGAGCTCGCGGAGATCGACGTCGAGTAGCTCTCGGCGGGCCGCCGGGACGATCGCGACCGCGACCTCCGGATGCGAGAGCGCCGCCTTGATCGCTTCCGCCGTCGCGGCGCGCACGACGATCGGGCGACCGGCTTCGTGCGCCTCGTGGAGGCGCTCGGCGTCGGACACATCCTCGAGCACGAGCGTCCCCGTCGACCGCGAGCTCAGGCACGCGCGTCCGCGTCGCTCCGAACCAGCGCTGTCTCAAACCGTTGTCGTCTCCCCGGGCTGGAGCTCGATGACTTCCACGCCGGGCGCCTGCTCGCGGAGGGCTGCCGGCGTCCCTGCCAACAGCGGGAATGTTCCGTAGTGGTAGGGAATGCACCGCTTCGTCCCGAGCAGCTCGAGCGCGACGCCCGCCTCGCGCGGGTCCATCGTGAAGTGGCCGCCGATCGGGAGCACCGCGACGTCGGGGGAATAGATGCGCCCGATCAGCTGCATGTCGCCGAACACGCAGGTGTCGCCGGCGAAGTAGATCTTCGTGCCGTTCTCGAGCTCGACGACGATGCCCGTCGCCTCGCCGAGGTACGTCCCGTCGTCGGCTGCGCTCGAGTGGAACGCGTTCGTGAGCGTGAACTTGATCCCCTCGGCCTCCACGGTGCCGCCTTTGTTCGGGCCGGGCATGTCGTCCGTCTGCGCGCCCTGCCCCTTGAGCCAGCCCTTCAGCTCCACGAGCGCGACGATCGGCACCGGGCCGAGCTTCTTGGTCAGCTCTACGGTCGAGCCGGTGTGGTCGGAGTGTCCGTGTGTGACGGCGATCACGTCGCAGCGGTCCGGGTCCTTCTCCGAGTCCGGGCACTTCGGGTTGTCGAACCAGGGGTCGACGTAGACACGCTTTCCGCCCGGCGTGTCGAGGCGGAAGGAGGCGTGCCCGAGCCAGGTCAATGAGGCGTCAGCCATCGGTCTCCCTTCGTTCTGGTGGAGGCCGCGGAGCGTAAAGGAACGTCCGGGGCTGAGGCGAAGCTTGGCCGGGATGCTCCGCCGAGCGCTTCCGGCCCTGCTTGCGCTGATCGCCCTCGTAGCCGACCTCTCGGGCAGTCACAGCGTTGCGCACGGGTTCCTCCTGGCCGCGATCCCGGCCGCCTTCGCGCTTGCGCTCGAGTGTTACGGCGACGCGCTCGAGGCCCGCTGCGGCGGCCTACGCCCGCTTGCGGCCGCCGGGGCGGTGGCACTGCTCGTCCTGAGCGCGGCGCTCCGCAGCCCTGCCGTGGTCGGCGGGGTGCCTCGGCTGGCCGTCTCCGCCGTCGTCCTCACGCTGCTGCTGTACGCCGGGGCTCTCCTGGGAGCCCTGCTCGCGCCCGGTCCGATCTCCCGCCCCGGGGCTGCTGAAGAGTCCCAGCCCGACCGTCTGGCCGCTTAGGTGCGGTTAACCGCACCGCAGAACGCCAGCAGTCCGCCCCCGCCCAACAGGTAGAACCTCAGTGGTGCTCGCCCGTCTTGCCCACGTCGTCCATCGGCGCCGCGCGTTCGTGGTTCTCGTCTGGGTCGTCCTGACGCTCTTCGGCGCGTTCGCGGCGGCCCGCGTCTCGAACCGCTGGTTCGAGTCGTTCTCGATCCCCGGTTATTCGGCCTACGAGACGAATCAGAAGGTCGTGAAGACCTTTGGCACAGGGGAGCAGGCGCCGTTCGTCGCCGTGTTCCAGTCCAAGGGCGACGTCACGAAGCAGGACCTGGGGCAGGCGATCGCGAAGGCGGCCGCCGTCAACCCGGGCTCGCGCGTGAGCTCGTACGCAACCACGCACAGCAAGGCCTACGTCTCCGCGGATCGTCATACGACGATCGCGGAGATCTATCCGCCGGGGCAGAACACCTTCAGCGGTACGTCCCACATCTCGGAGGTGCGGGCAGCCCTGAAGGCGAACGCTCCCGCCGGAGTCACAGCAAATCTGACCGGATTGCTCCCCCTCCAAGACGCGTCGAGTGGCGGAGGCACCGGGCCGAGCGTGCTCACCGAAGCGATGATCGGCGGCGTGGGGGCGCTGATCATCCTCATGTTCGTCTTCGGGACGCTGCCCGCGGTGGGGATCCCGCTCGCCATCGCGCTCACGTCGATCCTGAACACGTTCACGCTGGTCTGGTTCCTGACGTATCTCACGAACGTCTCGATCGTCGTGCAGTTCCTGATCGCGCTCGTCGGCCTCGGCGTCGCAATCGACTACGCGCTGCTGATGATCTTCCGCTTCCGTGAGGAGCTTGCTCAGGGCGAGGACGTCGAGACGGCTCTGACGGAAACGATGACTCATGCCGGGCGGTCGGTGATCGTGTCGGGCTCCACCGTCGCGGTCGGGCTGTTGAGCATGGTCATCCTGCCGCTGCCGTTCATCCGCTCGATCGGGCTCGGCGGCATGCTCATCCCTGCCGTCTCGGTGCTCGTCTCGATCACGCTGCTGCCGGCGCTCCTCTCGTTCCTCGGCCCGCGCATCAACAAGCTGCGCGTGATGCCGCGGCGCTTCGTCGCCGTCAGCGATCCCGAGCAGAGCTGGTGGGGTAAGTGGGCGCAGCTCGTCGTTCGCCGCCCCTGGCCGGTCGCAGCGGCTGGCGCGGCGATCGTCGCCGTCTTGCTCGTGCTCGGCTTCCAGCTGAATCCCAGCGAGGCCCAGGCCAAGGACTTTCCGGGTAGCGGAGACGCAATCGCAGGCCGGCAGGCTCTCGAGCACGCCGGGATCTCGCCGGGCGTGATCAAGCCGTTCGTCATCCTCACGCCGACAGACAAGGTGGGCGACGTCGTCGCACGCGTGCGGCACGTTCCAGGCGTCGTGGGTGCTGTGGCGCCGACGTCTTGGCGGCACGACGGTCTGGCGCTCGTCGAGGCGATCCCCTCCGCTGACGGCTCGAGCAAGGCAGTCCGCGGCACCATCAATCGAGTCAAGGACGCGCTGCCACCCGGTGCAAGCCTCGGCGGGGTCGCGCCGGAGGACCGCGACTTCGTCCACGCCGTCTACGGGAACTTCCCCTACGTGCTGCTCTTCGTCATCCTGCTCACCTACGTGCTGCTGGCGCGCGCCTTCCGCTCGCTGCTGCTGCCGCTCAAGGCCGTGATCCTGAATCTCGTCTCGCTGGGCTGCGCCTACGGGATCATCGTGTTCATCTTCCAGCAGGGCCACGGGTCGCAGGCGATCTGGAACGTGCCGGCGACGCAGTCGATCATCCCGTGGATCCCACTGATGATCTTTGCGTTCCTCTTCGGGCTCTCGATGGACTACGAGGTGTTCATGCTCACGCGCATGCGCGAGGCGTACGACGAGACGCGTGACACGCGCAAGGCGATTTCGCTCGGGCTCGCGCGGACGGGCAAGCTCGTAACGAGCGCGGCGCTCGTCCTGATGTTCGCGTTCTTCGTGCTCTCGACGAGCCCGGGCACGGACATCAAGCAGTTCGGGATCGGCCTCGCGGCCGGCATCATCTTCGACGCCACGGTGATCCGCGCCCTGCTCGTGCCCGCGCTGGTGCGGCTGATGGGCCGCTGGAACTGGTGGCTGCCTCGGTGGGCGGCCCGCCCGCTGCGGACGCGCGCGAGCCAGCCCGTGCCCGAGTCTGCCTAGAGCGGCAACGCGTTCGAGGCGTGCTTCGCGAGGTCGATCAAGGGCTGCACCGCGAAGAACGACCCGACGGTGACGACGAGGCACGTGAGCACGGCCGTCTGCAGGAGCGCATCGCGCGGCGGTGAGCCGCCGATCGGCGCGAGCTGCAGGTCCTCCGTGCGGCGCATGAACATCGCGCGCACGAGGCCGAGGTAGTAGTAGAGGCTGACGAGGGTGGCAAGCACGCCGATGATCACGAGCCAGGTCCAGCCGTGCCGGTACGCGGCTGCGAAGACGTAGAACTTGCCGACGAATCCGCCGGTGAGCGGGAAGCCCGCGAACCCGAGCATGAACGCCCACATCGAGATCCCGAGCAGCGGACGCTCCCAGCCGAAGCCGGCCATGTTCTCGTAGGTGACGGGGACGCCGAGCTCGCGCTCGCGCGCAGCGACGACGGCGAACGCACCGAGTGACGTCGCCGCGTACGGGATCAGGTAGTAGAGCAGGGCGCGGGCGCCCAGCGCAGAGTCGGCGGCGACGGCCATCAGCATGAAGCCGGCGTGCGAGATGGACGAGTACGCGAGCATGCGCTTCACTGTTCGCTGCACGAGCGCGGCGAAGTTGCCGATTACGAGCGAGCACACCGCGATCACCGCGAGCGCGACGGTCCAGAGGTGCGCGTTCGCGGGAAAGGCGGTCGTAAGGATGCGCAGCGCGGCCACGAGCGCGACCGTCTTGGTCGCCGCCGACATGAACGCGGTCACCGGTGTCGGCGCCCCCTCGTAGACATCCGGCGTCCACATGTGGAAGGGCGCCGCGGACGCCTTGAAGCCGAAGCCCGCCACGATCATGGCGAGCCCGAAGACCAGCAGTGCGTCGTGCTGGGCACCGGCTGCGGCGATGCCCGCAAAGTTGAGTCTGCCACTCGAGCCGTACACGAGCGCCGACCCGAACAGCAGCACCGCCGACCCGAAACCTCCGACTACCAGGTACTTGAGCGCAGCCTCGAGCCCGCCGAGGCGGTCGCGGTCGATCGCGCAGAGGATGTAGAGGCAGATCGAAAACCATTCCAGCGCGAGGAACAGCGTCATCAGGTTGTTCGCTGCGACGAAGAACGCCATGCCCGCGCCGGCGGCGGCGAGCAGCGAGTAGTACTCGCCGACGTGATCGTTGCGTGCGCGTTCGCGGTAGGAGATCGCGGTCGCGAGCAGGCCGGAGCCCGCGACGATCATCGTGGCGAGCTCGGCGAGGCGGTCGCGCCGGATCGCGTCGGCAACCACGCCCTGTCCGTGCGCCGAGCGCACGTAGAGCGTGACCGCGAAGCCGAAGGCGGCGGCGTAGCCGAGCGCGCAGAACGTCGCTGCGATCTCCTGCCGCCGTGCGCGCGGAACGAGGACCGCGCAAAGCAGGGCGACGGCGGTGGCGAGCAAAAGCGCGTTGACGGGGGCGAGCGCGAACCAGTCGACGTGCGGCCGGTGGATCATCGGAACTGCGCCGCCACGTCCGCGCGTCCGTGATCCCCCCGGAAGGAGTGCTGGCTGATC
>VAXY01000137.1 GCA_005885085.1 Actinomycetota bacterium | reverse complement strand
TCGCCGACCGAGTCGATCGGGTAGCGCGGGACTGCGAATCGGTCACGCGCCCGCGTTGAGAGCGCCCCGCGCTAGTGGATGTGCAGGTTGATGCCGAGCAGCACCAGCGGCCACAGAATGGTCGCAAGCAGAGCCGAGCCGACCTGCTTGATCGTATGTAGATGGGCCCAGTAGTGGTGCGTCACGGCAACGATGATGCCGACGACGATGTAGATGAGGGGAAGCAGGCCAATTCCGGGCCGTGCTCTTGTAGCTGTCGGTGAGTAGGAAGACATGCGCGATCACCCCCTTTCCTCGCCCTCTGTTGTGCCCCGCCTGAGTTGCTCTAAACGGTGCAACTGGAGCCAATCGGACACGTCGTGGACGAAGTCCGGGTCGATCTGGTGGAACATCGGTGTCTCGCGGTACAGCACCTCGGCGCCGGCGTCCTCCAGCAGCGCCCGCGCACGCCGGCCCCACTCGACGCCAATGACGTTGTCCAGCGTGCCGTGCCCGATCGCCACCGGCGGCAACGGCGGCGACAGGTCCAGCTCGAACCCCTCAAAGGACGGAATGAAGCCGCTGAACGCCACGATCGCCGCCGGCCGCGGCCGGCCCGCGCCGAGGCCCAGGGAGTACGCCATCACGCCGCCCTGTGAGAAGCCGCCGAGGACGAGCCGGTCGTGCCCGAGCCCGTGCTCCCGCAGGAATCCGTCGACCCACTCCGCCGCGGCGCCGAAACTGGAGTGAAAGGTCGTCGGCTCCGGCGTCCCGATCCCGCCGAGCGCGTACCAGTGCGCCCCGCCGGGCAGCAGCGACAGCGGCCCGCGCGGCGTTGCCCCCGCCAGACGGCGCTCGGGATCCAGCGCATCGAGCAGCGGAAACAGATCGTGCTCGTCCGCGCCGCGCCCGTGAAAGAGGACGAGCGCGCCGTCGGCGCCCCCGGCTCCGGCAGCGGGGCGAACACGCGCACTCAGTTCCACGCGTAGATCATGACCGCCGCGCTAGAGTCGAGCGGGCATGCGCTTCGAGGGCATCCACCACATCACGTGCATCACGGCCGACGCGCCCGGAAACGTCGACTTCTACGTCCGCGTCCTCGGCCTCCGCCTCGTCAAGAAGTCCGTCAACCAGGACGACCCGACCGTCTACCACCTCTTCTACGCCGACGCGAAGGGGAGCGCCGGCAGCGACCTCACCTTCTTCGAGTACCCGCACGCGCACCAGGGCCGCGCCGGCCGCGGCATGGTGCACCGGATCGTCTTCCGCGTCGCGTCGGAGGACGCGATCGAGTTCTGGAGCGACCGCCTCAGAGCCGAGGGAATCGACCTCGAACGCAACGAAGGCAGTCTCCGTTTCAGCGATCCGGAAGGCCTCGAGCTCGAGCTCTCCGTCGTCGAGACGAACGACGAGCCGCTCGTGGCCGAGCACCCGGAGATCCCGCGCGAGCTCGCGCTGCAGGGCTTCGACGGCGTGCGTGCGTACGCGGATCCCGGCCCCAGCCGGGACTTCCTCGAGCAGACGCTCGCCTTCGACCCCCACGGCGACTCCGTGTGGGAGGTCCGCGGCGCGAAGCGCGGCTCCTGGTACGCCTACGACGAGCCGCCGCAGGAAGCGGGCATCCCCGGCGCCGGCACCGTCCACCACGTCGCCTGGGCCACCCCGCAGGACGAACACGAGGCCTGGCACGAGCGCGTGGCCGGGAGCGGCGCCCACCCGACGCCGATCATCGACCGCTTCTACTTCCGCTCGATCTACTTCCGCGAGCCGAGCGGCGTCCTGTTCGAGATCGCCACGATGGGCCCCGGCTTCACCGTCGACGAGCCGCTCGAGCACCTTGGCGAGAGGCTCTCCCTCCCGCCCGACTACGAGCACCTCCGGGAGCGGGTCGAGCCCGTCTTGACCCCGCTGCCGAACCCGCGCGAGCTAGTCCAGCGCTAGCGCGGGGTAGCGCGCGCGGATCGAGTCGACGAACCCGGCCATCCGCTCGGCGAGCGCAGCGTCGTCGATCTCCAGGACGTTCTCCGCGTTCTCCTCGCCGGAGTGCGACAGGTTGAAGCTGCCGATGAAGACCGTGTCGTCGCAGACGCACACCTTCGCGTGCATGTAGTCGTGCACGGCGCCCGGCGCGTACGGCGTCGAGCGCTTGCCGGAGAACGAGGCGCGCCCGAGCACGAATCGCAGCGCCGGCATCTTCCAGGTGTCGTTCCCGTTCGCGCGCCACTGCGCGAGCACCTCGGCGATCTGCGTCGCGTCCACGACGCCGCCGACGTCGATGCGTCCGTCGGCAGCGACCTCGGCCAGCGTGCCGAGAATGGGCCCGGACGAGATCACCGGCGACGCGACGCGAACGCGCCGTTGGGCCTTCCCGACCGCCTGCGCGATCCGGTGCGCCAGCTTCTCGCCGCGCTTCGGCGAGAACCACGTGCCCACCTCCGCGTTGCCGACGCGAATCGGATCCGTCGGCACGCGTCCCGACGCCGCGACCTCGCGCTTCTTCCACAGCTGTGAGAAGTCCTCCTGGAACCGAATCGCGACCCCCGTCGACTGCACGATCACGATCACGTTCTCCTCGCGCGTCCACGAATCGTCGGTCCAGTTCGTCGAGCCGCTCCAGACCGCGTCGCGATCGCGGACGACGTACTTGTGGTGCATCAGGTCGGGCCAGCCGGGAATGCCGACGGTCTCGAATGGCAGCGACTCGATCAGGTCGGGCTCGGTCTTCGGCGGCGGCGGCACCGGCGGGCGCTCGTCCGCGCGCTCGACGTTGTAGAGCAGCCGCACGTTGACGCCGCGCTCGTGCGCGGCGACCAGGGCACCCTGCACGACGTCGGCGGTCTCGTCCTCCAAGCGCACGTCGTACAGCGCGAGCTCCAGCGACGTGCGCGCCCCGGCGACGAACGTCTCGATCATCCGCGCGACGTCGAGCGACGCCTGCCCGCCGTCCGTCAGCGTGTGGACGTCGATCAGGGCTGCTGCTTCACGCGGATCGCTGCCGACATGACGGCCGTAGGATACGTCTCGGTCAGCGAGTCGGCACAGGTTCAGCCGCGCGCGACTGCTCGCTCGCGCAGGCCGAGAATGTTGAAGGCGGGGAGCGGTTTGGAAAATCCCTTCAGTGTCTACTCGCCCACCGACTCCGCTTCGACGTTCTCTTCCACCTCCGCAAGCAGTCGTTGCGAAACGAGGATCTGGCCCCCGGCCGCCTCGTCCGACAGGCGTGCCGCGAGGTTCGTGACCGTACCGAGCGCTGCGTAGTCGGATCGTCCTTCGAAACCGACTTCGCCGCAAGTCGCGTAGCCGAAGGCGATCCCGACACCGAAGTCGAGGTCGTACCCTCCGGCTTCCCGACATGGACGGGACCGATGCCGCGCGCCGCCTCAAGCACGACGTCCGCACCGCCGGCATTCCCGTGGTTGCGCTGACGTCGTTGACGACGAGCGAGGTCGTTCCGCGAAGCAGGCTTCGACGGGTATCTCGAAAAGCCGATCAGCGTCGCTAAATTTCCGGAGCAGGTTCGGGGTTATTGCCGCTGAGGCCGCCACCAGGAGCAAGGACGGGCAAGCGGAGCGGGGGGCCGGAAGCCCGATGACATACTCACGGCCATAGGACGCCTCGAGGGAAAGGTCGCGATCGTCACGGGCGCCGCCAGCGGCATAGGTGAGGCCACCGCGCGGCTGATGGCGAATGAAGGTGCGTCCGTTGTCGTCGCCGACATCGACGCATCTGCCGCCGCACGCGTGGCCGGGGACCTCGGCAGCAGGGCGGTCGTCGCCGAGGGGGACGTCGCGGACGAATCGAGCGTTGCCCGAATGGTCGAGACGGCGGTCGAGTCGTTCGACGGCCTTGACGTGTTGCACAACAACGCTTCCGACGCCTCCACCGCTGCTGCTGATACCGACCTCGTTACCCTCGAGATGGCGGTCTTCGACCGGCTGGTCGCGGTCAATCTCAAGGGCGTGCTGATGGGCTGCAAGCACGCGATCCCGCAGATGCTCGCGCGCGGCGGCGGCTCGATCGTCAACACCGCGTCGATCGACGGTGTTATGGGACGGGGCGTACGCGCGGCGTACGGAGCGTCGAAAGCCGGCGTCGTGCTCCTGACGAAGTCGGTGGCGTCGCAGTACGGTTCACGCGGCATTCGCTGCAACGCCGTCGCACCGGGCTTGGTTCTCACGCCCGCGGTCGCGGGCCTGACCCACGAGAAGCTAGAGCTGGCGTCGAGGAGCTATCCGATGCCGAGACTCTGCGCGCCCGAGGATGTGGCGAATGCCGTGCTCTTCCTCGCGTCGGACGAAGCCGCATTCGTCAACGGGACGACGCTGATGGTCGACGGCGGTGCGAGTATCTACATGCCGAGCTCGCAGGTAGCCGCTGCGGAGTAGCCTCAAGCCTGCTGTTTCGCGGGCGGCCGACTTACGGCCGACTCAGAAACAGCCGCTTCTCGGTACCGAGGTGCGACGCCCACGCGAGCCTGTCGGCACCCGCGAAGCCGAGGTACGCGCGCAGCGCGTCACGCATCGCGTCGACGAACCCGTCAGCGCGGCGTGGCGAGAACGCGTTCTCCCACCAGACATCGAGCACCTCGACACGACCCTCGGCCCGGTCGATCCGCGGCTCGATCCGGCCGACGAAGCGGTCCCGGAAAACGATCGGCAGCACGTACCAGCCCCAACGGCGCTTGGCCGGTGGGAGGAAGAGCTCCCATACGTACACGGAGGAACGAAGGCGACGGAAGGCGGCGGGTCCGGCGGCGCTTCCAGCAGTTTGACGTCCTCGCTGACGACAAGGCGTTTTCCGCGGATGCCCGCCACCTCGACGGAAACGAGGTCTCCGCGTTCGACGAGCTCTTCGCGCAGAGCGTTGCGTCCTGAGTACCCCGGCCACCGCGCGTCCGGCTTCGCGGGCCCGAGACCGCCGAAGACATCTCCGCCACCGCTGACGCCGAGCAGACCGTGCGCGCGGTACCGCGACAGGAGCTTGTGCCGGAGTTGCTCTTCCAGCGGGACTTTGCGAGCAAGCACGTCGGCAGGTAGCAGCCGTTCGAGCAGGTCGTAGTACCTGCGGTTCGCGTCGCGCCGCGCGAGGCCGAGCACACCCGTGACGGCATACGCTTCGAGCACGGCGCGTACGGCGTTTGTCGCCATCCCGAACCAGTCGGTCGCTGTCCCGCGCTCGCGCTCGAAGTCGAGCGCCGACAGCGGGCCATCCGCGCGGATCCGCTCGAGCACGCGCCCGGCCACGTCGCCGTTCTTGGCGAGGGTTCGCGGCGCGTTGCGGCTCAAGGTCCCGCGGAACCACGCGAACTCGCTCGTCGGTACAAGGGAGAGACCCTTGTTGTACGCCTCGAAGATCTCGCGGCGTTCGTAGAGCCGGTCGCACCAGCCGGGGTCGTAGTCGGCGACCCGCGCGTGCAGCACGAGGTCGTGGTTCCGGCCCGCGACGGCCAGCGGGTCGAACTGGACCGACCCGAGGCGGCGGAAGACTTCCAGAACCGCGTCGGGTCCTCCGTCGAGGGAACGTGCCGGCGCGAGTAGGTGGCGTGCGACGAGGAAGCGCCGGGCGGCCTCCGCGGTGACTTTCACGGCCGCAGGTTAGTTCGGGTCAGCCGCTCAGCCGAATGTGCAGTCGGCGGTGACCTTGTCGAGAGCGTTCTTGAGGACGGCGAGCTCGTGATCGTCGAGCTGCGCGAGGAACAACTCCGAG
>VAXY01000136.1 GCA_005885085.1 Actinomycetota bacterium | reverse complement strand
ATCCGCGAGCGCCTCACGTTCCTCGACAATGTCGGCGTCGGGTACCTGCAGCTCGACCGTGCCTCCGCGACCCTCTCCGGCGGCGAGGCGCAGCGGCTGCGGCTAGCGACCCAGATCGGCTCGCAGCTTGTCGGCGTGCTCTACATCCTCGACGAGCCCTCGATCGGCCTGCATCAGCGCGACAACGACAAGCTGATCGGCACGCTCGAACGGCTGCGCGACCTCGGCAACACCGTGCTCGTGGTCGAGCACGACGAGCAGATGATGCGTTCGGCGGACTGGCTGGTCGACATGGGCCCGGGTGCGGGCGAGCACGGCGGGCACGTGGTGGCGGAGGGCGATGCGACGAAGGTGGAGCGGAACAAGCGGTCGGTCACGGGCCAGTTCCTCTCGCGCACGCGCGAGATCGCGGTGCCGGACCGGCGCACGGAGGATCACGGCTCTTTTTGGGTGCGCGGCGCGACGATGCACAACCTGAAGGACATCGACGTCGAGTTCCCGGTCGGGAAGTTCGTCTGTGTCACGGGCGTGTCGGGCTCCGGGAAGTCGACGCTCGTGAACGAGATCGTCTACAAGGCGCTCGCGAACAAGCTGCACCGGATGCGGACGAAGCCCGGCGACCACGCGGGCTGCGAGGGAATCGAGTGCTACGACAAGGTGATCGACATCGACCAGTCGCCGATCGGGCGCACGCCGCGTTCGAATCCGGCGACGTACACGAAGCTCTTCGACCACATCCGCGAGCTCTACTCGATGACTCCCGAGGCGAAGGTACGCGGGTACAAGCCGGGACGGTTCTCCTTCAACGTGCGCGGCGGCCGTTGCGAGACGTGCAAGGGCGACGGCCAGATCAAGATCGAGATGCACTTCCTGCCCGACGTCTACGTGCCGTGCGAGACGTGCAAAGGCGCGCGCTACAACCGTGAGACGCTGGAGGTGCGCTTCAAGGGGAAGTCGATTGCCGACGTGCTCGAGATGTCCGTCGAGGAGGCGCTGCAGTTCTTCGCAAAGATTCCGAAGCTCCGCCGCAGGCTGCAGACACTGCACGATGTCGGGCTCGACTACATCAAGCTCGGGCAGCCCGCGACGACGCTCTCCGGCGGCGAGGCGCAGCGCGTGAAGCTCTCCGCGGAGTTGTCGAAGATCGCGACCGGGAAGACGCTCTACATCCTCGACGAGCCCACCACCGGGCTGCACTTCGCCGACATCGAGAAGCTGCTCGAGGTGCTGCAGCGGCTCGTCGACTCCGGCAACACGGTGCTCGTGATCGAGCACAACCTCGACGTGATCAAACAGGCCGACTGGATCGTCGATCTCGGCCCGGAGGGTGGCGAGGCCGGCGGCGAGATTGTCGCCACCGGGACGCCGGAGGACGTCGCCGAGGCGGCCGACTCCTTTACCGGCGAGTTCCTGCGTCACGTCCTGCCGAAAGCTGCGGTCGCAGCCGCCTAGTGGTCGCGCGCGCCGAGACGACCGGCGGCGACAAGGTTTGGTTCCTGCGGGCGCTGCTCGTCCTGCAGGCGCCCCGATCCGTGTTTGGCGCTCTACGCGACGACTCCGACGAGGCTGCCGAGGCGCGCCAGGACGTCGCCGGTGCGCTCGTCTGGCTCGCGGGGATCGCCGCCGTGCTCGCGACGACGGTCGCGAGCGGCCTGCTCGACGACGTGGAGATGGACGGGTCGCTCGTCGCGGTCTGGGCGTTCCTCGCGGGCGGCCTCTACGGCTTCACGCTCTACTACGTGGTAGGCAAGGTCTTCCACGTGGCGTTGCGACGGCTCGGCAGCCGCGGCAGCTTTCGCCGTGCCCGGCATGTACTCGCCTTCGCCGCTACTCCGATCGCGCTGGCGCTCGTCGTCTACTGGCCGGTGCGAATCGCGATCTACGGCGGCGACCTCTTCCGCAGCGGCGGTGCCGACGGGCGCGGCGGCGGGATCGTCCTCGCCGGGCTGTTCTACGCGTTCGTCGTGTGGGCGTTTGCGCTGCTGATCGTCGGCGTCCGCACCGTGCACGGCTGGAGTTGGCGACGCTCGCTGGCCGGAGTCGCCTTCGCTTCGGTGATCGCTGCCGGGCTAGCGCTCGCCGTGAGCGTGCTCTACGCCTTCGGCTGAGAACAGCTCCAGTTCGTCCTCCGGCATCGCGTAGGTGTGCTCTTCGGCGGGATAGATGCCGCTGCGGACTTCCCCGGCGTAGACAGTCAGCGCGCGCCGGATCTCCTCGGCGAGGTTCGCATACCGCTTGACGAAGCGGGGCGCACGTCCTTCTGTCAGGCCGAGCAGGTCGTGGTAGACGAGGACCTGTCCGTCGCACGTAGCGCCCGCGCCGATGCCGATCGTGGGAACGGTGAGCGAGTCGGTGATCCTCGCCGCGACGGGAACCGGCACGGCCTCGAGCACCACCGCGAAACAGCCGGCCGCCTCGAGCGCCAGCGCATCCGCGAGCAGCTGCCGCGCCTTGGAGGCCGTGCGGCCCTGTGTCTTGAAGCCACCGAGGATCGTCTCCGACTGGGGCGTCAGGCCGACGTGCCCCATCACGCCGATGCCGGCCGAGACGATCGCGCGCACGCGCGAAAGCGAGGGCCCCGCGCCCTCGAGCTTGACGACGTCGGCGTCCGCTTCCTTGATGAAGCGGATCGCGTTGCGCACAGCGTCCTCGTCAGACACGTGGTAGCTCCCGAAGGGCATGTCGCCGACGACGAGCGGCCGCTTCGCGGTCCGGGCGACCGTGCGCGTGAGGAAGAGCATCTCGTCCATCGTCACCGGCACGGTGCCTTCGTGGCCGAGCACGACCATGCCCGCCGTGTCGCCGACGAGCAGGATGTCGATGCCGGCCTGCTCGGCGAGCCGTGCCCCGGGCGCGTCGTAGGCGGTGACCATGACGATCTTGTCGCCGCGCGCCTTCATCGCGGCGAGCTCGGGCAGCGTCAGCTTGCCGGGCTTCATCGCAGCTCTCCTTCCAGAACGACGTTGTCGATCAGCCGTGTCGAGCCGACGCGTGCGGCGGCGGCGAGCACCCGCGCGTCGCCGACGTCGATCACCTCGACGTAGTCGGGATCGAGGCCGTTGAGCGCGGCGCGCGCCGCCGCAACCGGGTCGGCTGCCGACCGCCCCGTTTCGAGCGCACGCGGCAGCGCCAACGCCTGTTCGCGTTCCTCCGGCGACAGGTAGGCGTTGCGCGACGAGAGCGCGAGTCCGTCCTCGTCGCGAACGGTCGGCAGCACACGGAGGTCGACCGGGACGTTGAGGTCGCGCACCATCCGCCGCAGCACCGCGGCCTGCTGCGCGTCCTTCTGGCCGAAGTACGCGACGTCGGCGCGAACGAGGTTGAACAGCTTCAGACAGACAGTCGCGACCCCGCGGAAATGGCCGGGACGTGCGACGGCTTCGCCGCCCGTCGCAGCGACGTCAACCCAGGTGGCGAAGCCCTCGGGATACATCTGCTCCGCCGAAGGCGTGAACAGCACGTCGACGCCAGCGTCCTCTGCCAGGCGCGCGTCGCGCTCCTCGTCGCGCGGGTAACGCGCGAGATCCTCGTTCGCACCGAACTGCGCCGGGTTCACGAACAACGACACGACCACCGTTGCGCACTCGGCGCGCGCCGCGCGGAAGAGCGACAGGTGCCCCTCGTGAAAGGCCCCCATCGTCGGGACGAGTCCGACTTTGTGGCTCAGAGCCACTTGTGCCATTTCGTCCACAGTGCGGACGAGCTTCACCGCGCGGTCGCCTCCGCGAGCACGTCGTAGAGAGGTTCCAGGTCCGGCCGCGCGGCACGGATCGCGCGCCGGTGTGCTTCCACGGTCTCCCAGTCCCCGCGCTCGATCGGGCCCGTCAGTTCGAAGCCGTTCTCGATCGTCCGCCGCATCAGCGGGACGAGCGCCTCCGGCGGCGCTCCCGCCGCGCGGAATAGCTCCGATGCGACCGCGTGCAGCGTGACGAGGTAGTTCGATGCGATCGCCGCCCCGGCGTGGTAGAGGGGGCGGGCGGCGTCGTCGAGCGGGAACGGTCGCAGTCCCAGCGTCGCCGCGAGCCACGCACCGATCTCGCGAGCCTTCTTCGATTCGGCCGTCAAGGCTGCCCAGGCGCCGTCGAGCTGATCGGGTCCACGCGCGCGCGTGAACGTCTGCAGCGGATGGAGTGAGAAGCGGCGCGAATGCGGATCCAGCGCAGCCAGCGGCGTCGCCCCCGAGACGTGCGCAACCCAGGGCCCGGCCGGCAGCTCCCGGGCAACACTGGGAATCGCCTCGTCCGGGACGCAGAGCAGAACGAGCCCGCCGCCCGGCCCGACGGCGATTTCCCGCTCGCGCAGCCTGGCGGAGACGGCCGAGCCGACGCGGCCGGAGCCGATGACCGTGATGGTGTCGAACACCTCTTCTAGCTCCAGTTCCGGAACGGATACCGGGCCCAAGAAGGGTACACCGGCGCTGCTACCCTGGCGTGCCTCGTGGGTCGCCGTCTCATCCTGGCCTTGGTCGCCGCCGGGTTCCTCGCCGCCGCAGGGCAGGCCCGGGCAGCGATCGTGCTGACGCCGTGCAAGACCGGCGGCGTCGAGTGCGGGACAGTCACGGTTCCGCTCGACCGCACCGGCGCGACTCCCGGAACGGTCGGCCTCCACGTCGAGGTTCTGCCGGCGAGCGGCACGTCGCGGGGAACGATGTTCCTGATCGCCGGTGGGCCGGGCCAGGGATCGGCCGGGTCGTTCGACCTGACGCCGGGCTTCAACCGCGACCTGATGCAGTACATGTTCCCGGGCTACACGCTCGTCGCGTTCGACAATCGGGGTACGGGCCAGTCCGGGTTGATCGACTGCCCGCCGCTCCAGAAGACGATCACCAGCAGCGTCGA
>VAXY01000165.1 GCA_005885085.1 Actinomycetota bacterium | reverse complement strand
TGCTGAACGACATCTCGGTCTGGTGGCACGTCTTCGGCGTGCTGATCATCGTCGGCTTCCTGATCTTCAAGCCGGATCACCATCAGTCGTTCGGGACTGTGTTCTCGAAGACGATCAACAACAGCGGCTTCTCGCACGGCTGGCTGTGGTTCGTCCTCCTGCTCGGCCTCTTGCAGGCGCAGTACACGTTCACCGGGTACGACGCGTCTGCGCACATGAGCGAGGAGACGCAGAACGCGTCCCGTTCTGCTGCGCGGGGTGTCGTGATGTCGTGCGTCGTCTCAGCCGTGTTCGACTACATCCTCGCGCTGGGCGTGACGTTCGCGATCCAGGCCTACGGCTCGGCGACCGGCGCGGGCATCTTCGCGGTGAAGCAGATCTGGGTCGACTCCCTGGGGACGAAGGCCGCCGAATTCACCCTCTTCATCACGGTCGTCGCGCAGCTCTACTGCGGGATGTCATCGATCACGTCCGCCTCGCGGATGCTGTACGCGTTCTCGCGCGATCGCGCGACGCCCGGGCATCGCATCTGGCGGCGGCTCAACGCGGCGCGCGTGCCGTACATGGCCGTGCTCGCGATTGCGGTGCTCGCCTTCCTGTGCGCGTTCCCGGCGTACTTCTCGAAGGACGTCGGCGTCGGCGCCGGATTCGTCGCCTATGCGGCGGTGACGTCGATCGCGACGATCGGGCTCTACATCGCGTACGCGTTGCCGATCTTCCTGCGCTTGCGGGAGGGCGACTCGTGGGAGCCGGGCGAGTGGACGCTCGGGCGCTGGTACAGGCCGATCGGGACGATCGCCGTCCTCTGGGTGGCGTTCATCTCGGTGCTGTTCATCCTGCCGATCACGCCGACCGGGATCCCGTTCAAGCACGGGTTCACGTGGCTCAGCTTCAACTACGCGCCGATCGCTGTGATCGGCACGTTGCTGCTCGTCGGCGGCTGGTGGCTCGTGTCGGCGCGGCACTGGTTCAAGGGTCCGGTCGTCCAGGGATCCGAAGAGGATCTGGCGCGAATCGAGGCCCGTTACGGCGAGACGGTGGCGCCGCCCGTGGCGACGCCTGCGTCGTAGACTCGATCGCAATGGAGGGAGCCGGTCACCGTCCGGCTCCCTCCGTGTGAACGATGCTGACGCCGGACGAGCTCAGAGCGGACATCGAGGCCGGGTCGATCGACACGGTCGTGGTCGCGTTCACCGACATGCAGGGGAGGCTGCTCGGCAAGCGCGTGCACGCGCAGTACTTCCTGGACGAAGGCGTTGCCGACCACGGCGTCGAGGGCTGCAACTACCTGCTTGCGCTGGACATGGAGATGGAGCCGATTCCCGGCTACTCGATCGCGAGCTGGGACCAGGGGTACGGCGACTTCGGCATGCGTCCCGACCTGGGCACATTGCGGCGCATCCCGTGGCTCGAGGGGACGGCCCTCGTCCTGTGTGACGTGGTCTGGCACGACGGCTCCCCGGTCACGCCGTCGCCGCGTCAGGTCCTCAAGTCACAGGTCGACCGTGCTCGCACGGCGGGGTACGAGCCCATGTTCGGGTCGGAGCTCGAGTTCTACCTGCTCAGGGAGACGTACGAGCAGGCGCACGCAAAGCACTACCGGGACCTGACTCCGTCGGTGCCGTACATCCTCGACTACCACGTGCTCGCGACCACCTACGACGAGCCGTTGCTGCGTCAGATCCGGAACGGAATGCACGCGGCCGGCATCCCGGTCGAGAGCTCGAAGGGCGAGGCCTGGCCCGGCCAGCAGGAAGTGAACTTCCGCTATGCCGACGCCGTCGCGATGGCCGACAACCATGCGGTCTACAAGAACGGTGCGAAGGAGATCGCGCATTTGAACGGTTGCTCGATCACGTTCATGGCCAAGCCCGACCACACGTGGATCGGCAGCTCCTGCCACATCCACTCGAGCCTCTGGCGTGATCGGGAGAACGCTTTTGCCGGTGAGTCGGAGCTCTTCAAGCAGTTCCTCGCCGGTTGGATCGCCTGCACACGTGAGCTGGCCGTCTTCCTCGCCCCGACGATCAATTCGTACAAGCGCTACGCGGCAGGATCGTGGGCTCCGACGACGCTGGCCTGGGGCCACGACAACCGGACGTGCGGGTTTCGGATCGTCGGCCACGGGCCCGCGGCCCGCATCGAGACGCGGATTCCCGGCGGCGACGTCAATCCGTACCTGGCGTTCGCGGCCCTGATCGCGGCCGGACTCTACGGGGTCGAGCAAGGCCTCGAGCTGCCCGCGCCACTCGAGGGGAACGCGTACGAGTCGGACGCGGAGCGCTTTCCGTCGACCCTCCGCGAAGCAATCGACGCGCTGGAGCAGGGGACGATGGCCAGGGCCGCTCTCGGCGGCGACGTCATCGACCACTATCTGAACTACGCGCGGACAGAGCAACGCCTCTTCGACGAGGCCGTCACCTCTTACGAGCGCGAGCGCCTGTACGAACGTGGCTAGACCTGTGATCGGCATCACGACGTACGTCACGGCGGCGAAGTGGGGCTACTGGGACACCGAAGCGGCGCTGGTCCCGGCCGCGTACGTCGCCGCGGTCGAGCGCGCCGGTGGCAGGCCCCTGCTCGTGCCCCCGAGCGACGAGGCCATCGCAGAGACCCTCGACGCTCTCGACGGCCTGCTCTTCTCCGGCGGCTCCGACCTCGACCCCGAGCTCTACGACCAGGAACCTCACGAGCAGACGTTCGGCGTCCATCCCGACCGCGACCGCGCCGAGCTGGCACTGCTCGAGGCCGCGCTCGCGCGCGACATGCCGGTGCTCGCGGTCTGCCGCGGAAGCCAGGTCTTGAACATCGCTCGCGGCGGCGACCTGGTGCAGCATCTCCCGGACGTCGTCGGCGACGAGAAGCACAAGCACACGCCCGGGACGTTCGCAGATCACGACGTCACGCTGCAGGAGGGAACCCGTCTGGAGTCGCTTCTCGGCGAGCACGCGCCGGTGAAGTCGCACCATCATCAGGGCTTCGGTCGCGTGGGGGACGGGTTGCGCGTCGCCGCGTACGCCGAGGACGGCACGATCGAAGCGGTCGAGGATCCGCAGCAGCGGTTCGCGCTCGGCGTGCTGTGGCATCCGGAGGCGGGCGAGGACGCGCGTCTCTTCGACGAGCTCGTGCGCGAGGCCCGGGAATACCGTGCGCGTAGCTGATCCGGCCACGGACGCCTGATGGGAAGGCTCGAGGGAAAGGTCGCGGTGATCACGGGCGCGGCCGGCGGCATGGGTCGCGAGGCCGCCCTCCTCTTCTGCGCGGAGGGTGCGCGGGTTTGCGTCGCGGACGTCGACCGGCAAGGCGGGGAGGAGACCGCGGCCGGCGCCGGCGACGCCTTCTTCTTCGAGGTCGACGTCGCCGATTCGTCGAGTGTCGAGGCGATGTACGCCGCGACAGCGGATCGCTTCGGCGGTATCGACGTGCTCTACAACAACGCCGGCATCGCGCCTGGCGACGACGCGTCGATCCTCGAGACCGATCCGGGGGCCTGGGACCGCGTTCAGGCCGTCAACACGCGCGGTGTCTACCTCTGCTGCAAGCATGGCATTCCCCATCTGCTCGAGCGCGGCGGGGGATCGGTGATCAACGTCGCCTCATTCGTGGCGCTGCTCGGCGCCGCCACCTCGCAGATCTCGTACACGGCCTCCAAGGGAGCCGTGCTCGCGATGACCCGTGAGCTGGGCGTGCAATTCGCGCGCCGGGGTGTCCGGGTCAATGCGCTCTGCCCAGGGCCTGTCGAGACGCCCCTGCTGCTCGCGATCTGGGGGGACGACCCTGCGGCCGCGCAACGCCGTCTCGTCCACATCCCGATGGGCCGCCTCGCGCAGCCGCGCGAGATCGTCAACGCCGCACTCTTTCTCGCCAGCGACGAGTCGTCGTATGTGAACGCCGCGACGTTCGTGGTCGACGGCGGCATCAGCTCGGCGTACGTGACGCCGGAGGAATCCGGCTAGCGATCCACCTTCCAGCGAGTCGGATCGAATCCGAACGTCTCCACAAGCCCTAGTAACTCAAGCCCTCTCGGCGCAGAATCACGCCGACCGTCCGCGCGAGGATCTCGAGGTCGTAACGCACGAGTGCCCAGGTCGAAAGCGTGCGGCTCAGCCTGACGTACGCGAGGTCGAGATCGGCGTACGGCCGGCGTTGCCCCTTTGTGACCTGGGCCGTGCCGGTCAGGCCGGCGGTGATCTCGTCGCGGTACCTGAGGCCCTGCGCGCGCTGCCGTTCCACCATGGCGGGCGGCCAGGGCCGCGGGCCCACGAGGCTGATGTCGCCGCGAAGGACGTTCAGGAGCTGTGGAACCTCATCCAGGTACCAGGGCTTCAGCAGCCGGCGGCCCAGCCAGGTCAGATTCTCGGGGTCGGCCTCGTGCGGGCGCGCGTGACCGCCTGCGTCTCCGAGGACGTCGTGGCGGAGCGTCCGGAACTTGATCAGACCGAACTCGCGGCCGCGCGAGATTCGCGGTTCGCGGTAGAAGAGCCCACCGCGGTCGCCCGGGACGAGCAGCACGTCGAGCGCGTACGCCGCGACGACGAGCAGGACGATCGGCAACGAGCCGGCGAGCAGCGCCAGGGCAACGGCGACGTCGAGCGCTCGTTTTGCGATCGGTCGCGGAACGATGTCCACGGCCCGATTCTTTGCGATCTAGGGGAGCTGTTGCAGGTAGTGCGGAACGACCGACACCATCGCGGACGCCGCCTTGCCGTAGAGGATCGAGTTGAGGCCGTTCGAGATCTTCATAGCCATGCGAGCGGCGGGCGGAAGCGTGGCGACCGCGAAGCCGGTCCCGCCGCCAAGGATGTTCCCGCTGCTGTCGAACACAACTCCGGACAGCTCGACGTACTGAATCGTCTTCGCCGGGTCATCGTTCTGCACCTCGCCGTCGATCTCGCCGGTCCACTCCGGTTCGAACACGCTCGGCATGACGCGGATGAACGAGAGGCCCGGTTTCTTGTGGGTCGCCGGCCCGGCCCTGCCGATCTCGACGACGATCTCGAGACGTGAGATCGGTGCGCCGCCCGGAAATTGCAGCTCGCCG
>VAXY01000164.1 GCA_005885085.1 Actinomycetota bacterium | reverse complement strand
CTCGGAATCGCGCAGGCCGAGGAAGTGGAGCAGAAAGAGATGCTCCGCGATCATCGTCGCGTTCGACTCGAGCTCTCCCTTCCACCAGCCGTCGGGATGCTGG
The DNA here is from genome assembly GCA_005885085.1 of Actinomycetota bacterium. Lineage (GTDB taxonomy): Bacteria > Actinomycetota > Thermoleophilia > Gaiellales > Gaiellaceae > 3-1-20CM-4-69-9. The sequence goes on along the minus strand of VAXY01000164.1, from coordinate 4,848 downwards.
AGCGCGAGCAGCCGCTCGGCCGCGCGCTCGACGCCGTTGTCGAGTGCCGTCAGTTCCTGCACAACCGTCATGCAGCTACCGTCATGCCCTTACCTTGGTTGTCACGCCGGACAACAGCCGTGCGGCCGTCCGGCCGGAGCGGACGGCGCTCTCCATCGTCGGCGGCCAGCCGGTCGCGGTCCACGCGCCCGCGCGTGTGACATTCGCGCTCGATGTGCGGGCCGTCGGGCGCTCCGTTCCCGGACGGAGGGCGATCGTCGCCCTTGGCTCGCGGCTGACACGTGACCACAACACCTCCGCTGCGCCGAAGCGCTCGGTCACCTGCGTCGCGATCCGCTCGACGAGGTCGCCGCCGCGGATCTCCATCAGCTCGGGGACGCCGCTGGAGACGACCGTCAGGTACTGGCCCTGCTCCGGCTCGTGGCCGGTCAGAACGCCCCGATCGAAGATCCAGTGCGCATCGGACCCCAGCAGCGCCGCAAAGGGCGTGCCGAGCAGCCTGCGGTCGAACAGGAGGTGGACGCTCACGATCGGGGAGTGCTCGACGTCTTCCGGCGGCCTTGCGTCGACGATCGCGTCCGCGTCGAGGTCGTCGAGATCGTCCACGCGCGTTCCCATGTGCACCGTCGCGCCCGCCCGTTCGAGCGCGCGACCCGCGGCATCGCCGTGCATCCAGCCGAGCGGTCTCGCAGGCAGAATCAGGTCGGAGCTCGCACGCGGGCCAAGCAGCGCCGTCCGCACCGTGAACAGACCTGCGTCCGCGTCGACTTCGTCGACCGGCAGGTTGAGCGCCGGACGCATGAAGACATCCCAGAAGCGCGCGACCGCCGCGTCGCTCGCGCCGAGCCGCCGCAGCAGCGTGCCGAGCGTTTCCCCGGGCCGCGCCCGCGCCTTGCGGCACCGCGCGGCCACGACCGGAATCCGCAACCGGTCGCGGAGCGGAAGGTGCGAGTAGGAGACCAGCGCGGTCAGGCTCGGCTTCACGTTCGCGCGGCGGCCGTCCTCCGCGATCACCGGCAGGACGAGCGGCCGCCGCACGTACGACGTGCCTTCGCCGATGCGGTCGAGGAACGCGAGGTACTCGGTGAAGCAGCCGAGTGCGATGTGCTGGCCGTTGTCGGGCGGCGGCGCGGGATCGCCGTCGCGCTCCGGCAGTGTCTGGACTGCGCCGCCCAGAGTCGGGCGCGCCTCGTACAGCATCACCTCGTGCCCGGCGTCGACGAGCTCGAGCGCCGCCGCGAGCCCGGCGAGGCCGCCGCCGACGACTGCCGCCCTCACCAGAGCCCCTGTCCGACGATCCGCAGCTTCGTCAGCGTCGACAGGTGGGGCGGCCCGTCGAAGACGTCGAAGCCGCGGGCCTCGATGCGTTCGAGCGTCGCCCGGTACAGCCCGGCGAACGTCGACACGCAGAGCGCGCTGCGACCGTCGAGCGAGCGCAACAGGCCGAGGCCGTCCTGCAGATATGCGCGCGCTCGCTCGGCCTGGAACGTCATCAGCGAGTGCCAGGCAGCTGACGCGTCCCCCGCGGCGATGTCCGCTTCAGACACGCCGAACGAGGCGAGCTCGTCCTGCGGGATGTAGACGCGCCCCAGCTGCCAGTCCTCTGCCACGTCCCGGATGATGTTGATCAGCTGCAGCGCGATGCCGAGCGTCTCGGCGCGCTCGACGTCCTCAGAGCCGTACACCGCGACGCAGCAGACGCCGACCGCGCCAGCGACCTTGGTGCAATAGCCGCGCAGCTCCTCGAAGTCCGCGTAGCGCGACTGGTCGAGATCCTGCAGGCCTCCATGGACGAGAGCGTGGAGCGCCTCCGCAGGGATCGGGAAACGGGTGCGCGCGTCCGCGAGCGCGACGAGCATGGCGTCGTCGCGCGCCGGGCCGTCGAGCGCCGCGTGCAGCTCGTGCAGCTGCGTTCGCTTGCGCTCCGGGTCGAGGTCTCCGTCGGCGATGTCGTCGACGCGACGTGCGAAGGCGTAGATGGCGGCAATCGCACGCCGCTTCTCGCGTGGCAGCACCATGATCCCATACGCGAAGTTGCGCGCGCGCTGGCGCGTCAGGCGCTCGACCTCGGCGTAGGCGCGCGCTGTCGTCATCGCGCGAAGGCCGCGAGGGCGAGCCGGGCCCGCGAGGGGCGGGGGCGTTGCGTGAAGATGTCCCAGCGTGCGGCCTCGAGGGCGTCGAGCGCGGCGAGCCCGCCGCGGGCGAACAGCCCGACCGCGCGTCCGACGCGCCCGCCGATGCGCGAATGCAAGACCTGACCCCTGGCCAGCAGCCCGCGCGCCCGTTCAGCCTCGAACTGCAACACCCGGGTCAGCGCGGGGCTGGGCCGGTCGAGCTCGGTGACGCCGAAGCGCTCACGATCGTCGCGCGGCAGGTAAATCCGGCCGAGCGCGAGGTCGCGCGGCACGTCCTGCAGGAAGTTGACGAGTTGGAGGCCCGTGCAGACGTCGTCGCTCGCTGCGACGAGCCCCGCGTCGCCGTCCAAGCGCAACAGCCCCAGCACGAGCCGCCCGACAGGATCCGCGGAGTGCCGGCAGTACTCGCGTAGCTCGTCCCACGACGCGTACTCCGCGAGGCGCTGGTCCATGCGGTTCGCTTCGATCAGCCGGAGAAACGGCTCGCGCGGCAGCGAGAACTCCCGGATCGTCGGCTGCAGCACGCGTATCACCGGCCAGCTGGGCTCGCCGTCGTAGCATGCATCGACCTCGTCCTCGAGCTCGTCCAATGCCGCGAGCCGGTCGCCTTCGACCTCGTCTCCGAGGATGTCGACCAGGCGTGCGAATCCGTAGACGGCACGCAGATGCGGCCGTAGGCGTCGCGGGAACAGCAGCGAGGCGACGGGGAAGTTCTCCGTCCGCGCACGCCGGGCGACTCCAGCGACGTCCATGCGTGAACGTTTGCACACCGCGACTGCAGGTGGTCTAATTGCCCGGCGCCAGAGAGTTGCCATGACCCCGCTGCGGGCGCACGTCCAACTAACGAAGGAAACGGGAGGACAGTTGGCCGAGGGGGACGGGCTGCGCAAGGAGCCGGTGCTGGCCGTGGAGGCCGTGGGGCAGGCGTGCGTCGTCAGGCTGGGGGGCGAGCTGGACCTCTACAACGCTCCGCAGGTGCGCGAGGCGCTCGCCGAGGCGACCGCGGACTCGCCTCAGCGCGTCGTCGTCGACCTCAGCGAGGTCGAGTTCATCGATTCCACCGCGCTCGGCGTCCTGATCGAGGCGCGGGCCAACCTGAACAACCGGCGCGCCTTCCTGCTCGCGGCTCCCGGGCTCGAGACGCAGCGCGCACTCGAGATCTCCGGGCTCGACCGGCACTTCACGGTGCACGCCTCGGTCTCGGAGGCGCTGCTCGCGAAGGTCTAGGCGGCCGGAGCGGTCGCGGGTGTCTCGGCCATCTCCTCCCGCCGGATCAGCGTCAGCGCCGCAACGATCGCCGCAGCACCGAAGAACGCCAGCGCCCAAAAGCCGTACCCGTAGCCATGGGTGAGCGCGTCTAGCTTCGGCCTCCCTTCCCCGATCAGCGTCTTGAAATGGCTGGTGAAGACGGTCGACGCCACCGCAGTCCCGATTGCGCCGCCCACCTGCTGTGACGTGTTGATCAGGCCCGACGCCAGGCCCGCCTCCCGTTCGGCGACGCCCGCGAGCGCCGCGATCGAAACGGGGACGAACGCGAACGCGATGCCGACGCCGACCATCAGGTAACCCGGCAGGAGATCCGATGCGTAGTTCCCGTGCACCGGGATCTGCGAGTACCAGATCATGGCCCCCGTGAGCAGCGCGAGGCCGATGACGATGATCGGCTTCGCGCCGACCTTCGTGGTCAACGCTTGTGCGAAGCCCGCCGCCACGACGGCGGTACCCGCGGTCGCGACGAACGTGATGCCCGTCTTCAAAGCGGAATAGCCGAGCACGTCCTGCACGTACAGCGTGAGCAGGAAGAAGTTCGCGAAGATCACCGCGCCGAGGAGTGCCCCGACAGCGTTCGCTCCCGCAACGGTGCGGACGCGAAAGATGTGAAACGGCATCAACGGGTCGTGGATCCTGCGCTCGCTGACCAGGAAGCCGACGAGCAGCGCGCCCGAGGCGATGAGCAGCAAAATCGTCCGCGCGGTCGCCCAGCCGACGTTCGGCGCCTCCGAGATCGCGTACACGAGCAGGGCGAGGCCGCTGCTGACGAGCACGGCACCGAGTGCGTCGTAATGGCGCTCGGCGGTCTCGCGGCGGCTTTCGCGGACGATCCGCGGGGTCAGCGCGAGCACGAGCGCGCCGACGGGGACGTTGACGAAGAAGATCCACTGCCACCCGAGGTACTTGGTCAGCACGCCGCCGGCGAGCACGCCCACCGCAGCGCCGCTGCCGCCGAGCGCACCCCAGATTCCGAGCGCCTTGTTGCGCTCTGCTCCCTCCTCGAAGCTCGTCATCACAATCGACAGCGCCGCGGGCGAGATGATCGCGCCGCCGAGGCCCTGCACGGCTCGCGACGTGATCAGCATCCCCTCGTTCTGGGCAAGCCCGCAGACCAGGGAGGCGAGCGTGAACAGCGTCACGCCGACGATGAAGACGCGACGCCGTCCGATCAGGTCGGCGGCGCGGCCCCCGAGCAGCAGGAAGCCGCCGAACGCGATTGCATACGCCGTGATCACCCACTGGAGGTTCGCCTGCGAGAAGCTCAGGTCGCGTCCGATCGACGGCAGCGCGACGTTCACGATCGAGACGTCCAGGATCGTCATGAAGAAGGCGGTTGCGACGACGGCGAGGACTCTCCATCGATGGGGATCAGAAGCCATGGCGCGAACCTCCGGCGAAATTAGACGACGTAGCCGCTCCAACGAGCGGCCGTCGTTAGGTT